>NZ_QGSY01000073.1 GCF_003857035.1 Micromonospora arida
CCAGCGCGGCGACGTGACCGGTACCGGCCAGGACCCGGCCGACGAGCTGTGCCGCCCCTCCCCGGCCGCGCAGCGCGGCCAGCACGGCCAGGTTCAGCGACGCCACCCCGAGCAGGACCAACGCCCACCCCGCCGCACCCAGCCCGGCCTCGGCGGCGAGCAGCGGCAACGCCGGCTGGGCGGCCACCAGAGCGGCGAACCAGGGCCCCGTCAACCCGCTCCACCGGCCGTACGCCACGGCGACCGCCGCGCTGGCCCCCCCGACCAGCGCGGCGTACCGGCTGCCCGGCCAGTCGGCCACGCCGGCCAGGTCCACCGACCAGGCCGCGTAACCGTCCAGCACCACCAGCAGCAACCCCACCGCGGCGAACGTCTCCGCCGTACCGCGCAGCCCCCGGCGGACCGCCAGCAGCGGTACGCCCAGGGCGAGCGCGGTGAACGCCGCCAGGATCAACGCCCGCCCGGCGACCCCCACCGCCGCCCAGGCGACCGCTGTGAACACCACCGCCGCGGTGCCCAGCAGGAGTCCACCGAGGACGAAGAGCAGACCTTGGACCGTCCGGGTCGAGGTCTCCGCCGCACCCGGCCGCGAATCCGCCGCCACCCCGGGGCCCGGGCCGATGGACGGCGGCGGTCCGACGAGAGGCGCCGGGCGCGCCACGACCGAGGCCGCCAACCCGGCGCGGACGACCGCGGCCAGTTCGGCCCGCCGCCCGGACACGGTCGACAGCCGCCCAGCCAGCTCGGTGTACGCGCGACGAGCCCGCTCCACCTGCGGCTCAAGCTCGGCGACCTCCCGGCTCAGCCGAACCACCTCGGCGGCGATCGGGTCGGGCGCACGCCGGCAGCCGGAGCAACCGGCGCTCAGATCGGCCGGCGCACCGCAGGCGGGGCAGGGGTAACGGGTGTCGTTCACCCGGTCATCATCGACAGCCGACCGGGGTGCGACCCAGAGTGCGCGTACTCAGGAGCGGGTGTGTTCGTACACCCAGGTGGCGTAGTCGGGGTTGCCGCTCTCCACCCTGGACACCAGGATCTCCGGCACCTCGTACGGATGGCTGACGCGGATCTGGTCCAGCAACGCGGTGAGCCGATCCGGCGCGGTCTTGAACTGCACCGACCACTCGGTGCTCGTCTCCATCCCGGACCGCCACCAGTAGGTGCTGTCCACCTGACCACCCACCTGGGCGCAGGCGGCGAGCCTGCCGGCGACGGCCGCAGCCGCCAGCACGTCGGCGACCGAACGCGCATCCACCACCGTTGTCACCACGCAGATCTCGTCCACGCCCGCACCCTACGCGGACATCTACCGATTAGCGGCGATCCAGGCATCAATCTGCGCCCACCAATCGAAGAGCCAGTCGATGCGTTGCTGCCGTCCGGTCGGTACGTCCTCCGGCGGCACGGACCAGAACCGCATGACGATCCGCTTGTCCATCGGCAGTTCCCGCCAGACGTCGGCGACGGTGAGCATCCGGTCCAGCCCGGTGTGGGCGACGAAGATGACCCCGGCGTCCGGTGCGGCGTCCAGCGCGGCGAGCATCCCACCAGGCTGCGGGGCGAGCACGTGGCGCATCCGCTCGGCGCGCAGGGCCATCTTTTCCAGGCCGAGGGAGCGCAGCCGGGCGATGGCGCGCAGCCGACGCCTGGGGGTGAAGTTGCCGCCCTCGGGGAAGATCACGAACGCGTCGTTGTCGTCCAGGCCGGTGGCGAGGTGCCCGACCTGGCGTACCGTCTCCTCGCCGCGCTCCGGGGTCGGCGCGATGAACCGGTTGGGCAGCCGGTTGAGCAGCACGTCGATCGCCGGATCCCACTGGAGGCTGTCCTTGAGGACGATCCGGGGCTCCCGTTGGAACCAGTTGACCAGGCCGTGGATCAGGATGAACGAGTCGCCCGGCCCGGCGTGTCGACAGAGCACCAGCTCGGGCCGGCCGGGCAGCGCGGTGTCCGGGTCGGTGCCCACGACGTCGATGCGCAACCGCAGTGTCCAATGTGCCTGCCAGAACAGCACCCGCAGGAACCAGCCGGCCAGCACGTAGTGCGCGCGTTGGAAGGCCGGCGACCGGGTCCGCCAGCCGAAGCCGGAGACGACCCAGAGCAGGAAGAGCGCGAGCAGTGCGGCGGCGTCCCAGACCAGGTAGAAGCAGCCGATCCAGAGCAGTCGCAGCGGGCGCAACCGGCCCGGGACCAGCGGGGACGCGGCCGCGGCGAGCAGCGCCCAGATCGGCAACGTGGTGACCACGAGGAAGGCGAGCAGCACGACGGCGGGGGCGATCAGCAGCCGCCGCAGCCACCGGGGAGGCAGCGGCATCAACGCTCCAGGTGGGTGGCGAGGTAGCGCCGGGAGGCGGTGTACGCGCGGCTGATCCGCCGTCCCACCGCGGCCATGTCCCGGTACGCCCACGGCGTGTCGTCGCGTGGGTTGAGCCCACCGGTCGGCAGGACGTGCACCTCCACCCCCTCCGGTAGCGCCGCCATCTCCCGGAAGAAGCGGTGCCGGCGGGAGATCTCGAACGCGACCTGCGCGATCTCCCACGGCCGACGGGGCGGGGTCAGCTCCCGTTCGATCCGACCCACCTGGAGGACGTAGATCCGGCGGGCACCGACGGCCACCGCCTCGCCGATCGGGATGGAGTTGACGATGCCGCCGTCCACGTAGTGCGCGCCGTCGATCTGCATCGGCGGGAGCAGGCCCGGCACCGAGGCAGACGCCATCACCGCCGGCACCACCGGGCCGCTGTCGAACCAGTGCTCGGCAGCCCGCTCGATGTGGGCGGCGCAGCAGCGGAACGGCACCCGCAGGTCGGCGAAGGTGGTGTCCACCCCCAGCTCGCTCTCCAACAGGCGGCGCAGCGGCCGGGGTGAGTGCAGGTGGGTGCGGGCGGCGAAGCGGCGCAGTTGCCGGGAGACCGAGTCGCCGTACACCTCGCTCGCCTCCGGTGAGGCCCAGAGCCGGACCAGCCGGTCGGTCACCGCCTCGGACGGGTCGGCGGCGACCAGCGCGCCGTTGACCGCGCCGATCGAGGTGCCGAGGACCATGTCGGGTTGGATGCCGGCCCGGAACAGGGCACGCAACATGCCGACCTCGACCGCGCCGAGCACTCCCCCGCCACCGAGCACGAATGCCACCGGTCCCCCCGCCATACCTCTCATCCTGGCACGGGCGCGCCGCCGACCGGTGGGCCGCCGTCGACCGGCGGTGAGCGCACGGCAGGCACCGTCCGTCGACGGCTGGTGGCGACGGCGTTGACAGGCAGGAAACATTCGCGCAACCTGATACCGCTCCCACCCCTGAGGCAGGTGCGATCCGTGAAGGCA
The DNA here is from genome assembly GCF_003857035.1 of Micromonospora arida. GTDB lineage: Bacteria > Actinomycetota > Actinomycetes > Mycobacteriales > Micromonosporaceae > Micromonospora > Micromonospora arida. The sequence goes on from NZ_QGSY01000073.1 coordinate 3,319, forward strand.
GCACTGCATCCGGGCCGATTGCTGGCTCGCAGATACCGACTTCTGGACCAGATCGGCGCCGGCGGCATGTCGGTCATCTGGCGTGCCCGGGACGAGGTACTGGACCGGGTGGTCGCGCTGAAGGTGCTCGCCCCGTCGCTCGCCGCCGACGCGCGGTTCCGGGGCATGGTGCGCGAGGAGGCACGGGCCGCCGCCCAGTTGGTGCACCCGCACCTGACCTCCGTGCACGACTACGGCGAGACGGTCGACCCGGACGGCTCGATCACCTCGTTCGTGGTGATGGAGCTGCTCACCGGCGAGGAGTTGAAGCTGCGGCTCACCGAGGGGCCGCTGCCGTGGACCGAGGCGGTCCAGGTGGGCGCGCAGGTCGCGGACGCGCTGGCCGCCGCGCACCGGCTCGGCATCGTGCACCGGGACATCACCCCGGCCAACGTGATGATGACCGGGACGGGCGTCAAGGTGCTCGACTTCGGCATCGCCACCCGGATCGGCGCCCCCGACGAGGACGAGGACGGCGAGACCTTCGGCACCCCGGCGTACGTCGCCCCGGAACGGCTCGACGGCGCGCCGGCCCAACCGTCCACCGATGTCTACTCGCTCGGCGTACTGCTGCACGAGGCGCTCACCGGCCGGGTCCCGTATCCGGCGGACACCTGGGAGCAGCTCAGCGCCGCGCTGGCCAGTGGTCCGCCGCCGACGCTGGCCGACCTACCGGACCTGCCCGCACCGGTGGCCCAGATCTGCCTGCGCAGCCTCGCCCGGAACCCGGCCGATCGGCCGACGGCCCGGCAGGTCGCCACCGCGCTCCGCGACCACTCGCTGCCCGCCGAGCCCCCGACGGCGACCATCCGGGTGCCCACCCAGCCCCTGCCACCGCAGTCGCCGGCCGTCGCGACGGCCGGCGTCCCGGCGGCGGGACGACTGGACGGAGACACCTCGGACGGCGGAACCTCCTCCGGCGCGGGCGAGCCGGCTACCGGGTCCGGCTGGTCGCGACGGCGGCTGGTGTTGCTGCTGGTGCTGGCCGTCGGAGTGACACTGGCCGGGGTGGCCCTGATGCCCGAACAGCAGCCGACCCGCCGGGCGCAGCCCTCCGCCGGGCCGGTGACGACCCCGTCGACCGACCCGCCGGCCCCCGGGTCGTCCGCGCCGATCACGTCGACCCCGCCGACCGCGGCCCCGTCGACGAAGCCGACCACCGGGGCGCCCACCTCGAACCCGGGCACCCTGACCGAGGTCGCGAACCGGGTCGACGGGTTGATCGGCGCCGGCCTGAACGCCGGTGAGATCCGCGACGACGTGGCCCTCGACCTGCGTAACGAGCTGCGCAACCTGACCGTGGCGGTCAGCTCCGGCCGTGAGGAGCTGGCGCCGCCGGTGGCCCGACTGCGCGCGAAGGTCGCCGTCCGTCTCGGTGAGGGCGGCATCAGCCCGGCGTACGCCTCTCGGCTCGACGCCGCCATCGCCGAGCTGGGCGCGACCGGAGCCTGACCCGGCGAAGACCGGTGGGTCAGCGCATCGGCACCCGGGTCGGTTCGCGGACGTCCTGCCGGCCGAGGGCGAAGCGCTGATAGATCTCCGCGTAGCCGCTCGCCATCCGCTCGACCGAGAAGTTCTGCGCGACGTGCGCCACGCAGTCCTCCGGGTCGAGTCGCTCCGCCGCGAGCAACGCCGCGGGTAGCTCCTCCGACCGCTCGACGACGAGCCCGGTCAGCCCCGGCCGCACCAGCTCCGGCACCGCACCCCGGTTGAGCGCCACAACCGGCGTGCCGGTGGCCATCGCCTCCAGCATCACCATGCCGAACGGCTCGTCCCACTGGATCGGCATGATCAGGCAGCGCGCGTCGACAAGCATCCGCAGCGTCGTCTCGCGGTCCGCGTTGAGCACGACGGTCACGTCCTCGTCGACCATCGGCGCGACGACCTGCTCGTAGTAGCGGCGCTCGGCCGGCTCGTTGCACTTGCCGGCCAACAGCAGGGGCAATCCGGCCGCCCGGCACGCCCGGATGGCGGTGTCCGGGCCCTTGTCCGGGCTGAACCGGGCCAGCCACAGCACCGGCCCCGCGCCGGGCGTGTGCTTGCGTGGGAAGCCGCGGATGTCGAGCGCGTTGTGCACCGTGCCGGCCCAGGGCAGGTTCGGGTTCAGCCGGCGCTGGGCGTGCGAGATGGCCACCACTGCGACGCCCGCGTCGATGTCGCTCAGCACGTCGCCGTACTCCCCCACGGGGTTGCCGTGCACGGTCGCGACCGTCGGCACGGCCCGGCGGCCGGCGACCAGCGGACCGATCGTGGTGTGGTCGTGGATCACGTCGAAGTCGGCCGGGCTGATCAGCCGATTCACCCGGGCCAGGTGTGCCAGCTCGGGCAGTGACTCGCCGAGCCGCTCGTACTGGACCTCGGCCACCGTGGAGACGAAGCCGCCGGCCGCCGTGCCGTGGTCACCTCCGGCGCCGAACAGGGTCACCGAGTGCCCCTGCCCGCAGAGCGCGTCCACCAGGGCGGCGACGACCTGTTCGAGACCGCCGTAGCCGGGCGGCGGTACGGACAACCACGGCGGAACCACCATCGCGACGCGCAGCGACCGCTCCTCGGGGCGGCCCGCAGGCGGGTGGTTCACGGCCACGAGTCCTCCCCATTGCTCCCCCGGTGCGGCGGCACCGCCGGTCGGCGGCGGTTTCCCGGTGGGGTCCCGGGTAAACCGGACATGGCGGACGATCACCCGCCCACCAGGAGTTGATCGTGGACCACCCGCACCCCGGGCGCGGACCACGCCACCCGCTCGACCTGATCGCGTTCCCACCAGGAACGGACCACCCCGGCGAGGACCAGTGTGTCGCCGTCCACCTCGACGGTCACCCGCTCGGCGCCGAGCGTGCGCAGCAGTGCCCGCTGGACGTCCCGCCGCAGCCGCACGGCAGCCGGTGGCGCTGCGGGCCGTACCTCGATCAGGTTGGTGATCCCCCGTACGCCGTCGAGCCGGCGCACCTCGCCCTCGGCGGCCCGCCGCTGCCACCCGAACTCGACCTCACCGCGCAGCATCAGCCATCCGTTGGCCACTGTCACGTCCAGCCGTTCGGCGGGCACGAAGCTGTCCCACTCCAGGGCGCGGGTGGCGGCGTCGGCGACCTCGGCGTCGGTACGCCCCGGAGTGCCGGGTAGCCGCACCTCCATCTCGTCGGCCACCGCCCGTACGCCGCGAACCCGCTGTGCGCAACGCGTCGCGGCCCAGCCGCGGGCGGCACCGTCCACGAATCCGGTCAGCGTGACCACGCCCTGGTCGACTGTCACCCCGATCTCGTTCGGTTGCAGCCGGGCGTCCCAGGCCAGCTCGGCCAGAACGTCGCGTTGGATCCGCTGGTCGTCGCGGACACCCACCATGTCCGTCATGGCACCCCACCCCCGGTTCGGTCGTCGCCCTTCCGAACCTGTCGGGCGGACGGGTGACGGCGGTTCACCCGATCCGGGTGAACCGCCGTCCGGGCGGAAAGAAGCGGCGGGTGACGGAGCCGACCCCCTCGGCGCCGCCACCCGCCGCCGGAGGGAGGAAGCAGGAACAGATAGCTGGTTAGGACGTCTCGGCGAGCGTCACGGTTACCGACTTCTCGACACCGTTGCGCTTGAACTGCACCTCGACCCGGTCGCCGACCTTGCCGGCCTGCACCGCGCCGACCAGGTCGTCCGAGTCGTTGACGGGCTTGTCGCCGAACCGGGTGACGACGTCGCCGCGCTGGAGGCCGGCCTTCTCCGCCGGGCTGCCCGGGGTGACCGACGCGACGAGGGCGCCGCCGCCCTCGGCCTGGTTGACGCCGACTCCGAGCGACGGGTGGCTGACCTTCTCGCCCCGCTGGAGCTTGCCCGCGACGTCCTTGGCCTTGTTGCTGGGGATGGCGAACCCGACACCGATGTTGCCGGTGCTCTGCCCGGAGGTCGCGATGGCGGTGTTGACGCCGATCACCTCACCCCGGGTGTTGACCAGGGCGCCGCCGGAGTTGCCGGGGTTGATCGGAGCGTCCGTCTGGAGCAGGCCGGAGATCGAGCTGACCGGCTGGCTCTGCTGCTGGGTCGGGTCCTGGGGCTGCCCCTCACCGGCCCGGATGGTGCGGTCCCGGGCGCTGAGGATGCCCGACGTCACCGAACCCTGCAGACCGAGCGGGCTGCCCAGGGCGAGGACCTGGTCGCCGACCTGCATGGCGTCGCTGTCGCCGAACTTGGCCGGCTTGAGGTCGTTCACCCCGTTGGCCTTCACCACGGCCAGGTCGGTCTTCGGGTCGGTGCCGATGATCTTCGCGTCGGCGGTCTTGCCGTCGGCGAAGACCACCCGCACGGCGTCGCCAGCGGCGGATGCGACCACGTGGTTGTTGGTCAGCACGTACCCGTCGGCGCTGAGCACCACCCCGGAGCCCTCACCGCTGTCGGTGGTGATCGAGACGACGCTGTCCTGCACCGACGCGGCGATCTTCGGCAGGTCGGCGCCGTTGATCACGGGAGCTGCGGAGTAGGTGCGGGTGATGCCACCGCCGTCGCCGTCGAGGGCGAGCGCGAGTGCCCCACCGGCGACACCGGAACCGAGCATCAGGGCGAACACCGCGACACCGGCACCGGCGAACTTGGCGATCCGACCCGGCCGGGGGCCGCTGCCGGGCGGCGCGACCTGCGGGCCCCACGGCGGGACCGGCTGGCCCGGGTGGTGCGGGTGCTGCCCGGGGTGCTGGGCGTGCTGCCCGGCGTGCTGCTGGTGCTGGGCGTACGGCATGCCCGGCTGGCCCCCGCCGGCCCAGCCGGACTGCTGGCCCTGGTACCAGGGAGCACCGGGGTAGTGACCGGCGGCCGGCTGTGGGTAGCCGGGCTGGCCGGGCGCCGGGTGACCGGAGACCGGGTACGGCGGTGCGGACGCGGCGGCGGCCGGGCGCTCGTAGCCGGTCGACGGCTCGTAACCGGTCGGCTGAGCGGCCGCCGGCTGGCCGTCGGGCGCGGAGGAGCCGGTGTACCCGGCCGGGGTGACGGCGGTGGTCTCCGCGTCACCGGTGGTGGCGGCGACCGTCGGGTCGCCGCCGGTCGAGACGACCGGTACGGGAGTGGTCGGGGAGTCGGACTGCACGTGCTCGTCGCGCGGCAGCTCGGCGGTGGGGTGCGACGGCTCGGCGTCGGTGGGGGCCGGCCGGCGCTGCGGGTCGGACTCGAACTCGGTCATGGCACTACCTTCTCCCCCGGCACTGCAATCAACCTGGAACCGTCCTGGAAGTTGGCTGAAAGTCACTCGCCCGCTCCCTCGACCTGCGGCAGCAGCGGCAGCCGAACCCGGAAGGTGGCCCCGCCGCCCGGCGTCTCGGCCACCTCGACCGAGCCGTGGTGGGCGGCGACCAGCGCCGCCACGATGGCCAGGCCGAGGCCGGTGCCGGTGTTGCCGCCGGCCCGCCGGGTACGGGCCGCGTCGGCCCGGTAGAACCGCTCGAAGACACGTTCCGCCTGCTCGGCTGAGAGGCCGGGGCCGGTGTCGGCCACCTCCACGACGGCGAAGCCACCCGGTTCGGCGCGCAGCCGTACCCGGATCTCGGCCTCCGGTGGGGTGTGGGTGAGCGCGTTGGTGACCAGGTTGCCGATCACCTGCCGCAGCCGCGCGTCGTCGGCGGAGACGACGAGCGGTCCCGATTGGGGCGCGATCTCCAGCTCGATCCGCCGCTCCGGTGCCATCGCCCGGGCGGCCTGCACCGCGTCGGAGGCGAGCACCGGCAGCTCCACCGGGGTCAGCGAGAGCGGCCGTTCCATGTCCAACCGGGCGAGCAGCAGCAGGTCCTCCACCAGCAGCCCCATCCGGGACGCCTCGTCCTCGATCCGGCGCAGCAGACCGGCGGTCTGTTCCGGCGCACGGGCCGCACCCTGCCGGTACAGCTCGGCGAAGCCACGAATGGTGGTGAGCGGAGTCCGCAGCTCGTGGGAGGCGTCGGCGACGAACTGCCGCATCCGTTCCTCGGAGCGGATGGCCCGCGCCTCGGACGCCTGGGCGGCGGCGGCGGCATCACGAGCGGCGCTTTCCGCCCACCGGGCCGAGGTCTCCGACGCGGCTCGGGCGGTGAACGCCGCCTCGATCTGGGTGAGCATCGCGTTCAGCGCGCGCGACAGCCGGCCCAGCTCCGAGGTCGGCTCGGCCTGGCCCTCCTCCGGGTCGGGGACCCGGCGGGTCAGGTCACCGCCGGCGATCGCGGCGGCGGTCTGTTCGATCTCGACGAGGGGCTTGAGGCTGGTCCGGACGATCGCCGCGCCGACCGAGGCCAGCATGATCAGCACTGCGCCACCGACCAGGAGGTCTATCCAGACGAGCTGCTTCACCGCCCGGTCCACGTCGGTCAGCGGCTGACCCACGGCCAGCACCGAGCCGTCCGGCTGGGGGGCGTAGTACACCCGCCAGCGGGTGTAGCCGTTGTGGGACAGGACGGTCTGCGGCTCGCCCTCCTCCGCCTCGAAACCCGCGCGGCTGCTGGGGACCGCGGGCAGTTGGTCGGGGTCGTAGCTGAGGTCGTCGTATTTGGGCGGGTACACCTGCTGCTCGTCGGCCACGATGACGACGTAGTCGCTGGGCAGCATCGCGCCGACCTCACCGCTGCGAAGCTTCGGAAGCAGCTGGCCGAGGCCCTGGGCTGTCGACCGGACCTGCCCGTCGACCTGGCCCTCCAGGTAGTTGCGGAGGAAGTACGCGGTCAGCCCGCTGATCACCAGAAGCGCGACGGCGACCAGCGCGAGCACCGAAGTGACCAGCTTCACCCGCAGCGGAACGCTGCGGACCCGCCCTTTCGCCTGCTGGACCGCGTTCACGCCGCCGGCTTGCGCAGCACGTAGCCGACGCCGCGCAGGGTGTGGATCAGCCGGGGCTGGGTGGTGTCGACCTTGCGCCGCAGGTACGAGATGTAGGACTCGACGATGTTGTCGTCGCCCCGGAAGTCGTAGTTCCAGACGTGGTCGAGGATCTGCGCCTTGGAGAGCACCCGGTTGGCGTTGAGCATCAGGTACCGCAGCAGCTTGAACTCGGTCGGCGAGAGCTGCACCCGCTGACCGGCACGGTGCACCTCGTGGGTCTCCTCGTCCAACTCCAGGTCGGCGAAGGTGAGCCGGGACGGGGCCTGCTCGCCGGTCGTGGTGCGGCGCAGCACGGCGCGGATCCGGGCGGTCAGCTCCTCCAGGCTGAACGGCTTCGTGACGTAGTCGTCGCCGCCCAGGGTCAGCCCACGGATCTTGTCGTCGGTGGCGTCCCGGGCGGTCAGGAACACCACCGGGGTACGCGTGCCGCCCTCCCGGAGCATCCGGATGACCTCGAAGCCGTCGAGGTCGGGGAGCATCACGTCGAGCACCACCAGGTCGGGCCGGTGGTCCTTGGCGGCGTTGAGCGCGGCGCTCCCACTTGTCGCGGTGGCCACGTCGAAGCCCGCGAACCGCAGGCTCGCGGAGAGCAGTTCGAGGATGTTGGGGTCGTCCTCGACGACGAGCAGTCGCGCCTCGGTCTGGGTAGCGGGCATGCGCCCATCATCGGTGACTTCACTGCGCCAGCGCTGGACGCTTCCTGCAAAAAGGCTGTGAGTCGCCGGCCGTCCGGCGACGCAGGTCAGCGCAGCAGGCGACGCAGCCCGTCGAGGGCACCGTCGAGCAGCCGGATCGCGGTGCGCAACTGGGTGTCGCTGAACTGCCGGGCGCGCATCAGCCGGCCCACCTCGGCGGTGAACGCGGCCAGCCGCTGGTCCAACTCGCCGAGCAGCTCGGTCTGCGGCCCTCCGGTCGACGCCGGGCGGGGCGGCGGCGCGGGCGCCTCCCATCGGGCCCGCCGGGTGGCCTCGCTCAGCTCCCGCTTGAGGTCGCGTGCCGAGCCACGTACCTCGCTGCGGATCTCGCCGGCCAGGCTGGAGAGGTCCGCCACGGAGGCGGCGATGTCCGTTTCCAGCGCGGTCAACTCACCGGCCCGCTGGCGCAGCTCCGCCCGGCCCGCGTCGGTGATGTCGTACGTCTTGCGGCCGCCGGCCGCGGTGTGGCTGACCAGTCCCTCGACCTCCAGCCGTTGCAGGCGGGGGTAGATGGTGCCGGCGCTGGGCGCGTACAGCCCGAGGAAGCGGTCCTCCAGCAGGCGGATCAGCTCGTAGCCGTGCTTCGGGCCGTCGTCGAGGAGCTTGAGCAGGTAGAGCCGGAGCCGCCCGTGGCTGAACACGGCGGTCACGGCAGCTCCTCTGCATTGTCGTCGACGGCCCGGGCGAGCAGGGCGATGCTCCCCGAGGTCGCGGAAGCCCAGAGCTTACCTTCGCCGGCGCCGAGCACCCCCTCGCTGCTGGGCAGCGGGAACGTCGAGGTGCGCAACTGCGGAAAGCCGCTGGTGATCCGGCCGGAAGCGGTGTTGAGCTGGACGGCGAGGTCGCTGTCCGCGCGGACCCGGACGGTGATGCTGCCCGAGATGGTGGTCAACCGGATCTCGCTGCGCCGGGGATTGTCCAGGTCGCAGGTGATGGCGCCGGAGACGGTCTGTGCCCGTACCCGGTCGGCGGCGCTGTCGGCGAGGATCACCTCCCCGGAGACCGTCTCCAGGGTGAGGTCGCCGCGGACGCCGAGCGCCTCGACCGGCCCCGAGGTGAGCTTCGCGGAGGTGCTGCCGCGTAGCCCCATCAGGGTGATCTGGCCGGCGACGACGTTGGCGGTGGTCTGCCGGCGCAGGCCGGAGGCGACCAGCGAGCCCGCGACCAGGCCCAGATCGGCGAGGACGTCGGCGGGCACGGCGATGGAGACGTCCACCCGGGGATAGCGGTGGATCATCCGGAACCAGCGCAGGACCTCCGACCAACCCCGACCGCGCTCCTGGCGGATGCTGAGCCGACCGTCGGTGTGGTCGATCAGGACCGGCCGACGGCCGACCTGGGTCACGTCGATCCGGGTCGGCCCGTCGGTGGCGACCACGTTGAGCCGCCCACTGATCAGTCGAACGTCCAGCCGGACGACCGGAGCGTCCAGGGTGAGCCGTTGCGGGCTCTCGACCGTCCATCCGGCCATGGCGTCCCCCTCTCGACGACGCGCCGGAGGCACGCCGAACAGAAGGACAATGTAACGCGATACATCGCGACACCACAAGACTGTCGCGAGTCTCGCGCATCCGCGCTCCAAGATCGCCCTCGATCCTGGATGTAGTGGCATCCCGCGCCGCCGAGGCCACTACTACCTGGATCGAGCACGATCTTGGGGGCGCGGCGGCGGGCGGCGGGGGCGAGGCGGCGGGCGACGGGCGGCGCATCCGCGGGCGGCGGGGACTGTAGCAGCGCGGGCGTACCTCCCCTAGGCAGCCAGATCCAGGTCGCTGCCCGTCGCGGGCGGTGACACGGGAACGGCCGGGGTCACCGTCGGCACCGGCCGCAGCCGGGCCCGCGCCACGGCACCCGCCGTCGGCACCAGGTGTACGGCCGACTCGGCGGCCCGGGCCAGCAACCGCCGATCGGCGTCACGGGCCGGGTGCAGCGCGGCGGCGATCGTCACCGAGACCACCAGCTCCCGCGCCGCGACCACCCGTGCCACCGAGCGCAGCAGGGTGTCCGCACCGAGGAAGGCGGCCGCCGTGGTGGTCGACCCGGTGGCCGCACAGCGATAGGTGAGCCGCAGCGGCACCACCGGGCTGCCCGTGTCGATGGCCGCCTGGAACGTCGCGGGCCGAAAACCACCCCCGGGGCGGCAGTCGGTGGCACCGTTGCCGGCACACCACGTCGTACCTTCCGGAAAGACCGCCACCGACCGCCCGGCGCGCAGCGCGTCGGCGACCCGGGCGACGGTCCTCGGCAGCGCCAGCGGCCGGGCGCGGTCCACGAAGACCGTGCCCGCCGCCGCGGCCAGCAGACCGACCACCGGCCAGGAGCGGATCTCCCGTTTCGCCACCATCCGGGTGGGCGCGACCGCCAGCACCGCGAGGATGTCCAGCCAGGAGGCATGGTTCGCGACCAGCAGCGCGCGCCGCCGGGGCAACCGACCCCGGATCACGAGGCGGACGCCGAAGGCGCGCGCGGTGGCCCGTGCCCAGCCGCTGACCAGCGCCTGCCGTTCCCGAGTGGGGAGCACGGGCAGCAGCGCCACCACCGGGATCCCGGCCAGCAGCATGCCGAGCGCGGCGACCAGTCGGAGCACCCGGCGGGCCACCGGCACCGTGGGCACCTCGCCGGCCGTCGGCAGACAGTCGTCGTCGCAACCCGAGGCAGGACGCCACAGGTCGCGCGCCACGGCGGTCACCGCTGCTCCCCGCCGAGGAAGTGCCGCAGGTAGCGCGGGTTCATCCGGTCCAGGGAGAAGAGGACGTAGAAGTCCGCGCACCCGAAGTCGCTGTCGTAGGACGGCTCGCCGCAGATCCACGCGCCGAGCCGGAGGTAGCCGCGCAGCAGCGGCGGAACCGCCACCCGCCCGGCCGGGGCGACGGCGACCGGGCCGGCGGCAGCCGCCTCTGTGAACCAGGGCCGCAACGGGCGGACCCGCAGCGGCGGCGGCGACAGGTGCCGGGCCCGGGCCTGGGTCCACACCTCGGCCACCGTCCGCCCGCCGTCAGCCACCGGCACCGACGCGCAGCCGCCGAGCCAGCGGGAGCCGCGCAGGTGCAGGTACCGGATGATGCCGGCCCACATCAGGTTGATCACCGCGCCGGAGCGGTGATCCGGGTGCACGCAGGACCGACCCGCCTCGACCAGGTCGTCGCGGAGCGGGTCGAGCGGGCTCAGGTCGAACTCGTCCTCGGCGTAGCGCCGGGTGGTGCGCCCGGGCGGCAGCAGCCGGTACGTGCCGACCACCTCGCCGGTGCTGTCCTCGCGGACGATCAGGTGGTCGCAGTACGCGTCGAAGGGGTCGACGTCCAACCCGGCCTCGCCGGGGAGGGTGGCGCCGAGCTCGGTGGCGAACACCTCGTGGCGCAGGCGTTGCGCGGCCGCGACCTGGGTGGGGTCGTCGGCGATCAGCAGGGTGTATCCGCTGGTCTTCAGGGGTGCGCCAGCGGCATGCAGAACGGCCATGGGATCTGTCTAGGTGCCCGGGTTGCCATCCACGGGGACCACTGGTGTCGATCGGATGAACGCCGGCCGGCAGATGGCTCCCAGCTCGGTCATGCGAGGCTGCGGAACAGACCGGCGACGACGCTGGCACGCACCACCGGAGGTCGACGATGCGCATCGAAACCCGCTACAACGGGCCCGCCGGTTCCGGCAACGGCGGCTGGAGCGCGGGGATCTTCGCCGCCGAGGCGGGCGGGAGCGGGCCGATCGAGGTGACGCTGCGCCGGCCACCACCGCTGGAGACCGAGCTGACCCTGGTCGACGGCGAGGTCCGGGACCCGGCCGGCGAGCTGGTGGCCGAGGTGCGCCCGGCCGGGCTGATCGACACCGTCGTACCCCCGGTCGACCTGGAGACGGCGGTGGCCGCCGCGGCCCGTTACCCCGGCCTGGTCGAGCATCCGTTCCCCAGCTGTTACGTCTGCGGGCCCCAGCGGGCCGACGGGCTGCGGATCTTCCCAGGCCGGCTGCCCGACGGCCGGACCGCCGCGCCCTTCCGCGCGCCCGCACAGGTCAGCACGGCCACGGTCTGGGCTGCGCTGGACTGCCCCGGTGGTTGGGCGGTGCTCGCGCCGGGTCGCCCGTACCTGCTGGGCCGGATCGCCGCCGTGGTCGCGGCGCTACCCGGGTCGGGCGACGAGTGTGTGGTGACCGGGGCGTTGCTGCGCGTCGATGGGCGCAAGGCGCTCGTGCACACCAGCCTGTACGGCCCGGACGGGTCGTTGCTCGGCGCGGCGCGGGCAACCTGGATCGCCCGCTGAACCCGGGCCGTAGTCCGCAGGGATGAGTCGCGTCCACCCCGCGACGGAGGCAAACGTACCGACCGCGCCTGATTGACCTTGTTGCCACGGGCCGTCACGCTGTGCCACGGCGTACCTCGACGCCACACACGGGAGGAGAACGATGACTGACGGGCAGCGAAGCCCCACCAGCGACGGTCAGATCGTGGTGTCCGGTCTGACGAAGCAGTACAAGAACGTCCGGGCGGTGAACAACCTGTCCTTCACCGTGGCGCCGGGACGGGTGACCGGCTTCCTCGGCCCGAACGGCGCAGGCAAGACCACCACGCTGCGCATGCTGCTCAACCTGGTCACGCCGACCGCCGGCACGGCCACCATCAGCGGCCAGCGGTACGCCGACCTCGCCACCCCGCTGCGGCAGGTCGGCGCGGTGCTGGAGGCGTCCAGCGCGCACAAGGGCCGCACCGGCATCAACCACCTCCGGGTCATCTGCGCGGCGGCCGGGCTGCCCAAGCAGCGGGCCGACGAGGCGTTGGCCCTGGTCGGGCTGACCCCGGCGGCGAAGCGCAAGTTCAAGGGTTACTCGCTGGGCATGAAGCAGCGGCTCGGCATCGCCGCCGCGATGCTCGGCGACCCCCGCGTGCTGATCCTCGACGAGCCGGCCAACGGGCTGGACCCGGAGGGCATCCGGTGGATGCGTGGATTCCTCAAGAACCTCGCCCACGAGGGTCGTACGGTGCTGGTCTCCAGCCACCTGCTGTCGGAGATGCAGCTCCTCGCCGACGACGTGGTGATCATCGCGGCCGGGCAGTTGGTCCGGCAGGGTCCGGTCGACCAGGTGCTCGGGTCGATGGCCCAGGGCGCCCGGGTCCGGGTCCGCACCCCGCAGGCCGAGGTGTTGACCGCCGCCCTCAAGGCGCAGTCGGCGACCATCGAGACGGACGAGCAGGGTGTGCTGCTGGTCGGCGGGGTGGACGCCCCGACGATCGGCCGGTCCGCCCTCGCGGCCGGGGTCGAGCTGCACGAACTGACCACCGAACGGCCCGATCTGGAACGGGTCTTCCTGGAGCTGACGGCCGGAAAGGCGGGCATCCGATGAACCTGGTCCGATCCGAGCTACTCAAGATCCGTACCACCAGCACCTGGTGGTGGCTGGCCCTCGGCGCGTTCCTCTCGATCGCCCTGGCCTTCGCGGTCAACGCGTGGTTGGCCGTCACGGCGCTCAGCGGTGACGCCGAGAACATCGGTGTCAGTCCCGAGCAGGCGACCGCGCCGGCGCAGGCGGCGAACCTCTACACCTCGGGCCAGTACCTCGGGCTGATGTTCGTGATGCTCATCGGCATCCTGATGGTCACCAACGAGTTCTTCCACCAGACCGCGACCACGACGTTCCTGACGACGCCCCGGCGGACGTCGGTCATCGTCAGCAAGCTCGTCGCCGCCAGCCTGCTCGGCTTCATGTTCTGGCTGGCGACCACGCTCATCGACCTGGCCGCCGGCGCGATCTTCCTGTCCGCGAACGACTACGGCACTCAGCTCGGTGAGTGGCCGGTGCAGCGGGCGCTGCTGTTCAATCTGCTGGCCTACGCCATCTGGACGATCCTCGGGGTGGGCATCGGCACGCTGATCACCAACCAGCTCGGTGCGGTGATCACGGCGGCGGTGCTCTATCTGATCGGCACCCAGGTGGTGGGCCTGCTCTTCCTGCTCCTGTCGAACCTCCTCGACAGCCAGGCGGTGCTCAAGTGGCAGGTGATCTGGCCGGCTGTGGCATCCCAGGTCATGATCACTGAGGGCACCTCGGAGTTCACCCCGTCCTGGTGGGTCGGCGCTCTGGTGCTGATCGGCTACGCGCTGGTCAGCGGAATTGCCGGAGTTCTGCTCACCCGGCGGCGCGACATCGCCTGATGGCGTCCGCGACCCCGGGGCGGCGACGAGCTTGCCGTTCCGGGGTCGGGCGGCCGCTCGGCGTCCGGCCCCTGGTGTTACCAGCTCGACACGGTGCGCGCAGGCGTTGCTGAACTTCTGGCATCTTCTGTGAAACCGGCCACGGGACCGAGGCGGAAATGCCTGCGGGATCGGTACGGCGTAGCCTGGGAGCCGTCTAGTCCGTGCTCTTGATCGGGCGCGACGGACCCACCGCGTGCCACACAAACCCGCGTGAAAGAGGCGATTACCGGCCGTGTCGACCCAGCAGACTTCGCAGGAGAACCCACTGGCGGGTTTCGGCCCGAATGAGTGGATCGTCGAGGAGATGTACCAGCGTTACCTCGCCGACCCATCGAGCGTCGATTCGGCCTGGCACGACTTCTTCGCCGACTACCGACCGGCACCTGGCGCGGGCACCCCGCGCGGCGCCGAATCGTCGGACAAGCCGGCCGCCGCCCCGGAGCCGGACGGTCAGCCGGAGGCAGCCGCCACGGTCGCCCAGCCGAGCGCCCCGGCCAAGCCGGCGACCGCGAGCAAGCCGGCCGCCCAGGCGGCGCCGGCCAAGCCCGCCGCTTCGGCCACACCGAAGGCCGCTCCGGGGAAGACCGCGCCGGAGAAGGCCGCTCCGGAAAAGGCCGCTCCGGCAAAGCCAGCCGCCAAGGCCGCCGCGCCGAGTGCCGACGGCCCGCAGACCACGCCGTTGCGGGGCGTCGCGGCGAAGATCGTCCAGAACATGGACGCCTCGCTGAGCGTGCCCACCGCGACCAGCGTCCGCGCGGTCCCGGCGAAGCTGCTGGTGGACAACCGCATCGTGATCAACAACCACCTCGCCCGCGGGCGGGGCGGCAAGGTCAGCTTCACCCACCTGGTCGGCTACGCCATGGTGCGCGCGCTGGTCCAGCACCCCGAGATGAACAACTCCTTCACCGAGGCCAACGGCAAGCCGGCGGTGCTCCGCCCGGCACACGTCAACCTCGGCATCGCGATCGACCTCGCCAAGCCGGACGGCAGCCGCAACCTGGTGGTCCCCTCCATCAAGGGCTGCGAGGAGATGGACTTCCGGCAGTTCTGGCAGGCGTACGAGGACGTGGTCCGACGGGCGCGGCGCAACGAGCTGACCATGGAGGACTACTCCGGCACCACGATCTCGCTGACCAACCCGGGCGGCATCGGCACGGTGCACTCGATGCCGCGGCTCATGCAGGGGCAGAGCGCGATCATCGGCGTCGGCGCTATGGAATACCCGGCCCCCTACCAGGGGATGTCCGAGGCCACCCTGGCCGAGCTGGCGGTCAGCAAGATCATCACGCTGACCAGCACGTACGACCACCGGATCATCCAGGGCGCGCAGTCCGGCGAGTTCCTCAAGGTGATGCACGAGCTGATCCTGGGCGAGCACGGCTTCTACGACGAGATCTTCACCGCGCTCCGCATCCCGTACGAGCCGGTGCGCTGGATGCGCGATGTCGCGGTCAACTCCGAGGGTCAGATCAACAAGACCGCCCGGGTGCACGAGCTGATCCACGCGTACCGGGTGCGCGGTCACCTGATGGCCGACACCGACCCGCTGGAATTCAAGATCCGCAAGCACCCCGACCTGGACGTCCTCCAGCACGGGCTCACCCTGTGGGACCTGGACCGCGAGTTCCCGGTCAACGGCTTCGCCGGCCGGCAGCGGATGAAGCTGCGCGAGATCCTCGGCGTGCTGCGCGACTCGTACTGCCGCCGCGTCGGCATCGAGTACATGCACATCCAGGACCCGGAGGAGCGGCGCTGGGTCCAGGAACGGATCGAGCGCAAGTACGAGAAGCCGTCCGCCGACGAGCAGAAGCACGTGCTCAACCGGCTCAACGCCGCCGAGGCGTTCGAGACCTTTCTGCAGACGAAGTACGTCGGCCAGAAGCGCTTCTCGCTGGAGGGCGGCGAGTCGCTGATCCCGCTGCTCGGCGAGGTGCTGGAGTCCTCCGCCGAGAACGGGCTGGACGAGGTCGTCATCGGCATGGCCCACCGGGGTCGGCTCAACGTGCTGGCCAACATCGTCGGCAAGCCGTACGAGAAGATTTTCTCGGAGTTCGAGGGTCACCTGGACCCGCGCTCGACGCAGGGCTCCGGCGACGTGAAGTACCACCTGGGTCAGAACGGCAAGTTCACCACCCCCGACGGCGAGCACGCGGTCAAGGTGTCGGTGGTGGCCAACCCGTCGCACCTGGAGGCCGTCGACCCGGTGCTGGAGGGCATCGTCCGGGCCAAGCAGGACCGGATCGACCTCAAGCTGGAGGGCTACACCGTGCTGCCGCTGGCGGTGCACGGTGACGCCGCCTTCGCCGGGCAGGGCGTGGTCGCCGAGACGCTCAACCTGTCGCAGCTGCGCGGCTACCGCACCGGCGGCACCGTGCACGTCGTGGTGAACAACCAGGTCGGCTTCACCACCGCCCCGGAGTACAGCCGGTCCAGCCTCTACAGCACCGACGTGGCCCGGATGATCCAGGCGCCGATCTTCCACGTCAACGGCGACGACCCGGAGGCCGTGGTCCGGGTGGCCCGGCTGGCCTTTGAATACCGGCAGACGTTCAACAAGGACGTCGTGATCGACATGGTCTGCTACCGCCGGCGCGGGCACAACGAGGGCGACGACCCGTCGATGTCCAACCCCCAGATGTACAAGATCATTGACTCGAAGCGCTCGGTCCGCAAGCTCTACACCGAGGAGCTGATCGGTCGCGGCGACATCACCGTGGAGGACGCGGAGGAGTTGCTGCGCGACTACCAGGCGCAGCTGGAGAAGGTCTTCAAGGCCACCCGGGACGCCGCCTCGGCACCGCGCCAGCTCAACCGGCCGCGCCGCGAGGAGGAGCCGGAGCCGCAGGTCGACACCGCCACCGATGCGTCAGTGGTCAAGGCCATCGGCGAGGCGCACATCAACCTGCCGGAGGGCTTCACCCCGCACAAGCGGATCCAGCAGCTGCTGGACCGGCGGGCCAAGATGTCCGTCGAGGGCAACATTGACTGGGGCTTCGGCGAAATCATCGCGCTCGGGGCGCTGCTGCACGACGGGGTCACCGTCCGGCTCGCCGGGCAGGACTCTCGTCGCGGCACGTTCGTTCAGCGGCACGCCTCGGTGGTCGACTCCCGCACCGGGGACGACTACCTGCCGCTGAAGTCGCTCACCGGCGACGGCGACCGCTCCCGGTTCTTCGTCCACGACTCGCTGCTCAGCGAGTACGCGGCGATGGGCTTCGAGTACGGCTACTCGGTGGAGAACATCAACGCCCTCGTCGCCTGGGAGGCCCAGTTCGGCGACTTCGTCAACGGCGCCCAGTCGGTGATCGACGAGTTCATCTCGTCCGGTGAGGTGAAGTGGGGCCAGCGCTCCGCCATCACCCTGCTGCTGCCGCACGGCCACGAGGGTCAGGGCCCGGACCACACCTCCGGCCGGCCTGAGCGGTTCCTGCAGATGTGCGCCGAGGACAACATGCGGGTGTCCATCCCGACGACCCCGGCGAACTACTTCCACCTGCTGCGCCGCCAGGCCCTGTCGCCCAAGCGCAAGCCGCTGGTGGTGTTCACGCCGAAGTCGCTGCTGCGGCACAAGCTCTGCGTCTCGTCGGTGGAGGACTTCACCACCGGCACCTTCCAGCCGGTGCTGCGCGACACGGCAGCCCCGGCGCCGGAGGCGGTGAAGCGGGTGCTGCTCTGCTCCGGCAAGGTCTACTACGACCTGTTCCAGGCCCGGCAGGAGCGCGGCGTCACCGACACCGCGATCCTTCGGCTGGAGCAGCTGTACCCGCTGCCGGTGGAGGAGATCCGGGCCGCTCTCGCGCAGTTCCCGAACGCCGAGGACTTCGCCTGGGTGCAGGAGGAGCCGGCCAACCAGGGTGGCTGGTCGTTCGTCGCGCTCAACCTGCTGGAGCACCTCACGGACGTTCGGCTGCGGCGGATCTCCCGCCCGGCCGCGGCGGCCCCGGCGGTCGGCTCGGCCAAGACCCACGAGGTCGAGCAGAACGCGCTGATCGAGGCGGCTCTCCCCCGCCCGTGACCTGACCGCACCGCGCGTGAGCCGGGGCAGGGCCGTTTCCCACGGTCCTGCCCCGGCTCGCGTCGGTCCATCCGCCCGGCCACGCGCCGGGCCGAGTACGAGGACGTACGCGATGTACTTCACCGACCGTGGCATCGAGGAACTGGTCGAGCGCCGGGGCGAAGAGCAGGTGACCCTGGAGTGGCTCGGCGAGCGCCTGCGCGACTTCGTCGACCTCAACCCCGACTTCGAAACCCCCATCGAGCGCCTGGCCACCTACCTGGCCCGCCTGGACGACCCCGACGACGAAGACGCCTAACCCCCAGCGCGTTGATCATGAGGTTATCCGCGCGTGTCGTCGGCGTGTCGTGCGCTAACTCCATGATCATCGGGGCG
>NZ_QGSY01000271.1 GCF_003857035.1 Micromonospora arida
GAACCGCCGACCGTGGCGCGACCACCGGCAGCCCGCGGCGTCACCGAGGCCCGGCCTGGGGTTGCCGCGCCTCGGTCCGAGGCTGACCAGCCGCTCCCGCCGGAATCACCGCCGGGTCGGCGGTACGCGTCGTCCGCGCCCGGCCCGGGGTCACCGTCTGGACCCGAGTGCTGGGTCCGTCCGCGCGCAGAACTGGGATCGCCGTACGAGTTCATTCCTCACACCCTGCCGGTCGCGGTGGGGCGC
Organism: Micromonospora arida; assembly: GCF_003857035.1. GTDB lineage: Bacteria > Actinomycetota > Actinomycetes > Mycobacteriales > Micromonosporaceae > Micromonospora > Micromonospora arida. The sequence continues at coordinate 247 of NZ_QGSY01000271.1, forward strand.
GGCTGCGCCGCCACCGGGTTGCCGTGAGTTGCTTCACCCGGGGCGCCGGCATGGGGGTGCCGGCCGACCGGGGTCATTGCCGTATCAATCGGGCCAATCGGGCCAACAAGCGGTCGGCCGTCCCGGGTTTCGTCTACGGCCCCGGGGCCGGTCCAACCAGCTGAGATCACCGTTGCGCCTCTCGCCTCCGCCGACCGGCGCCTCCGGCGCCCGCCGCGTCCTGCTCGCTGATGCCGTCGCTGTCGCCGGTCAGACCGTCCCGGCCGAGCAGGTACTGCTCGACGAGATGGTTCCAGTCACAACCGAGGCACACCTCCACCACGAAGACCTGGAACTCACGCAGCGTCATCGCCAGCACGGGCAACTCAGTCAGTGTCCGAGCCTGTCCGGCGGACTGCTTGAGTTCGTCACCGTAAATGTAGTGGACCAGGGTCAGGTTTTCGCTGCGGCAGATCGGGCAGCGCCGGTCGGTCGGCTCACCGTGGAACCGAGCGGCGTTCTTCAGGTACGGCGACGCGTCGCAGACGTCGTACGTGCCGACTCGTCCGGCCAGGAGCTCACGCAGCACTGCTCGCTTCTGAAGCGAGTAGTCGACGACCTGGCGCTGCGTACGCATGCGGAGAAGGGTACGCGGTCCGGCCCGACCAGGCGACCACGCTCACAATCCGTGACGGCAGCATCTCGGAACGGGGGTTTGCCCTGGCCCGCACGACCCGCTAACGTGCGATGTATCGGTCCGATACATCGCGGCGGTTACCACTCCGCGCCGGAGGGTAAAGAGAGGGTGGCCAGTGCTTGAGTTCGCCATCCTCGGCCTCCTGCAGGAGTCTCCGATGCACGGCTATGAGCTGCGCAAGGAGCTGACCGCCAAACTCGGCGCGATCCGGGCGGCGATCAGCTACGGCTCGCTCTATCCCACGCTACGCAGGCTGCAGGCGGCGGGATGGATCACCGAGGCTGCTGAGACACCCGCCACTGCCGAGGAGGTTCCCGCGCTGACCAGCCGACGAGGTCGGGTGGTCTACAAAATCACCGCGGAAGGCAAGGAACGCTTCGCCCAGCTGATCGCACAGGCCGGGCCCGAGACGTACGACGACACGGGCTTCGGGGTGCACTTCGCGTTCTTCGCCCGGACCGACCAGGCGACCCGACTGCGCATTCTGGAGGGTCGCCGCCGCAAGATCGAGGAGCGTCGCGAAGGGCTTCGTGACGTGCTGGGCCGGGCGGCCGAGCGCCTCGACGCTTACACGCTGGAACTGCAGCGCCACGGCCTTGATGCCTGTGAGCGCGAGGTCCGCTGGCTGGAGGAGCTCATCGCCAACGAGCGCTCCGGCCGAGCCCCGACGGTCCCGAACATCGGGACAGCCGGCGGCCGACGAGAAGACAACAGCCCGCCTCCGCCTGGAGAGACCAGGAATGAGCGGCCGTGACAGAAAAGAAGGAGGCAGACGCTATGGGCTCCGTCCGCGTCGCCATCGTCGGTGTGGGTAACTGCGCCTCGTCCCTGGTTCAGGGCGTCGAGTACTACCGGAACGCCAACCCGAACGACCGCGTCCCGGGTCTCATGCACGTCGCCTTCGGCGACTACCACGTCAATGCCGTGGAGTTCGTCGCGGCATTCGACGTGGACGCCAAGAAGGTGGGCATGGACCTCGCGGAGGCGATCGTCGCCAGCGAGAACAACACCATCAAGCTCTGCGACGTGCCGCCGACCGGCGTCAGCGTGCAGCGCGGTCCGACCTTCGACGGTCTGGGCCAGTACTACCGCGAGATCGTCGAGGAGTCGGACGCCACCCCGGTCGACGTGGCGCAGGCGCTGCGCGACGCGCAGGTCGACGTCGTCGTCTGCTACCTGCCGGTCGGCTCCGAGCAGGCCGCCAAGTTCTACGCCCAGGCGGCGATCGACGCCGGCTGCGCGTTCGTCAACGCCCTGCCGGTCTTCATCGCCTCCGACCCCGAGTGGGCCAAGAAGTTCGAGGACGCGGGCCTGCCGATCGTCGGTGACGACATCAAGAGCCAGGTCGGTGCCACCATCGTGCACCGCGCCCTCGCGAAGCTCTTCGAGGACCGCGGCGTCGAGCTGCTGCGCACGTACCAGCTCAACTTCGGCGGCAACATGGACTTCATGAACATGCTGGAGCGCAAGCGCCTGGTCTCGAAGAAGATCTCGAAGACCCAGTCGGTCACCTCGCAGATCCCGCACGAGATGAGCAAGAGCGACGTGCACATCGGCCCGTCGGACCACGTGCCGTGGCTGGACGACCGCAAGTGGGCGTACATCCGCCTGGAGGGCCGCTCGTTCGGTGACACCCCGCTGATGGCCGAGCTCAAGCTCGAGGTGTGGGACTCGCCGAACTCGGCCGGCGTCATCATCGACGCGGTCCGGGCCGCGAAGATCGCCCTGGACCGGAAGATCGGCGGCCCGATCCTGTCGGCCTCGTCGTACTTCATGAAGTCCCCGCCGGTGCAGTACGCCGACCACGACGCCCACCAGGCCGTCGAGGAGTTCATCGCCGGTGAGGTCACGCGCTGACGCGCTGAATCATCAAGCACGTGGAAGGGCCGGGTCCATGCGGACCCGGCCCTTCCACGTGGGTCGGCTTCCCGGGGTACGAGCGCTGTCCCGTGACCTCCGCCACCGTTTTCGGGACCACGGGGGGCGGGGGAAGCTATCGATAATCGATTCATGGTCTCCCGCACCAGCACGACCTCGACGGGCCGGCACCCGGCCCGACCTCCTCGGCCGCGCATCGTCGCGCTGGCCTGCCTACTGCTCACCCTGGGCCTGGGCGCGCCGGCGGCGATACTCGCCGCGCTGGTCCTGCTGGCCCTGCCGTCGGCCAACGCCTTCTTCCAGCCGCGGACTTCGATCGACCCGCCATGGCCCGCCCGGACCTCACCCGCCGCCGGACCGGAAGGGTCGCCCAGCGCCCGGTGATGCCACCGCCGACGCCGGAAGGCTCAGGACCAGGCGCGTCGCAGCGCGACCCCGGCCTCCAGCTCCAACAACGTGACCTTGCGAGGCAGGCCCCCGCCGAAGCCGACCAGCTTGCCGCCCGCCCCGACGATCCGGTGACACGGCACGATCACCGGGACCGGGTTGCGGTTGCAGGCCACTCCCACCGCCCGTGCCGCCCCAGGGTCGCCCACCAGGCGAGCCACCTCGCCGTACGTCAGCGTCTCCCCGTACGGGATCCGCGTCATCTCCCGCCACACGGCGCGCTCGAAGTCGGAGCCGCGCGGCACCGACACCGGAACGGTGAACGTGGTCAGCTTGCCGGTGAAGTACGCCCGCAGCTCGTCGACGGCCTGCCGGGACAGCGCGTCATCGGGCTCGTCGGTGGCCGCCTCGAGCCGGCCGAAGCGGGCACCGCAGACGCTCGTGCCGTCGGTGGCCACCGAGAACTCACCGATCGGTGAGTCGAGCACGGCCCAGCGCATCCACCTATTCTCCCCGACGCGGACTCTCTCGCCGGCCCGGCCTCCGGCGTCGGGGCCGAGCGCCACTCCCGACCCGCATCGGGAGATCATCTCCGCGTCCTGTCAGGCCGTTCGGCGTTGCGCGGCGTCGATACCGTCAAGGTCGTGGCAACGGGGACGCTCATCTTTCTGATCATCGGCGGGGCGGGCATCGGTGTGCTCGCGCTCGCTCTGCTCGGCACCGAGCTGCTTCACTTCGGGCACGCCGACGTGGACGGGCCGATCTCGGTCGAGACCGTCGCCGGCTTCGCCGGGGCTTTCGGGTTCGGCGCGGCCATCGTCAACGAACTGCTTGGTGCGCGTACACCTGGCATGGTCGTCGGGGCGGTGGCCGGCGGCGTGTTCGCGGCCGTGCCCACCGGCTGGTTGGCGTCGCGGCTGAGTCGGGCGGCGCGGAACATGCGCACCGACCGGACGCCCACCCGCGACGACCTGGTCGGCGCGCTCGGCCTGGTCGTCACCCCGGTGCCGGCCAACGGGTACGGCGAGGTCCGCATTCGCCTCGCCGGCCAACCGGTCAAGCTCAGCGCCCGCGCGGATCAGCCGATCCCGATCGGCGCCCAGATCTTCGTCGTGCAGGCGCTCAGCGAGACCAGCGTGCACGTAGAGACCTACTGATCTCCCCCTCACAGACGGGACTTTTTATATGGCCCTACTCATCGCCATCGGTGGCGCGGTCCTCCTCGTGCTCATCCTGGTGCTCTTCGTGCTCTCCCGGATCAAGGTGGCCGGTCCGAACGAGGCGTTCATCGTCACCGGTCGCAAGGGCCGCACCACGCAGACTGCCGACGGCGGGCGGTCCACCGACAACTCCGGGCAGAAGGTCGTGCTGGGCGCTTCGGTGTTCGTGCTGCCGGTGGTGCAGAAGCTCCAGTCGCTCGACCTGTCCAGTCGGCGGATCGACGTCGGAATCCGGGGTGCCGTCAGCAAGCAGGGCATCCGCGCCGACCTGCACGGCGTGGCGATCGTCAAGGTCGGCGGGACCGAGGACGCGATCCGGGCCGCCGCACAACGGTTCCTGCACCAGCAGGACGAGATCGACAACTTCACCCGGGAGGTGCTGGCCGGCGCGCTGCGCTCGATCGTCGGCCGGCTCACCGTCGAGGAGGTCATCCGGGACCGGGCGGCGTTCGCCAGCGCCGTCGCCGAGGAGGCCGAGCACTCGATGACCAACCAGGGTCTGGTGTTGGACACCTTCCAGCTCCAGGACATCCTCGCCGAAGGCTCCTACCTGCAGGACCTGGGCCGCCCCGAGGCCGCCCGGGTGCTCAAGGACGCGGCGATCGCCGAGGCCCGGGCCCGGCAGCAGGCCGAGCAGGAGCGCCTGCTCGCCGAGGAGGCCATCGCCGAGGCGAACCGGAACCTGGCCCTCAAGCAGGCCGGCATCCAGGCCGAGATCGACGCGGCGAAGGCGAAGTCCGCGGCGGCCGGACCGCTGGCCCAGGCCGAACGGGACCAGGCGATCCTCTCCGAGCAGCAGAAGGTGGCCGAGCGCAACGCCGAACTCAAGCAGCGCCAACTCGACACCGAGGTTCGCAAGCCGGCCGACGCGGCCCGGTACAAGGTGGAGCAGGAGGCCGAGGCGTCCCGCAACGCGGCGGTGCTGCACGCCGACGCGCAGCGCCAGTCCGTCATCGCCGCCGCGCAGGCCTCCGCCGAGCAGGCCCGCCTCACCGGTGAGGGTGAGCGGGCCCGGCGGGCCGCGCTCGCCGAGGCCAACGCCATCGAGGGTGCCAAGGAGGGTGAGGCCGAGCAGCGGCGACGCTCCGCCATCGCCGAGGCGGTGGAGCGGGAAGGCCAGGCCGAGGCCGCGGCCATCCTCGCCAAGGGTGAGGCCGAGGCCGACGCGATGGCGCGCAAGGCCGAGGCGTTTGCCGCGTACGGAGAGGCGGCCGTGCTGGACCTGCTGGTCAAGGTGCTGCCGCAGGTCGTCGAGGCGGCCAGCGCACCGATCGGGGCGATCGACAAGATGACCGTCATCTCCACCGACGGCGCGTCGTCGCTCACGAAGTCGGTCGCCGGCAACGTGGCCCAGGGCCTCCAGCTCGGCAGCGACCTCACCGGGATCGACCTGCCCGGCCTGCTGGCACGGCTCGGCTCGGCGTCCACTCCGGCCGGCAACGGCGCCGCGTCCGTCGACGGGAAGGCCGTCGAAACCCGCTGACGGTGTACGCCGACGGGCGCCGCTCCCGGTTCGGGGGTGGCGCCCGTCGGCATCGATCGTCGCTCGGCTCGAAGCGCTAGGGGATCAGGCCCTCGGCGCGGGCCCAGCGCAGCAGCTCCGCCTCGGCGGCGTCACGGTCCAGCGGGCCGTGCTCCAGGCGCTGCTCCTTGAGGTGCTTCCACGCCCGCCCGACCACCGGCCCCGGCGGTACGCCGAGCAACTCCATGATCGCGTTGCCGTCCAGGTCGGGTCGGACCCGCGCCAGGTCCTCCTCGGCCGCGATCCGGGCGATCCGATCCTCCAGCGCGTCGTAGTCGGCAGCGAGCTGGGCGGCCTTGCGCCGGTTGCGGGTGGTGCAGTCGGAGCGGGTCAGCTTGTGCAGGCGGGGCAGCAGGTCACCGGCGTCGGCGACGTAGCGGCGCACCGCCGAGTCGGTCCACTCGCCCCGCCCGTACCCGTAGAAACGCAGGTGCAGGGCGACCAGCGCGGTCACCTTCGCGGTGACCTCCTTCGGGTACCGCATCGCCTTCATCCGGGCCTTGGTCAGCCGGGCGCCGACCACCTCGTGGTGGTGGAAGCTGACCCGGCCGTCGGACCCGACCGCCTTCGTCGCCGGCTTGCCCGCGTCGTGCAGGAGGGCGGCCATCCGCAGGATGAAGTCGCAGCCGTCCTCCTCGTAGGAGACCGCGTTCTCGACGACCGTCAACGTGTGCTCGTAGACGTCCTTGTGCTGGGCGTGCTCGTCGATCTCCAGCTTCAGGCCGGTCAGCTCCGGCAGGAACCGATCGGCCAGCCCGGTGTCGACCAGCAGCCGCAGCCCGGTGATCGGGTCTGCGCCGCAGAGCAACTTGGTGAACTCGTCGCGGATCCGCTCGGCGGTGATCCGGTCGAGGTCTGCGGCCATCTCGGTCATCGCCAGGTGCACGTCCGGGTGGACGGCGAACCGCAGCTGGGCGGCGAACCGGGCGGCCCGCAGCATCCGCAGCGGATCGTCGCCGAACGACTCACCAGGCGTGCTCGGGGTACGGATCACCTTGGCCGAGAGATCGTCCAGCCCACCGTGCGGGTCGGTGAACCGGTGGTCCGGCAGGCTGACCGCCATCGCGTTGATCGTGAAGTCGCGCCGCTTCAGGTCCTCGTCCAGGCTGGTGCCGTACACCACCACCGGGTTGCGGCTGACCTGGTCGTACGACTCCGCGCGGAAGGTGGTGATCTCCAGTCGGAGGCCGTCGCGCTGAGCGCCGATGGTGCCGAACTCCCGACCGGTCTCCCAGATCGACTCGGCCCAGCCCTTGATGATCCGCAGGGTCTCGTCGGGGTGCGCGTCGGTGCAGAAGTCGAGGTCGTCCCCGAGTCGACCGAGCAGGGCATCCCGCACCGAACCGCCCACCAGGTGCAACTCGTGACCGGCGCGGACGAAGCGGCGGCCCAACTCGTCGGCGACCGGGGACACCCGGAGCAGTTCGGCGACGGCGTTGCGCTGCGCGGCGGTGAGTTCGCGGCGGTCGGCGGCGTGAGGAGCGGAGGCTTCGGACATGGGATCGCCAGCTTATCGGGCCGAGGTGTGATCCGATCCGCCGGGCGCGGGTAACGGGTGCGGGTTGACTATGGTCTGTGGCGTGCGGGTCGGTGTCCGACTCGACGTACCCCTGGGAGGCTGGAGATGAGCGGCGGGCTCTACCGCAGCGCCAACGCCGCGAACGATGGCGGCCCCGGTGCCCGTCCCGGGGACGGCGCCACCTTCATCTCCGCCGAGCCGCTGAATCAGCCGGCCATGGAGTCGACCGCGCCGCCGCAGGAGCAGGTGGGCGAGGCGAGCGCGGCGGCCAACAGCGCGGTGATGGCGATCGGCAGCCTGGTCAGCCGGGGTACCGGCTTCCTGCGTACGTTGGCGTTGACCGCCGCGCTGGGTGGAGCGCTGGTAGGTGACGCTTACACCACGGCGCAGATCCTGCCCGGCATGGTTTACGAGTTCCTGCTCGGCGGCATCCTCACCAGCGTGTTGATCCCGGTGCTGGTCCGTCGGCGCAGGGTCGACACCGACGGCGGGCAGGCGTACGCCCAGCGGCTGCTGACCCTGGCGGTGCTGACCCTGGCGGGAGCAGCCCTGCTGGCCGTGCTGTCGGCGGGCTTGCTGACCAAGCTCTACGCCGGCGACAACACGGGCGACGACTTCCGGAGCCTGGTCAAGGCACTGTCGTACCTGATGTTGCCGATGATCTTCTTCACCGGTCTCAGTGCGTTGATCAGCGCGGTGCTCAACACCCGGGGGCACTTCGCCGCGCCGATGTGGGCGCCGATCCTCAACAACATCGTGGTGATCGCCACCGCCGGCTTGTACATCGCGATCTTCGGGGCCGAGATCGTCCGGCCCGACGAGATGACCACCGGCCGGATCCTGCTGATCGGCGGCGGCACCCTGCTCGGCGTCGCGATCCAGGCCGCCGGCCTCCTGCCGGCACTGCGCAAGGTCGGCTTCCGGTGGAAGTTCCGGTTCGACTTCCGCACTCTCGGGCTACGGGAGCTGGGGCGTCTCGGCGGCTGGATGTTCTGCTACGTCGCGGTGAGCCAGGTCGGCCTGATCGTGCTGTTCAACCTGCTGAACCGGGCAGGCAAGGAGAACGCTGCCGGCCCGCTGATCTACAACAACGTGTTCCTGCTGCTGATGATGGCGCACGGCATCATCGCCGTTTCGATCATCACTGCACTGATGCCCCGGATGAGCGCGGCCGCCGCCGACGGCCGGTACTCCGACGTCGCCGCCGACCTTTCCCGGGGCACGCGCACCGTCTCGGCGGTGCTCGCCCCGATCGCGGTCTGCTACGCCGTACTGGCGACCCCGCTGGCCGTGACGCTGTTCCGCTACGGCGCGTTCACCGACGAGAACGCGGCGGACACCTCGCTGGTGCTGCTCCTGGCGGCACTGGCACTGGTGCCGTTCGCGATCAGCCAGCTCTTCACCTTCGCCTTCTACGCCCTGCCGGACACCCGCACCCCGGCGCTGATCAACATCCCGGTGGTCGCCCTGCGGATCGGCGTGCAGGTGGTCCTCTACGTCGCCTTCGCCGCCCACTTCGCCGCGGCCGGGATGATGATCGGCAACGCCGTGTCCTACCTGGCCGCCGCCTTCGCCTCCGCGTGGCTGCTGCGGCCCCGTGTGGGCCGGATCGGGATGGGTGCCATCCTGCGCACGCTCGGTCGGGTGGCGGTCGCCGCGTTGGGGGCCGCCCTGGTCGGCCTCCTCGTCGTGAGTCTTCTGCCGGGCGGCGACAGGCCAAGTTGGATGCAGGCCGTCGTGCAGCTCGTGATCGGCGGCGTAGTGATCGGCGGGACCTACCTGGGTCTGGCCATGCTGCTGAAGATCGGCGAGATCACCGAGGTGGTCGGGATGGTTCGCCGGCGCCTCGGTCGCTGAAAGTTCGCGTCTGATTACAACAAGTTGGCACTCATACGGACCGTGACTACGGATCACCAGGCTGGGGATGCACCTGTGGATAACTCCGCGATTCGCCGGTCAGCCGCCGCTTCGGCCTGTGGATAACCAACCGTACGGCTGAGGGTGGCGGCCCGATCGGGGGGAACGTACGAGGTAGCGCAAGCGCCACGCCATCCCAGCCCCGGCGTCGGTCACTTGCGGTGAAGCCGTAGATTAGCTAGTACATGTGCCAGCAACGTGGCTGACAACGGTCGTAACCGGACGAGCGCTTCGACTGCCGGAACCCCGCCAGGTACGGCGGGAAGATGACATGTCGGAGAGACGGGCAACCCGGGTAAGGTCGCTCTCGACGGGTACGGCAGGGGCCGACGCTGGGCGTCGACACCGGTCGGCCGGTTCCTTCAACGGCAGAGCGGGAAGCCACATGCCCAGCAGTTCGGGTTCATCGATCGACACGATCACCGAGGGAGGACGGGTGACCCAGGTCGGCGAGGGTCAGGAGGCGGACGAAAGCGCTCCTCCGGTCATGACCTTCGGTGCTCCCACGGCCGGTGAAGTCCTCGCCGAGCGGTACGAGCTGGTTGAGCACATCAACAACGACAGTGCGGGTCGGCTGGTCTGGCGTGGGGTCGATGTCATCCTGCGCCGTCCCGTTGCCGTGGTTCTGCGTTACCCGGGTGGCGACTCCGCCACCGAGATGCTTCAGGCCGCTGTCGCGGCCAGCCGGGTCATCCACCCCAACCTGGTCGGCGTCTACGACGCGATCGACGAGGCCGACCGGGCGTACGTGGTGCGCGAGTGGGTCGACGGGCAGTCCCTGCGGGACCTGGCGACCGACGGCCCCCTGGACCCGGCTCGGGCCACCGCGATCGGCAACGCCGTCGCGAGCGCGCTTGCCGCGGTGCACGCGACCGGCATGGTGCACGGCAACGTCCACCCCGGCACGGTCATGATCAGCGATGAGGGCCGGGTGGTGCTGGCGGACGCCCGCACCGACGGCGCCGACAGCCAGGAGAACGACATCCGAGCGGTCGGCGGTGTCCTCTACTTCGCACTGACCGGCTCCTGGCCGCACGCCGAGGCACCACTGCGCGGCGCCACCGCCGGCCACGGCCGCGCCGCCATCCCGGACGCTGTTCGCGACGCCGGAGGTGCCATCGCGGCACCGCGCCAGGTTCGGGCCGGCGTTCCGGCGTACCTGGACGACCTGACCATGGACCTGCTCGACGCCGAGATCGCGCCGCCGTCGTCCGACGTGCTCGCCGCCGAATTGGCGCGACTGGACGTGCCGGCCGAGGACGAGCACTACCTCGACAACAGCGGGCCGCTGCGGTTCGCCGCCGACACCGGGGAGGAGCCGTCGCCGCTGGCCGCGGCCGGGGGCCGCAAGGTCGCCGTCGGCATCGCCAGCCTGTTGGCCGTCGCCCTGGTCGGTCTGCTGATCGGGATCATCGCGCTGGGCGGCGACGACGAGGACCCGCAGTCCAACACGGTCGCCGCCCCGACCACCAGTGCCCCGGCCGGCGACGCCACCCCGGCCGCCGCGACGGCGCGCAAGCTGACCGTGAAGAACGTCCGGATCATCGACCCGGACAGCAGCAATCGCAGTGAGGTAAAGGACGCCGACAAGGTCATCGACGGTGACGAGGACAAGGGCTGGGAGACCGAGACCTACAAGAACAGGCCCAACTTCGGCAATCTGAAGAAGGGCATGGGCGTCTGGATCGACCTCGGCGAGCCGCACACCGTCAAGTCGGTGCAGGCGGTGCTGTCGGCCACCGGCGCGTCCGCCCAGCTCCTCGCCGGCACGACCAACCCGCCGTCCAGCTCCAGCGGTGACAAGCAGTTGGTCGCGAGCTACAAGACCGCCATCGGCCAGCCGTTCGAGGACCACGACGGCACCACAATGACGTTCAACGGCTTCGACGCCGACCAGAAATACCAGTACCTGCTGTTCTGGATCACCGAGCTGCCGCCGACTGAGGACGGTTTCAAGCTGGGGGTGCAGGAGATTACGGTCCAGGGGTCGTGAGCCGATCCGGGCACCGTACGCACTGGACGCGGTGATGGACGGGCGCGCCGCCGCGAAGGACCTGGAGCTGCTGCGCGCGCACGTCGCCGGTGATCGGGACGCCTTCGCCGAACTGTTCCACCGGCACCGGGACCGGCTGTGGGCGGTGGCCCTGCGGACGCTCGGCGACCGCGAGGAGGCAGCCGACGCCCTCCAGGACGCCCTGCTGTCGGCGCATCGGGCGGCGGCCCGCTTCCGCGGCGACTCCGCCGTCACCACCTGGCTGCACCGGATCGTGGTCAACGCCTGCCTGGATCGGATCCGACGCCGGCAGGCGCACCCCACAGTGCCGCTGCCGGACGGCAACCGGGCCGATGACGGCACCGGCGGGCTGGAGCCGGCGGCACCGGTGACGGACCACGACACCGTGCTGGTGGTCCGGGAGGCGCTCGCCGCACTGCCCCTTGAGCAGCGCGCAGCGCTGGTGCTGGTCGACGTACAGGGCTATCCGGTCGCCGAGGTCGCCCGCATCCTCGGCGTCGCCGAGGGCACGGTGAAGAGCCGGTGTGCCCGGGGCCGGGCGCGGCTGGCCGTGCTGCTCGGGCATCTCCGCCCCGCCGCCGTCGCGACGACTTCGACCCGCCCTGACTCGACCGCCCCGATCACGGGCGTGCCCGGCGTCACGCCGGGGAACCCCGGCCCGGTGGAAGGCGTCGGATCGGGGTCAGGTCGATACCGGCGGGACGCCAACCAGGAGGACACGTGACGACCGAGGGGTTCCAGGAGGTCGACGTCGACCTCCTCGCTGACTACCTCGGCGGGGCGTTGGACGGCACCCCGCAGCAGGACGAGGTCGCCCAACTGGTCTCCACGGACCCGTCCTGGGCCGAGGCGTACGCGGTGCTGGCCCCTGCCGTGACCGAGGTCCGGACGGACCTGACCCGCTGGGCCGAGCCGTCCCCGGAGATGCCGTCGGCGATCACCGACCGCCTCCTGGCCGCATTGGCCTCCGCGGAGCCGAAGACCGACACCTCGACCGAGGAAGCACCCGCCGGCGCGCCCAGCCTCGATCGGGACGGCGACGCGGCGACACCGTTGGTCGTACCGGCGCAGGGCGGGTCCGGTCGCCGGCCTCCCGTCCCGCCCGGCGGGTCGGGGCGCCAGACGTCCACCGGTCCGGGCCGCCGCCGGCGCGGCTGGGCCCGCCGTGGCGCGCCCGTGGCCGCCGCCGCGATCGCCGTCATCGCCGTCGCGCTGGGCCTCAACCAGCTCTCGATGCGGGCGTCGGACGACTCCGCTGACACCAACCCCATGAACCAGCCGGCCAGCGCGCCAGAGGGCGTCGCGGGGGCCGGGACTGCCCGCACCACCGGGCCGGCACTGCGCAGCGGTACGAACTACAGCCCGCAGACCCTCGGCGACGCCTACGGCACGGACGCACCGAGCACACCGGCTGCCAGCCGGGCGACCGGCAACACTCCGGGCGGGCAGCCGGAGGTGGATGCCGAGGGCGGGCGCCGTCCCTCTCCCGACGGGTCGGACCAGCTGGCCCGGCTGACCGACGAGGCCGCGCTGACCAGCTGTCTGGCCAGCGTCGCGACGGAGCACGGATCGGCCCCACTGGTGGTCGAGGTGATCGACTACGCGCGGTTCCAGGGCGATCAGGCGCTGGTCATCCACTTCACCGACGCGACCGGCGCCCGGTGGGCCTGGGTGAGTGGCCCGGAGTGCGGAGTGCCCGGGTCCGGCTCGGACAGCCGGTATTCGGCGCGGGTAGGGTGAATCCACGGTCAATGGCACGATGACCCCCCACGTGACCTGACCCACCGGATGCCCGGCTCGGGAATCCCCGGTTCGTACGATGACGTTCTGGAAGTCAGCTGCCGGCCCCACCCAGGCGTCGGCGACTCGGATCAGCATCGGTGCTCGCGCCGACGCCGAACACACACAACTCGGGAGACGGCAGTGGACGAGGTCCGCAACCTGATCATCATCGGCTCCGGGCCGGCCGGCTACACAGCGGCGGTCTACGCCGCACGTGCCAACCTGAAGCCGCTGATCATTGAGGGCGTGCAGTCCGGTGGCGCGCTGATGACCACGACCGAGGTGGAAAACTTCCCCGGCTTCGCCGACGGCATCCTCGGCCCCGAGCTGATGGACAACATGCGCAAGCAGGCCGAGCGGTTCGGCGCCGAGTTCCTCACCGACGACGTGACCCGGGTCGAGCTGGTGGACACCGGCGACGCCGGCTCCGGCGCGGTGAGCACCGTCTGGGTCGGCGAGACCGCCTACCGGGCGCGATCCATCATTCTCTCCACCGGGTCGGCCTGGCGTCCGCTGGGCGTGCCCGGTGAGCAGGAATACCTGGGCCACGGCGTCTCCGCGTGTGCCACCTGTGACGGCTTCTTCTTCCGCAACCAGCAGATCGTGGTCGTCGGCGGCGGCGACTCGGCGATGGAGGAGGCCACCTTCCTCACCCGCTTCGCGGAGTCGGTGACCATCATCCACCGCCGCGACTCGTTCCGGGCCAGCAAGATCATGGCCGACCGGGCGCTGAGCAACGAGAAGATCAAGGTCGAGTGGAACAGCACCGTCGAGGAGATCCTCGGCGAGGACGGCAAGGTCACCGGCGTACGCGTCCGCAACGTGCACACCGGCGAGACCAAGGTGATGGACGTGACCGGCGTCTTCGTCGCGATCGGTCACGACCCTCGCAGCGAGCTGTTCCAGGGCCAGGTCGAGCTGGACGACGAGGGCTACGTGAAGGTCCACGCCCCGAGCACCCGCACCAACGTGCCCGGTGTCTTCGCCGCCGGCGACGTGGTCGACCACACCTACCGTCAGGCGATCACCGCGGCCGGCACCGGTTGTGCCGCCGCGCTCGACGCCGAGCGGTTCATCGCGACGCTCAGCTGAAACACTGAACACATCCCGGAGGAGGGGCATAGTGGGAACAACCAAGGCGGTCACCGACAAGAGCTTCGTCGCTGACGTGCTGCAGGCCGACAAGCCGGTGCTGGTGGACTTCTGGGCGGAGTGGTGCGGGCCGTGCCGCAAGGTGTCGCCTCTGCTCGAGGAGATCGCCCGGGAGATGGGTGACCAGGTCACCATCGTCAAGCTCAACATCGACGAGAACCCGGAGACCGCTCGGGCCTACCGGGTGATGTCGGTGCCGACGCTCACCGTCTTCAAGAACGGCCAGCCGGTGCAGTCGATCGCCGGTGCCAAGCCGAAGGGCGAGCTGGTCCGGCTCATCGAATCGGCCCTCTGACCAGCAGAAACATTAACCGAACCCCGTACCCGCTCGCCGGGTGCGGGGTTCGGTTGCTTCTCGGCCGTACCGCCGACGTATTTCTCGGCCCAGCCACCTCGCCGCCCCGGAGCGCATAGCCTCAAGCCTGGGCCGCCCGGCCAGCCAGCGTCGTGCAGAGGGGGTCGTGCGTGCGTCCGATCCGACCCGGTGACCGGGGACCCGCGGTCACGGAGATCCGTACCATCCTGACCGGCCTCGACCTGCTCGCCGCCGCCGGCTCGCACACCGACGAGTTCGACCTCGACACCGAGCGGGCGGTCCGCGCGTTCCAGCAGTCGCGCGGGCTCAGCGTGGACGGCCGCGTCGGCGCGGAGACCTGGCGTGCCCTGGATGCCGCCCGTTGGCGGCTCGGTGCCCGCACCCTCTACCACGCGGTTCCCGAGCCGCTCACCGGCGAGGACGTCCGGTCGCTACAGGAGCGTCTGCTGGAGATGGGGTACGACGTGGGCCGCGCGGACGCGATCTACGGCGTCCGGACGTCGCGTGCGGTGGCCCAGTTCCAGCGTGAGGTCGGGCTCACCCCGGACGGCTCCTGCGGCCCCCACACCATGAACGCGCTCCGCCGCATCGGCCGCAAGGTGGTCGGTGGCCGCCCGCAGTGGCTCCGCGAATCCGACGCGATCCGGCAGTCCGGGCCGGCGTTGGTCGGCAAGACGGTCGTCATCGACCCGGGGCACGGCGGCACCGACCCCGGGATGGTGGTGCCCGACGGCTCGCTGCGCTGGACCGAGGCGGACCTGGTGCACGACCTGGCCAGCCGACTGGAGGGGCGACTCGCCGCCTCCGGGGTGCGGGTGCAGCTCACCCGAGGCCCGTCGCCCGACAGTTGCCTGCCGGACACCGACCGGGCCCTGCTCGCCAACTCGCTCGGCGCCGACGTGTTCATCTCGCTGCACCTGGACGGCCACGCCAACCCGGACGCGGAGGGCGTCGCGACCTACCACTACGGCACCGACAACGGGGTGACCTCGGCGACCGGTGAACGCCTGGCCGGGCTGGTGCAGCGGGAGATCGTCGCCCGCACCGGGCTGCGGGACTGCCGTACCCACGCCAAGACGTGGGAGTTGCTGCGACTCACGCGGATGCCCGCCGTCCGGGTCGAGGTCGGCTACCTCACCTCGCCGACGGACCGCGCCCACCTCGTCGACCCCCGGTTCCGGGACCGGGTGGTGGAGGCGATCGTGGCCGCGGTGCAGCGGATGTACTACCCGATCGAACGAGACGTCCCGACCGGATCGCTCGACGTCAGCGAACTGCGTGCCGTGGTGACCGCCGGCACGGTGGTGGACTGATTCGCCGCCGGGGGTCAGCCGTTGGTGGAGCGGGTGGCCGGGGCGGGACGGACCGGCCGGAGCAGGGTCTCGGGGCTCATCGACCCGAGCAGCTTCTCCAGCGCGTACTCGACGTCGGACTTCCAGCTCAGAGCCGTACGCAGCTCAAGACGCAACCGAGGGAAGCGCGGATGCGGACGTACGGTCTTGAAGCCCACGGAGAGGAAGAAGTCGACTGGGGCCACGCAACCGCCGGCGGGGTCGTCCGCGTCGCCGAACTTGGCGTCGCCGAACGCCTCGATCGCCTTGATCCCACGCTTGGTCAGATCCCGGGCGACACCCTGCACCAGCATCCGGCCCAACCCGCCGCCGGAGAACGCGGCGACCACGTTGGCGGTCATCAACAGTGCCGCGTCCGCGGAGACCGGTGAGGTCGGGAACGCCATCGAACGGGGCACGTAGGCGGGCGGGGCGTACATCACGAAGCCGGCCGGCATGCCGTCGACGTACGCGAGTTTGCCGCAGGAACCCCACTCCAGCAGCGTCTGCGAGACCCACGCCTCCTTCTCCAGGCCCGGATCGCCAGCGGCGCAGGCCCGGTCCGCGGAGACCGGATCGAGCTCCCAGTAGACGCACTGCCGGCACGGACGCGGGAGGTCTTCCAACGTGTCGAGGGTCAGGCTGACCAGACGTCGCGACATATGGCGCATCCCCACAATAGGCTCGGTGGTGAGACCGGCATGGAACGACAGCGCCGCCTTCCTGCCCCCGACGAGCGATCGTACGCCGCCGATCGGCGATACGGGAGGGGACGCGCAGATGCCCACCGCAACGGGGGACGCCGAGGACGGTCCGCCATGTGGTCGATCTGCCTCGGCACGCCGGCAGCACGACTCTGGCGGACTAGGATCGACAATCGGTGTGCCTGCCGCCATGGTCAGCGGTGTGCGGGGTACCCGGGGCGGGAGCCACTCGAGCAGCGATCGAGGTGAGGTCATGACCGGCACGACACTCGACGACTACACCGACCGGTACGCCCGGCGGGTACGCGGGATGACCGCCTCCGAGATCCGAGCACTTTTCGCGGTGGCAAGTCGTCCGGAGGTCGTCTCACTCGCCGGCGGCGCACCGTACATCGCCGCCCTTCCGCTGGACGCGGTCGGCGAGATGCTCGGCCGGCTCGGTTCCGAGCACGGCGTGACCACCCTTCAGTACGGCATTGGTCAGGGCACCCTCGAGCTGCGCGAGCGGATCTGCGAGGTGATGTCGCTCTCCGGGATCGACGCCGCGTGCGGTGCTTCCCCCGAGGACGTCGTGGTCACCGTGGGCGGGCAGCAGGCACTGGACCTGGTGGCCCGGCTCTTCCTCGACCCGGGTGACGTGGTGCTCGCCGAGGGGCCGACGTACGTCGGTGCGCTCGGCGTGTTTCAGGCCGCCCAGGCGCAGGTCGTCCACGTACCGATGGATGCGGACGGGCTGATCCCGGAGGCGCTGGAGACGGCCATCGCCGACCTCGCTCGCGCGGGCCAGCGGGTCAAGTTCCTCTACACGATCCCCACCTACCAGAACCCGACCGGCGTGACGCTCAGCGAGGAGCGCCGGGAACGGGTGCTCGACATCTGTGAGCGCGCCGGCCTGCTCGTCGTCGAGGACGACCCGTACGGCCAGCTGGGGTTCGAGGGTGAGGCCCCGGCCCCCCTGCGGGCCCGCCGCCGCGACGGCGTCTTCTACCTCAGCACCTTCTCCAAGACCTTCGCCCCCGGGCTGCGGGTCGGCTGGATCCTGGCGCCGCACGCGGTCCGCGACAAACTGGTCATCGCCAGCGAGGCGCAGATCCTCTGCCCCAGCGGTTACGCCCAGGCCGCAGTGGCCACCTACCTGAGCACGATGCCCTGGCGGCAGCAGCTCAAGGTCTATCGCGAGGTCTACCGGGAACGCCGGGACGCCCTGCTCGACGCGATGGCCGACCTGATGCCCGAGGGCACCAGCTGGACCACCCCGGCCGGCGGTCTCTTCGTGTGGGCCAGCCTGCCCGACGGGCTCGACTCGAAGGCCATGATGCCGCGAGCGGTCGCCGCCCGGGTCGCCTACGTTCCCGGCACCGGCTTCTACGCCGACGGCACCGGCACCGACGCGATGCGGCTCAACTTCAGCTTCCCGCCGCCGGAGCGGATCCGCGAGGGCGTCCGCCGGCTGGCCGGTGTGATGGAGCAGGAAATCGCGATGCGCCGGGTCTTCGGTGCCGTGGGTGGAGCCGCCGGCCGACGCGGCCGGGCCGGCTCCGACGTGCCCGGGCCCGACTTGGCATGATGCCGGCATGGGTACGACCGCCGAGCACCTCCTCGTGACCGATTCCGCCATCTCGGCCGACCTGCGCGTCGTGGTGCTCGCCGGTGGGCTCTCCTACGAACGGGACGTGTCGCTGCGTTCCGGTCGTCGGGTGCTCGACGCGCTGCGCGCCGTCGGGGTGGAGGCCGAGCTGCGAGACGCGGACGTGGCGCTGCTACCTGCACTCGCGGCCGACCCGCCGGACGCGGTGGTGATCGCACTGCACGGCGCGACCGGCGAGGACGGCTCACTGCGCGGTGTGCTGGATCTGTGCGACGTCCCGTACGTCGGCTGCGACGCTCGGGCCTCCCGGGTCGCCTGGGACAAGCCCTCGGCCAAGGCGGTGCTCCGCGAGGCCGGCATCCCCACCCCGGACTGGGTGGCGCTCCCGCACGATCGTTTCTCCGAGCTCGGCGCGGTCGCCGTCCTGGACCGAATCGTCGACCGCCTGGGCGTACCCCTGATGGTGAAGCCGGCGCAGGGCGGGTCCGGGCTGGGCGGGGCGGTGGTCCGGGACGCCGCCGCGCTGCCCGCCGCGATGGTCGGCTGCTTCGCGTACTACTCCACGGCGCTCGTGGAGCGGTACGTGCCGGGGATGGATGTGGCAGTCTCCGTCGTCGACCTCGGCGACGGCCCGCAGGCACTGCCTCCGGTGGAGATCGTGCCGCGCAACGGCGTGTACGACTACGCCGCCCGCTACACCGCAGGACGGACCACCTGGCACGCCCCCGCCCGGCTGGACCCGGAGATTGCCGCCACTGTCGCTGACGTGGCCCTCGCCGCACACACCGCGCTCGGTCTACGGGATCTCTCCCGCGTCGACGTGATCGTGGACGCAGCCGGCCAGCCGCACGTGCTGGAGGTCAACGTCTCGCCAGGGATGACGGAGACGTCACTGCTTCCGCTCGCCGTGCAGGCGGCCGGGCTGGACTTCGGCCGACTCCTCGGCACCCTGGTCGCCCGAGCCGCCGCCCGCCTCACCAAGCACTGACCTACCCGCCAACCCGTTCGGCCCTGCGGACCACCCGCGGACGACCATGAGGCTGGCCTGTCGGGGTCAACCTCATGGTCGGTTCCAGATCAGTGGGTCGCGCGTACGTCGGGTTTGTCGCTGCCGTTGCTGCGCGCGGCCGCGCCCGGAGTGCCGGCGCCCTTCTCGGGGGCGGTCTTACTGACGGCCTCTCCGGAGGCGCCCTCGGCGGCCAGGTCGGACGCGGCCGGGTTGGCGGAACCAGCCTCGTCGGTGCTTCCGCTCGCCGGGCCGACGTGGGGCCCGCCGGTGGCCGTCTCCACCGAGCCAACGTGGAGTCCGTCGGTGGCCGTCGTGGTGGCGCTGCCGGATGCTGCGCCGCCTAGTGCTGCGGCGGTGGAGTCCCGGGTGCCGGAGGTCGGGATGCCGGGCAGATTGGTGGCGGATGCCGTCCGAACGGGTTCAGCCGCCGAACCGCTGACCGTGGCCGACCGGGCGGGTTCAGCCGCGCGGTCGGTGACGGTGGTCGTCGTCGAGCCGGCACCGTCCCGGTCCACGACCGGTTCGGCGCGGGGCCCGCTGTCGGCGTCGCCCGGATCAGGAGTGGCGTCGAGCGCTGGTTCCGGGATCTCCTCTGCCGCCTCGATGACCGAGACCGCCTCCATCCCGGCTGCTGCCGCTGAGGCAGCCTCCGCTGCGGCAGCGGCATCGGCGGCAGCGGACTGGGCCAGCAGACTGGACGGCGCCTGCCATTGGATGCGGGGCGGCTCGGCGAGCGGGCGGCCACCGAACTCGGCGAGCCAGGCCGCGACGAGCGCCAGATTTTCCCGCCACTGCGCCTCGGAGATCGGCGGCAGGATCGAGTCCCACAGGGACAGGAACGTTCCCCGCAGCTGAAGGCGGCCGTACGGACGGGCGAGGAACCACATGTGCAGATGAGCCGAGCCGTCGCCCCAGCGATTGACGTGCACCCGTGCCACGCCGTCGAGCGACCGGATGGCCCGCTCCAGACGTACGGTCATCACCCCCAGCTCGGCGGCCAGCAGGTTCGGCAGGTCGCCGAGGTCGAGGTGGGTGCGCGATTCCAGGATGAGCACCATGGGCAGGCCGGTGGGCCGGTCCATGGCGCGGACCCGCCACCGCTCGCCCACCCAGATGTAGGCGTCGTCGGGTGCGTTGCAGGCGGTGCATTCCCGGAGACCCTCGCCCTTCCGGGGCGGTTCGACCGGGACCGGATCATCGAGTTGCTTCACGTGGAGGTCACCCTCGAAGGGAAATGACGGCCACTGGGTGAAGTCCGGGACTGAGGGAGGGTTGTCGTGCACGACGCTGACCCTAACCGAGTCTGGCACCGCTGTCCCTACCTGTTCGAGCGGTCACGGGCCACCGGATCGGTGCCCGCCGTCGACCGGCTGCGCGTGGCCGCGCGGGGCGCCGAGAGGCGATATCCACAGGCTGCCGAGATCCTGAACACAGGCCGTCATCCACAGGCTCGCACCCGCTCCCACGCGCTGTTTCACGTGAAACGGGGGGTGCCTGTGGACAACCGGTGTGGATAACTTTTCGGCCAGTCGGTCGTTGTCCGCGACCCACCAAATCGGCGGGTTCGACGGCCACTGGAGACGGAATTGGACGGGGGCGCTCCGATCGGCTCCGCATGTCACCGCTGGCCCGATATTCGGTCGCCGACGACCGCCTGCTGGCTCATGTGGCACACGTCGGCGGCGACGGCTTGGCTCGTTCGCGGGCCGTGTCAGCAGAGCCCCGGCCCGCGCGGCCTGGACGCCCGGACGCTCGAATGCCCTGGGCGCCACAGGACGGGGAGATCGAACCGCAGCACCGATATCGCGCGCCTGGGAGGGGGCGACTCCCCTTGAGCGTCGACCCCAGGGTTTCCGGTCGATGCCAGCGAGCCGCTAGCTCGGTTTCACGTGAAACCGAGCTGCCGGGCAGTAAACGCGATCCGGCGGTCTGGGGCCGGACTCGCACCGGTCTACCG
>NZ_QGSY01000236.1 GCF_003857035.1 Micromonospora arida
CCGTTGACGAGTAGCGCCCCACGACCCCCCTCTCCACCGGCGCGCTACTCGTCAACGGCCGCCACCAGCCCCGTATCGGCCACGAGGTCAACCACGAGATGGCCTCCGCCGAGAGCGTCGACCTGCTCTGCGCGTTCATCAAGTGGTACGGACTGCGCATCGTCGAGCCAGCCCTCCGCGAGCTGATTGCCCGAGGCGGCAAGGTCCGCGTCATCACCACGACCTATCTCGGTGCAACCGACCAACGGGCGCTAGACCGGCTCGCTGAGCTGGGGGCCGAGGTCAAGGTGTCGTACGAGACGCGGACCACCCGCCTGCACGCCAAGGCGTGGCTGTTCCGCCGCACCAACGGCACCACCACCGCGTACGTCGGCTCGTCGAACCTGTCGAAGACCGCGCTGGTGGACGGCGTCGAGTGGAACGTACGCATCTCGAACATCGAGCAGCCGCACGTTATCGACACGTTCACGGCGACGTTCGAGGACTACTGGAACGATCCGGCTTTCGAGGCGTACGACGCGGCCAGGGACGCCGAACGCCTGCGGCAGGCACTCACCGGAGAACGCCGCGACGAAGCACCGACAGCGATCTCGAACCTGGACGTACGTCCGTACCCGTACCAGGCGGAGATCCTTGCCGACCTGGACGCCGAGCGGCTGGTGCACGGGCGCTGGCGCAACCTGGTGGTGATGGCGACCGGTACCGGCAAGACGGTGGTGGCCGCCCTCGACTACCGCCGGCTACACAAGGCGGGCCGGGCAGACTCGCTGCTCTTCGTCGCTCATCAGGAGCAGATCCTGCGGCAGAGCCTGTCGACGTTCCGGCAGGTCATGGGAGATGGCAGCTTCGGCGAGACGCTGGTCGCGGGCGAGAAGCCCAACGGTTGGAAGCACGTCTTCGCCTCCATCCAGTCGCTACACCGCCGCGAGGTCGACCCCGAGGCGTACGACATGGTGATCGTCGACGAGTTCCACCACGCGGAAGCGCCGACGTACACGCGGCTGTTGGAGCGACTGCGTCCCCGCGTACTCCTGGGCCTCACGGCGACCCCCGACCGGACCGACGGCGGCGACGTGCGCCGGTGGTTCGACGGGCGCGCGGCCGTTGAGCTGCACCTGTGGGACGCGTTGGAGCGGCAGTTGTTGGCGCCGTTCCAGTATTTCGGGCTGCACGACGACGTTGACCTGTCGCACGTCACCTGGAAGCGCGGCCAGGGCTACGACCCGTCGCAGCTAAGCACC
This sequence comes from Micromonospora arida, assembly GCF_003857035.1. Taxonomy (GTDB): domain Bacteria; phylum Actinomycetota; class Actinomycetes; order Mycobacteriales; family Micromonosporaceae; genus Micromonospora; species Micromonospora arida. The sequence continues at coordinate 1,242 of NZ_QGSY01000236.1, forward strand.
ATCTATACCGGCAACGATGCGCGGGCGCGGACAGTGCTGCGGGCGGTCCGCGAGAAGGTGGACGTCGGGCGGATGCGCGCGCTCGGGTTCTGCGTGAGCATCGGGCACGCCGAGTTCATGGCCGCCTGGTTCAGAAAGCACGGTGTCGAGGCGGCGGCGGTGACCTCGAAGGCCGGCACCGATCGCGCAGGGCTGTTGCGGGACTTCAAGGCCGGCAAGCTGCGGGTGCTCTTCACTGTGGACCTGTTCAACGAGGGCGTCGACCTGCCGATGGTCGACACGATCCTGATGCTGCGGCCCACCGAGAGCGCCACGATCTTCCTGCAACAACTCGGCCGTGGCCTGCGCCTCGACGACGACAAGCCCTGCCTCACGGTGCTCGACTTCATCGGCGGGCAGAACGCCAACTTCCGCTTCGACCTGCGGTGGCGGGCCCTGACCGGGGTGAGCCGACGGGCGATTACCGAGGCCGTGCGCGATGACTTCCCGAGCCTGCCCAGCGGCTGCCACATCGAGCTGGACCGGGTGGCGAAGGAGCTCGTCCTCGCCAACTTGAAGAGCGCCCTGCCGACCTCGAAGGCCGGCCTCGTTTCTGAGCTGCGGCAACTCGGCGACGTCACCCTGGCGACGTTCCTGCGCGAGACCGACCTGGAGATCGAGGACGTGTACCGGTCGGCCAGCATCGGCGGCTGGACCGGACTGCGCCGGCTCGCCGGCATCGAGACGTCCACACCCGGCCCCGACGACCGCGAGCTGGGCCGGGCCATCGGTCGCATGCTGCACACCGACGACATCGACCGGCTAGAGCTGCTCGCGAGGGTCGCGGCCGGACCGCCCGCGCCAGGCCAGCAGGTGTACGCGGGCAGCAGCCGCCTGCTCGACATGCTGCACTTCAGCCTCTGGGGGCCGAGCGCACCCCTCGCCACGCGCGACGAACGGCTGGCACGACTGTGGAGGGAACCAGCCCGCTGTGCCGAGTTGCGGCAGGTCGCCGAGGTGTTAAGGGACCGCATCCACCGGGTCACGCCGACCGCCGCGCCCGGTGCAGTGCCGCTGCGGGTGCACGCCCGCTACAGCCGCAACGAGGCCTGCGCCGCCTTCGGGATGACCAACCCTGGGTCACTGCGTGAGGGGGTGAAGTGGCTGCCCGACTCCCAGGCCGACCTGTTCTTCGTCACCCTGGTCAAGTCAGAAGCCCACTACTCCCCCACCACCATGTACGCCGACCGGGCCATCACCGACACCCTGTTCCAGTGGGAGTCGCAGAGCACCACCTCGGCGGCGTCGTCGACCGGGCAGCGCTACACGTCGGGCGGCTCGACCGTGCACCTCTTCGTTCGGGAAACCCGCATCGCCGACCGCGACCTGGGCGCGCCGCCGTACCTCTACGCCGGCACCATGACGTACAACTCGCACACTGGCGACCGGCCCATGCGCGTCCTGTGGCAGCTCCACCACGCCCTACCCGCCGACGTGTACGCCACCGCCCGAACGATCGCCGCTTAATGCTCCTCGAAGGCCTCGACCGTCTCGCAGCTCACGAGGCAGGGCTGAGACTTCCCTGACTCAATCGAGCTTGGACAGGAAGGTACTGACCGTCGCGGCGAACTGCGCTTGAGCATCATGATGCACGACGTGACCTGCTGGCAGCTCGACGAGCCGAGCCTGGCCGGGGCGACGGGCGATCATCTCGCGAGCGTGATCGGCGGCCAGCTCGTCACTGCGTGTTCCGCGGATCAGAAGGGTGGGGCAGGTCACCGCTACCCAATCCGTCCAGTGGTCACCGTTGAGCGCTTTCTGGGACGCCACCGTGTCATCAATCTCGAACGAGAAGCCCCAGCCGTCCTTCGACTGACGGAAGGAGCACTCCAGATAGGGAGCCGCCCCGCCCAGGGCCGAGGCCAACGCATCGCGGGATGGCGCACGGCGAGGGAGGCTGGTGGTGAAGGACCAGTCGCAGTCCACGACCGCGCCGATGTCCTCGACGATCAGCGCGGTGACCCGATCGGCGTGCCGACTGGCGTACTGATAGGCGTTCACCCCGCCGAGTGAGTGACCCAGCACCACGGCGGGGCCGACCTTCAGATGCTGGTGGAGCGCGGCGACGTCGGCAACGTACCCGTCTCGTTCGTAGCATTCGGCACGGTCGGACTCTCCATGCCCACGCTGGTCGAGCGCGATCACCCGCCATTGCGGCGCCAACGCCTCAGCCAGCGGCGCGAAAGCCGACGCTTCGTTGTAGTGCCCGTGCAGAGCCAGGAGCGGGTTACCCGGACCGCCAAAGTCCAGATACGAGAGCCTCCGACCGCCAACCGTGAAGGACTCCCGCATGACCTGAAATCCTAGATCAACGACCGCCGGCTGCCGTTACGTGAAGACGTCTGCCGCTGATCGCGATGGGCGTCGGAGGCAGTCAGGCTGCGTCCGCGTTCGGCGTGAACCTGACGTCCAGTCGCCTGTCCAAGGCCCGGGCTAGGCGTTCCAGGACCGGCAGAGTCGGCACTGTTCCGCCTGCTTCGAAGCGAGCCACCGCGGACTGAGTCATGCCGGCGGCCCGGGCCAACTGGCTCTGACTCCAACCGTGCCCTTCGCGCAGGTGGCGCACCTCCTGCCCAAGCTCGAAGGCGATCCGAGTGGCTTCGTAGGTCTCGGCCGCCCCCGGCTCCGTCATCCGGCGCTCACGCAGGTCATTCCAGTCCAGGCGATCACTCATCGTTCATCCTTTACTGCCATAGCATCGATGCTATGCGGTCGAGCTGCGGGCGAGGTCAGACACGTTAGGTTGAACGCATGGAGCAGCGGATCAGCCTGATCACCCTCGGCGTCAACGACGTAGCCCGCGCGAAGGCCTTCTACGAGCAGCTCGGCTGGCAGGGTCAGGAGGTCGAGGAGACGGTCTTCATCCAGGCCGGCGGCTTGGCCCTCGTCCTCTGGGGCCGCGACAAGCTCGCCGCCGACGCCGGCATCGACGATGCGGGAAGCGCCGGCTTCGGTGGGATGACCCTCGCCCAGAACGTCCGCTCCCGCGCCGAGGTCGACGAGGTGGTCGCCGCGGCGACCAAGGCCGGCGCGACAGTGACCAAGCCGGCCGAGGAGACCTTCTACGGCGGCTACGCCGGCTACTTCGCCGACCCGGACGGTCACCTCTGGGAGATCGCCTGGAACCCGGGCTTCACCCTCGCGGAGGACGGCACCCTCACTGTCCCCGACTTCAGCGCCATGAACTGAGGCGCAACAAACTGAGCCGCGCAGGAGATAAGACCCTGATCAGGGCGTCGGCGACGGGCAGAGCGGCGGGTCCAGCAGCGGCAGTTGAAGAGGGTCCAGGCAGACCGCCAGCAGCTCGGGACCCGGCGAAGGCGTCGCTGTAACAGCCGGGGTCGGCGTCGGCGTCGGCGAGGCCGACGCGACGGGCGGCGTCGGCAGGGCCGACGCGGGCGGGTCCGTGGTGGGGACCGGACCAGGCTTCGGCACCGAACTGGCGGACGGTGCGGGAGGGGCGGGCGGCGAAGCAGCCGGCGGCAAGGCCACCACGACAGCAGGTTCCGCCGCCGTAGAGACAGCCGACGGCCGGACGGTCGGGACATTCGGCGGGCTCCACACGGCACCGTCGGCCGATCCGATCCGCGACCTGGGTGCCGCTGGCCCGACGGGACCGATCGGAACGAGGACCACCCCGGCCCGAGAGGCGTCCAGGGCGACGATCTCCGCCGAGGGCACCGGCCCCCGAGGACCCCACGCGCCGGGACCCAGAGCGCCCGGGCCGAGCGTCACGAACACCACGGCCGCGACGGCGGCAGCGCCGAGCGCCCGCCGGTCGGGGCGTACCGCCGTCAGCGGTGCGTCGTCGGGGTCCACCAATGAAGGGGGCGCAGTCGGGGCGGCCCGGTGCGCGGTCAGCAGAGCGTCGACCTGCGCGATGACGGCGCGGCGATCGTCGGCAGCCGCGAGGGTGAGATAGAAGCGGAAGTTCACCACGGCGTTGGCCGGAACCAGCAGCCCTTGCAGTCGACCGCGGTCGGGCAGCAGGGTGACCGGTACGTCGGGGTGGTGGGCGAGGCCGACCAGGTCCGCGTACCGCCACTCGCGGCGGTGCTCACGGCCGCCGAAGACAACCCGTCGGCTGGTCACCACGGCCATGCCGGAGTCGACGACACGCAGGCCCGCCGGCACGGCGTCGGAAGAAGCCTCGGCGAAGGAACAGAAGCCGTCCGGCCTGGGCAGGCCGGGGATGTGTCGTGCCTCCGCCTCGACCAGCTCGGCGACGGGGAGGACGCGGAAGACGAGTTCGTCGCCGTCGAGCTCCACCGGTAGGCCGGCCCGGGGCTGCGTACACCCGAGGAAGCTGGCGGCTTCGATGCGGAGCCTGGCCAGGTGGTCGTCGCGGTGCTGCCAGGCGTCGCTGGCGTCGCGGTACGCGCGCTGCCGCCGCTCGTTCTCGCGCTCGGCCCAGGCGATCCGCCAAGGGGAAGATGCCAGTGAAGTCACGGTCACACGCGGTACAACCGCTCACGTACGTGACAGGCAACGCGGGCGAGATCGATGCATCCCGTTGCGCCCGAAAGGAGAGTATTGACGAACGCCCAGGCCGTGGCCGCGCTGCGGGCATGCCCACCGGACAACGAATATTGGCTCGACTAAATATAGACCCGCGTGGAAGGCTGTGCTCCGTCGTTGATCAACTACGGGGAGCGGAGCCGCATGGCCGACCACCGACGTACTCGATATTTCAGCAAATCACTCCGCGCGACGGCACTCGCCGTCGCGCTCGTCCTGCCAGTCACCCTGATCAGCGTGCCGCCAGCCCAGGCGGCGGCGGTCACCCAGGCGGTGCCCGAGGAGCAGCTTCCGGCCTGCGCCGACCCGTCCGTACCGGAGGACGTCAACCACGCCTCCATCCGGCTCGAAGGACCGACTGCCGGGTCGGAGGTCGCGGTCGACGCGAACGGCAAGATCGCCATCAACGGCTACCTGCACAAGCAGGCCACGATGGTGGACGTCTCGATCGAGAAGACGACCTCGTCGAGCTTCACCTTCGGGCCGCCGCCGCCCGGCGTCACGAACTGGTCCGCCTCCTGGACCACCAGCATGCGCCCGCCGCACCTGGGCCCGGTCCAGGTCTGCTCCCGCGCCGAGCGTGAGCCCGGCCGGTACGCGAAGATTCTGCGCGGCATCACCGTGAAGGACCTGATCCCGCCGAGCAACGTCCCCAACCTGGCGGTCGGCACGATCACGGCGACCAGCGCCAGGGTGAGCTGGGGCGCGGCGACCGACAACTACGGCCTGGCCGGATACGAGGTCAAGGTCGACGGCGGCGCGGCGCAACGGACCACTGTCGGCACCCGCTCGTACTCGATCACGGGCCTGGCGCCGTCCAGCAACCACACCGTCTCCGTGGTCGCCATCGACCTGGCCGGCAACCGGTCGGCTGCGCCCGCCACGACGTCCTTCACGACGGACGCGTTGCCGCCGCCGCCGGACGTCGACGCCGGTCTGACCCTGGATCCGGATGAGGGGGGCGCCACGGCCAGCTGGCACCCCGAGCCCGCCAACGAGGCGAGCTACCGCGTCTACCTGGACGGCCAGATCTACGACCAGTTCACGCTGGCGCAGCTCTGCGTGGACGGCAACGGCAACGCGGCCAACCCGTGCACGGCGGACAGCGTCATCACGTTCCCCATCGAACCGCTTGAGGAGTACACCCCGTACGAGTTCCGGGTCGAGGCGCTGCGCGCCGACGGCACGGTGGCGCGGGAGCTCTCCGGTGACTTCACCACGATGGTCCACGTGGATGAGGTGTCGCCGGCGACCACGCAGACGACCGCCAGTGAGACGTCACAGTGCGCCGGCGCCGGTGGCGACTTCTACATCGCGGCCAGCTCACGCTCCACGGTGCCGGTGCCCGCCGGCAGCACGGAGGTCTTCCTCGGCTGCTACCGGGCGGCGAACAGCAGCTGCCTCGACGCCTTCCTGCCGCCGTCGGGCGAGAAACTGCTCGACTGCGCGGACAACATCACCGACATGCTCTTCGCGGTGGCCCCGTCCGGCCGCGGCCCGGTGATCTCCTCGGTGGACGTCACGCAGGCCCGCCTGCTGGTGCCGGGCCCGGTGGCGCCGATTGCCTGGTGTGCGAGCGGAGCCTGCGCGACGCTGCTGGCTCCCATCGCGGAGACGGTCGAGGTCGTCGCGGCCGCCCAGGTCGCCGCCGCCGGCACCTCGTGGATCGTCGTCGGTGCCGCCGGCATCGGCATCGGTGTCGTGCTGGGCGTCCTGCTCGCCATCCTGTTCCCCGGCACGATCGGTGTGAACGGCATCATCGAGTACCCGATCGAGCACGACGTCGACTTCGACACGTTCGACAACTGGGGCCTGGATGAGGGCGAGTGGTACAACAGCCTCAAGGTCTACGCCGAGGTCATCAAGACCACGAAGTTGGTGGCCGGTCAGCGCAATCTCCCCTTCGCGTGGGACTCCACGGAGGATTCGCGTCTCAAGCGGATCATCGACGCGGCGTGCACGGCCCAGCGCGGCACCCAGGGTAAGGCCGGGTGTGACGACAACGTCATCGTCTACGTCCCCGGCGCCAAGAACTACCGGGGCGACGACATGACCCAGACCGGCAAGCACATCGTGGCCGCGATGGGTGACGGCGGGTTCCCACAGCCGCCGACCCGGGCGGTGTGGTTCTACCCGGCGCGCAGCGTGAACGGCCAGGCCGCGACGTCCAGGGGCTATTCGCGCGGTTGGTTCAACACCGCGCAGTTCAAACCGAACGCATGCGACGTGCGGGTGCCCGGGCAGACCTGCGACGAATTCCCGTTCTGGTCGACGGACCAGGCGGTCGACCTGACCGGCCAGGTCGCCGACCTCAAGCTGGTGCCGACGACGGAGTCGCTGCCACAGGCCAGAGACATCAACTCGTTCTACGGCAAGTGCAAGGTGACCAACGAAACCAGGTTCGTCGTGTTGCCGGTGAAGCCGTGGGTCGAGGCCGGCGGCCCGAGCTTCGCCTTCAAGGTCAGCGGCGGCGGGGCTAGCCTCTGCATGACCCCCAAGGCCCCGTAGCCGAGGAGCTTCCTGATGCTCGATGACATGCGCGTGCTACGCGACGCGGTGCGGGAGTACCGCGTCGCGGCGACGGCTGCCGGCCTCGACTGGCCCGACCAGGGCGAGTCGCCGGCCGGGCAGCCGCCGGACGTGGTCCACCGGATCTTCGGGGTGGATCACGTCGCGGAGCAGCTGACCTGGTTGCAGTCGCAGCGCTGGCCCGACCGGCAACTGCTGCCCAACGTCGGATGGCGGATGCCATGGCCGGAGGGCAGGGACGCGCTGGACTATCTGGGGTTGTCGATCGGCACGCCGTTCCCGTGGCGGCAGCAAATGCCCCTGTTCCACTTCGATGCCGTCCTCTACACGTTCGTCCTCGCGGGCGAGCACGAGGGTGAGATCTGGCGCTACCCGGTCTCAGAAGACTCCTGGGAGTCGGTCCGTGCCGCCACCAGCCTGGCCACGCTGTTCGGCCAGTGGACCAGGGGAATCGCCGAGGGTGTGGTCGTCTACGACGAGCAGAGCAAGTGGCTCCTGGTTGACGACCTGGCCAGGGCTCCCGGGCTCGACCCGCTGGCCTTCCCGGTGAGTCCGGTCCAGGAGACGCTGCTGCGGGCGCGGCAGCGCGAGTGCGGGGTCGACATGGCTGCCGTCGAGGACGGCTTCGAACACTCCGAGGAGTTGTCCGACGCCATCGACGCCGCCAAGGCGTCGCTCGGCGCGTAGCCCGGGTGCCGGCGGCTGCTGCGGTGACAACCGCGACAGCCGCCGGCCACTCCGGGTGGTGTTCAGCGAGCAGGGCCCCGACTACGGGCGCAGCGAGGTGAAGAACTCCCTCAGCTCACCGGCGAGCAGATCTGGCTCCTCCAACGGCATGAAGTGCCCGCCCCGGCCCGGCTCACTCCAGTGCCGAATGTCGGTGCAGGCCCGCTCCGCGATCGAGCGGGGGAAGTTTGCCTGCGAGGGTTCGGTGCTCACCGTGAACGCGGCGGGCACGGTGATGTCGGGTCGTGGTGTGTTGTGGTCGAAGTCGGCGTACTGCCGGAACGACGAGCCGATGGTGCCCGACACCCAGTACAGCGTGATGATGGTGAGCAGGGTGTCCCGGTCGATGCTGTTCGCCAGGTCGCCGTGGTTGTCGCTCCAGTCGCGGTACTTGTCGACGAGCCAGGCGGCCAACCCGGCGGGTGAGTCGGCCAGCGCCGCCGCCAGGGTGTCCGGGCGGGTGCCCATGATGGCGCTGTAGCCGCCGTCGGTCTCGTCGTACGCGGCGTCGGCGTCCAGGAACGCCTGCTCGGCCGGCGACAACGGACGGGCGTCGAAGCTGGCCGGGAACGGTGGATGGATCATGTGGATGCCGGCCACCTGCTCCGGGTACAGGGCACCGAGCCAGCCGGTGACCACTCCACCGACGTCGCCGCCGAAGGCACCGTAGCGCTGGTAACCGAGCACGTCGGTCATCAGCTCGTGCAGGGTCCGAGCCAGCAGCGCCCGGGTCACCGGCTCGTTCGGCGCCTCCGAGAAGCCGAAGCCGGGCAGTGAGGGCACCACCACGTCGAACGCGCCGCCGGGCCGGTCGGGGTCGGTCAGTCGGTCGACCAGCGGCAGCATCTCGACGAAGCTGCTGGGCCAGCCGTGGCTGAGGATCAACGGCAACGGCGCGGGCTCGCCGGCCGGGCGCGCGGCCCGGACGTGCAGGAAGTGCAGCTTCCGGCCGCCGACGAGGGCCAGGTGCTGGGGGTACGCGTTGAGCCCGGCTTCACGAGCCCGCCAGTCGAAGCCGTCGTGCCAGTAGGACACCAGGTCCCGCAGGTAGTCGGGATCGACGCCGCCCTGCCACGGTTGGGTGCCGCTGCGGTCGGTGAAGCGGGTACGGGCCAGTCGAGCCCGTAGGTCGTCAAGAACCGCATCGGAGACGTCGATGCGGAACGCAGAGACAGACATTGGTCCTCCGGAAAAGGAGGGCGCTCCCCGACGCGAGAGGTCAGCTGAGGGGGACGGCGGAGAGGAGCGCCCAGGAATGACGGTGGATGGTCACCGGGCTCACCTCCTCTCGTGGCTGACGACGATCACCGTACCGGATGGCGGTCAGCCGGCTCGCCGCCGGTACGGCTGCGGGCCGTGGGTCGGGAACCGCGACTGGGTACGCGGCGGGTACGCCTCGCAGTGCTCGGCCCAGTGCTCGGCGGCGGTGGCCAGGGCGTCCGCGGAGACGGTGAGGATCAGCGGGTAGATCGTGCTGGACGGGCGGCGCATCCACGGTGGCAGTGACTCCGCGGAGAACTCCACGATCAGCTCCAGCCGGCGGCGGCGAAGCACCCGGCTGCGCAGGGCCAGGTTGGGTTCGGTGAACCGCACCGTCGCCGGTGGTGCGCTCAGCCCGAGGGCGGCGGTGGCCTGCCCGTGCAGCCAGCCGCCGAGCGCGCGGGCCTCCTCCACCATGAGGCTCGGGTAGTGGTGCGACCAGGTCTGACCGTCGGCGGTGCGGGCGTCCACCTCGATGAGCAGCCAGTCGTGCCAGCCGGGCGTGGCCCCGTCGAGGTCGTCGGGCGGGTCGATGCCGGGCTGGTAGCCGACGGGGCGGACCCGCACCCGAGCGCCATCGTCAGACCGGATCTCCACTCGATCATTCTGGCCGAGCGAAGCGGACTTAAGGCCCCGAATCGGTCACTTCGTGATGGTTCGTCGCACGCCCCGGTGCTCCGCGCAGGCCTTGGACCGGCCGCCGGCCAGGCTGACCGAACCGTCGCGGCACTGCACGAGGTAACCGCGTCCGGCCCAGAACTGCGGTACGCAGTCGAACCAGTCGCACACCTCGACGGCCGGCTTGCGGATCCGCGTACCGCCACAGAAGCCGTACCCCAGCGGGTTCTCCGGTGCCCCGCAGCGCGGGCCCTGCGTCGCGCTGGGTGAGGGGCGTGGTGACTTTGTCGGCTTCGGCGGCGGGTTCTTCAGCGCGAGCGCCGGGCCGGCCGGGCGGACCAGCGCCGGTGCCACGCTGGTGGTGGGCGCCGGGGTGGCTGCGGCGGCGACCTCCGCGCCACCGGTCGGGTCGGACGGGTCCGACTCCATCAGCGCCGCCGGCACCAGCAGCGCGATGGCCGCCGCCACCGCGATGGTCCTGCGGCCACCGGGCACGAACGACGACAGTCGGGCCTGCCCGGGGGTGGCCGCGGCCGGCCGGAACGGCTTGAGCTGGGCGTGCTCGGCGATCAGCTCGTCTAGTTGGGCGATCACCGCGGCGCGCTGTTCGATCGCGTCGGCGAAGGCCAGCGTGAGCTTGAACCGGAAGTCCGGCGCGGCGTCGTTGGGCAGCAACAACCCGGAGGTACGCCGCCGGTCCAGCACCTGGATCAGGGTTACCGGCGCCGCCGGGTCGTGGGCCAGGCCGGTTATCCGGCCGTACGCCCAGTCGCGCCGCCCCCGACCGCCGAGCAGCACGAGTCGACGACTGGTGATCACGGCCATGCCGGCGTCGGTGACTCGTACGCCGTCCGGGCGGCGCGGGCGCAGTGGCCCGGTTCCCGGGGCGACAGTGAGGTCCGGCGCGGGTAGCACTGTGGTGTGCCGCACCTCGACCAGTTGCGCGGCGGGTAGTGCCCAGAGCACCACCTCGTCGGCGGCCAGTTCCAACGCCAGTCCAGCGCCGGCCGCCGCCGAGCCTTGGAAGTCGGTGGCCAGGGCGCGCAGCCGCCGTAACTCGTCGTCGCGTCGCCGCCACGCCGCCTCAGCGCCGCGGTACGTGCTGACCCGCCGCACGTTCTGCCGGTGCGCCCACCGGTACCGCCATGTGGAACCCGTCGAATCAGTCTTTGCCACGCCGACTCCTTCGCCGCGCTGGCCACCAATCTGGGGGTGTCACGGGGTTTAACAGGTCCGGCGCGGCGCCCGGACACGCCGAAACGGGCGAACTAACCGATCGGCGGAGCAACCAGCACGATAGGGGGATACTGGTGCCGACGTTCATGTTCTCCGAGGGGGTGGCGGTCGTGCCGGCAGTCACGCTGCGCGGGGTCGTGATCGGTGTCGACATCGGCACCACCAGCACCAAGGCCGTCGCGTACGACACCGACGGGCGGCAGCTCGGCAGCCACCTGGTCGGCTACCCGCTGGACAACCCGCAACCCGGCTACGCCGAGCAGGACCCGCAACTCATCCTCGAAGCAGTGCTCAAGTCGATCAGCATCGTCGTGGCCGAGTTGGTCCAACCGGTGGCCGGGCTGTCGTTCGGCTCCGCCATGCACAGCCTGATCGGGTTGGACCGGGACGGCAATCCGCTCACCCCGTCGGTGACCTGGGCCGACTCGCGGTCCACCCGGCAGGCCGAGCGGTTGCGGGCGGTGCCGTCGGGGCTGGCCCTGCACCGGCGCACCGGCACGCCGATGCACCCGATGTCGCCGCTGCCCAAGTTGCTCTGGTTCGCCGAGCAGGAGCCAAAACTCTTCGAGCGGGTGGCGCACTGGGTGGGCGTCAAGGACTGGGTGTTGCTGCGGCTCTGCGGCACGCTGGTCACCGACCACTCGATCGCCTCGGCCACCGGCCTGCTCGACATCCACGAGTTGGAGTGGGACCGCGAGGCGCTGACCATCGCCGGCATCACCCCGGAGCAGCTCCCGCAGCTCGTCGCCACCACCGCCGTGCTGCCCAACCTCACCCCGCAGGCCGCCGCTGAGACCGGCCTGCCGGAGCGCACCCCGGTGGTGGTCGGCGCGGGCGACGGACCGCTGGCGAACCTGGGCCTGGGCGCTGTGCACCCCGGCATGGTGGCCTGCTCGATCGGCACCAGCGGCGCGATGCGGGTGATGGTCGAGCGGCCCGGCGTGGACCCGCTCGGCGGGGTGTTCTGCTACGCGCTGACCGAGCACCGCTGGGCGGTCGGTGGCGCGATCAACAACGGCGGCATCGTGCTCAAGTGGGCCGGCGCGGCGCTCGCCCCGGACCTGGGCGAGCACTCCGAGGAGGACCTGGTCGCCCTGGCGGCCCGCGCGCCGGTCGGTTCGGGCGGGCTCATCATGCTGCCGTACCTGCACAGCGAACGGGCACCACACTGGAGCGCCCTGCCGCGTGGCGCGTACGTGGGGTTGACCCACGCACACCGCCGCGAGCATCTGGTGCGGGCCGCGTTGGAGGGCGTCTGCCAACAGCTCGCGCTGGTGCTCAGCTCGGTGCGCGCGGCGGGCAACGAGGTGCGGGAGGTCCGGGCCGGTGGCGGCTTCGCCCGCAGCGGCCTGTGGCGGCAGATGCTGGCCGATGCCCTCGGTCTGCCGGTGAGCTTCCCGGCCGCGCACGAGGGGTCCAGCTTCGGGGCGGCGTTGCTCGGCATGGAGGCGCTCGGGCTGATCCCCAGCATCGACGTCGCCGCCGACCTGGTGCGCATCGAGGAGACGGTCCGCCCGGACCCTGCCGCCGCCGCCACCTACGCGGCGCTGCTGCCGCTCTTCGCCGAGCTGTACGAGGCCCTCACGCCCACCTTCGCCTCGATCCGTCGGATGGCACCCGGCCTGCCCACCGGCCCCGAACCACCGGCGTGACCTGATCGCCGGGGTCAGGGCGCTTCGACGCCGGCGATCAGGTAGCGCTGCACGTCAGCGTCGAGAATCGCCACTTCCTGCGCGTCGTCCGGCCCGGAGCCACGGAACGCGGCCAACTGCTCCGGCGACTCCCAGCGTTCGTAGACGTGGATCCGGCCGGGCTCCAGCGGGTCGGCCGCCAGCAGGAAGTCGAGGCAGCCGGCAGTGGCGCGCGCCCGCGCGATGACCTGTTCGCAGTCGGCCAGGTAGGCCTCGCGGCTGGCCGGTTCGACCTGCAGACTGCCGGCGATGATCAGCAAAAGGTCCTCCGGGGTGTGTGGCTGAGAAGCGTGATGCCTGTGGGTCATATTTATACCTGTGGGTCATGACGCTCGCCGGGACATAGCCGCCCGGACGGGTGACGCCGGTCCCGTCGGTCTCACCAGCCCCCGGCGCTTCATATCGTGCAAACGTGAGAAAAAGCGACAAGAGGCGCTCATCTTCCCTGCTGGGGGACTCTGCCCGCGTACCCCTGAAAGTGCTGACGACGGCGGTCGCGCTCGCGGTGCTCGCGACGACCGGGCCGGCCACCGCGGACGGCCCGGGCCGCGCGCCCGTCGCGGACCCGGCGCAGACGACCGAGCCGGGGTACGGGGTCGAGCCCGGCGACGGTCAGAGCCACGAGCCCGGGGTGGACCCGACGCCGGAGCGCCCGCCGACCAGCGAGGTGTCCTGGCTGTCGGTTCCCGGCGGGGTGTTCGCGGTGGACTCGCTCGGGCACACCGTGCGCTACCGCGCCTGCGACGGCGACACCGGTCGGGTCGCCGACCCGACCATGCGGGTCGCCGCCGGGGTGGCCAGCGGCGCGGTCGTCGTCGGAGGCACCGCCTACCGCTACCGGGTGCCGCTGGTCGGGCGCAGCGAGGGCACGCTGGAGGTGATCCAACGGCACCGCCCGCCGACGACGCTGACCGGCGTGGTGGTCACCAGCCCGCAGCCGCCCACCGACCCGGCCGCCGGGGCCCGGCTGTTCCCGCTCAGCGGGCAGCTCGCCCGGGTGGTCGCCGACGCGAGCCTCAACCCGGCCGGGGTCACCGTCCGCGACCTGTCCGGCCGCTACGGCGACCAGCAGATCGCCGTCAACGGATCGTTGCGCCCCAAGGCGGCCAGCGTCATCAAGCTGTGGATCCTCGTCGAGCTGCTGCGCCGGGTCGACTGTGGACAGGTCTTCCTCGACGACGGGGTGCTGGTCACCCCGGAGGACGTGGTCGGCGGCACCGGCCAACTGCAGTTCGAGACGTTCCCGCAGGTGGTCACACTGCACCGGCTCGCCCAGTACCTGATCAAGTACAGCGACAACGTGGCCGCGAACGTGCTGATCACCTACCTGGGTGGGTTCGCCCCGGTCAACGCGCTGATCGACTCGATGAACCAGCGGTCCACCATCCTGGCCCGCCGGATGCTCGACAGCGCGGCGGCGCAACGCGGCGAGGAGAACTACACCAGCCCGGACGACGTGGTGTCACTGCTCGGCGCGGTCTGGGACGGCGAGATCCTCACCCCCGCCTCCCGCGACCTGATGATCGGGTTCATGCGGGAGCAGACCCTGAACACGAAGATCCCGGCGGCGTTGCCACCCGGCGTGCCGGTGGCCCACAAGACCGGGGACCTGCCGGACGCCTCACACGACGTCGGCTACTACCTGATCCCCGGCACCGAGACCGCCGTCGCGTTCCTCACCGCCGGACCCATGGCCACCGGCGACGAGACGGTCCGGCGGATGGCCCGCACCGTCTACGACTTCCTGGTCCCCCCGGTCGAGGGAGCGGTCGAGGAGTGAGCCGACGTCAGGCGCCGGGGATGTTCGCCGGCGGGTCCTCGCCCACCAGGTCGGCCGCCGGCGGGTCCGCCGACACCGGCAGCCCGAAATCCGAGTACGTCAGGTCGAGCTGGGCGACCTCCGACTGCTCGCTGGCCAACTCGATGCGGTAGCGGACCAGCCGACCCTGCTCGTCCACGGCCGCGGTGAACGGCACCGCCCCGGCCCGGTCGCCGAGCACGCCGCCGACTCCCTCGCCCAGCACCGCGCTGCTCTGGCGCAGGTCCAGCGTGCCCGCGTACTCCCGGGTGGCGGTCTCCCGGACGGCGGTCGCCGTGCTGAGCGTGTCGGCCAGCTTGGTGTTGTCCAGGCCCTGCTTCGCGGGGGGTGAACCCGGAGCGCCGACATGCCACCAGGTCTTGCCGTCCCAGACCGGGACGCGCCGATCCGGGGCGCTGACCCGCACGTAGACGTCCGGCCCGGTGGTGAGCCGTTCGATCTTCACCTCGCCGGTGGGCACCTTCAGGGAGGTGGTTTCCAGACCACGCTTCGCCTTCGGGTCCCAGAGCACCACCGTGCCGTCCCCGCCCGTCGTCCCGCCGCTGCTCAACGTCAATTTGTAGGTCTGCTGGTCGACCTTCCCGGCGGCGGCCTTGAGCACACCGACCCCGTCGGTCGGGCCCGCCGACGCCGCCGGGCGACCCGCGTCCGGTTCGTCCCCGGTGGCCACAAGTGCCCACGCCCCGGCACCGACCGCCACCACGAGCACGGCGACAGCGGCGATCAGCTTCGGTTTCTGCACTGTCATCTCCCCGGGGCGGTGCGGTCCGGCCAGACTAGCCGGACCGCACCTCGTCACGCCCGGCTGATCGCGTTGGCGTGGATCGCCTCGTGCAGATAGGCGGCCAGCCCCGCGGCGATGTTCTCGTAGTACGCGGTGAACCGCTCGTCGGCCAGGTACATGTCGGCCAACCCGGTCTGCATCTCGTACGAGCACTCGTAGAACCAGCGGCTGATGAGCTGCCGGTGCTCCTCGGCCAGGTCCATCACCTCCGGACTGTCCGCCGGCGCGCCCGAGGCCATCAGCGCGACGATCCGCCGACCCCAGTCCTCGTTCTCCGCCTTGATCCGCAGCCAGTCGTCCTTGCCGTAGCGGGAGGCCCGGCGGTTCGACTCCCGGTACGCGTCGGTGTCACCCCAGCGCCGCTCCGCCTCGGCCTCGTGCTGCTCCGGGTCGACGTCGCCGAAGACCTCGAACCGCTCCTCCGGCGTGAGTTGGATGTTCATCTTGCTCGCCTCCATCGCGAACTCGATCGCCGTGACCATCTCCTGCAACCGCTTGAGCCGTACCGTCAGCAGTTCGTGCTGCCGGCGCAGGTGCGCGGCCGGATCGGCCGCCGGGTCGTCGATGATCGCGGTGATCTCCTCAAGCGGGAAACCAAGCTCCCGGTAGTACAGGACGAGCTGCAGCCGTTGCAGGTCCGCGTCGTCGTAGCGGCGGTAACCGGCCGAGGTGCGCCCGCTGGGCGAGAGCAACCCGATCTCGTCGTAGTGGTGCAGCGTCCGCACCGTCACGCCGGCCACCTTCGCCACCTGACCCACCGTGTACGCCATGGTCCCCCTCCCTTCCGGGAACCAGGCTCCTGCCTGCCGTTACGTGAGAGTCAACTCCGATTCTGGCCCACCATCGCGGGGGCGTCCGGCCGCCCGTACAGATAGCCCTGGCCGCGTGGGCAACCGATCGCGGTGACCGCCTCGTGCTGACGCTCGGTCTCCACCCCCTCGGCGACCACCGCCAGGTCGAACGCGCCGGCCAGGCGGGTGACCATCTCCACCGTGGCGTACGCCCGGTCGTCGGTGCCCAGCCGGGCCACGAACGACCTGTCGATCTTCAGCTCGGTGGCCGGGATGCGGTGCAGGTAGCTCAGCGACGAGTAGCCGGTGCCGAAGTCGTCGATGGCGATCCGGATACCCAACTCCCGGAGTTGGTGCAGCCGCTCCAACACCGCTTCGGTGCCCTCGATCAGCGCCGACTCGGTCAACTCCAGGGTCAACGCCCGTGGTGCCAGCCCGACGGCGCTGGTCGCCGCGGTGACCGTGGCGATCAGGTCCGGCCGACGCAGGTGCGCGGCGGCGATATTCACCGCGACGGTCGCCTCCGGTACCCGGCCCCGCCAGGTCGCGGCTGCCCGGCACGCCTCGTGGATCACCCACCGGTCGATCGGCAGGATCAGCCCGGTCTCCTCGGCCAGCGGCAGGAACTTCGCCGGTGGCAACATCCCCAGCCGGGGGTGCCGCCAGCGCACCAACGCCTCGGCGCTGCGCACCGCGCCGGTGGTCAGGTCGACGATGGGTTGGAACTCCAGGTGCAGCTGGTCCTCGTCGACCGCCCGCCGCAGGTCGGCGATCAACTCGGCGCGGGAGACGGCCGACTCGCGCAACGCCGCCGTGCACGTGCGGTACGCGGACTTCCCGGCCGCCTTGGCCGCGTACATGGCGATGTCGGCGTCGCGCAGCAGGTCGGTGTGGGAGGCGTGCTGCGGGCCGTACTCGGCGATACCGATGCTCGCCGACGGGTGCACCCCGACGTCCTCCTCGTCGTCGGAGGGCCGCAGCGCGTCCAGCAGCCGCTCGGCGAGCCGTTCGGGTGACACCGGCCGGTCGCCGTCGACCAGCACGGCGAACTCGTCACCGCCGAGCCGGGCGATGGTGCCGTCGCCGTTCACGGCAGTGTGCATCCGGGCCGCGAGCCCGGTCAGCAGGGTGTCACCGGTGGCGTGCCCGAACCGGTCGTTGACCTGCTTGAACCCGTCCAGGTCGAGCAGCAGCACGGCCACCGGCCGCCCGTCGCGCAGGGCCAGGCGCAGCCGCCGGTTGAACAACAGCCGGTTGGGCAGCCCGGTGAGCTGGTCGCCGTACGCGAGCAGGCGCAGCCGGGCCACCAGCCGAAGGTTCTCGTTGGCGGCCAGCCCCTGCCGAAGGGCGAGGGCGGCCAGCAGCACCATCATGGTCACGAACACCAGCAGCGGGGTCTGCCCGGTGGGCCGACGGGCCAGCACCACCGCGATGATCGCCCCACCCACCGGCAGGTACGGCAGCGCCACCCGCCACCAGGGCGGCAGCGGCGACTCGGCCGTGTCGTCGGTGCCGTCGCAGTCCGGAGGCGGCGGGTTCCGGGTGGCCAGGCCGATCAGCAGGTAGCTCAACGGCCAGCACAGGTCGATCGGGTGACCGGCGGTGTAGTCGGCGCGGACGACCAGCGACACGTAGACGACGTCGGCGACGACCCGCAGGGTGAGGCTCGCCGCCAGGACGGTCATCGGCCGCCACATCGGCCGGGCCGGCCCGGAGACCGCGACCAGGATGGTGAGCTGCATCAGGTCGAACATCGGGAAGAGCAGCCCCAGCGTGCGCGCCGGGTCGGCCAGCTCGGCGGCGGCGATCCCACGGAAGACCAGCACCCAACCGATCGGCACCAGGGCCAGGGCGACGATCACCCCGTCCAGCAACGTACGGGCCCGCCCGACCGCGGTCCTCGGTGCGGACGGCGAGCTGAGCAGCGCGGCAGTGCCGGTGAGGATGCCGGCGGTGAAGACCACCCCGACCACCGGCGTGTGCGGCAGGTCGCCGCCGACGAGCCGCTGCACCGTCCAGATCGCCCGGCCGATGGCGGCGAGCCCCATGGTGAGGGCGAGCAGCGTCCAGAACCGGCGCAGCGGCACCGGATGCCGGCGGGCCACCCCGATGCACGCGAGCGTCGCCCAGCCGGCCACCAGCATCCCACCGAGGTCACTGACCAGCGCGGCACCGGGCAGCGCGGCGACCAGCCAGCACGCCTCCAGGAGAACCACCGAGCCCGCGGCGACCAGCCCGGCGCGGCTCAGCCGGGCCGGCGCGACGCCAGTGGGCGCCGCCGCAGACTGCTTCACGTCCTGTCGCGACACGGTCGCTCCGGCTCTTCGTCGTACGTGCACCCTCGGCGGACCTGTCCACGGCAAACCCCGAAAGCCTAGCCAGCGCCCCGGGTGCCCGCCAAGGTCCGGACGGCCGCGGGTCGACCCGGTTCGGCCACGTAGGACGGCCGGTCCGGGACGGACCACCTCCGGGCACGGGCTCGGTGATCGTACGTACCCACACCGTCACCTGTTCGGCCGTACCATCTCCCCGGTGACCTCTACCCGCCGGCGGCAGGTGGCCGCGTTCATCCTCCTGTTGGTGGAAGCGGCGCTGTTCGCACTCCTCGTCACCGAGTCCCTGGCGGGTGCCATCGTCGCCGCGGCCATCACCTGCCTGTCGTTCTGGGCGCACCTCGTCCTGCACGAGTGCGGGCACTTCGTCGCGGCGAAGCTGCTGCGCCTGGAGGTGGTCGCCGTCCATATCGCGCCGTTCAACGGGTGGCGCAACCACGTGTCGGTCCGGCCTGCGCCGTCGTCGGCTGCGTTGCCGCTGCGGATGGTGCTGTTCTACCTCAGTGGCCCAGTGGTCAACCTGTGCACCGCGACGGCGCTGGTTGCCGCGACGGCGTTGACGAGCACACCGTTTACACGCTTCGCGCTGTTCAGCGCAGCATTTCTTGCGGCGCTTCTCGGCCTGGTCAACCTCGTTCCCTCACCCCACAGCGACGGCCGCAACCTGCTCACCTGGCTCTCGGCACCGACCGCCACCAGCGCGGCGCTGCGGGCGGCCTACTACGAGGAGGAGATAGACCGGACGCTGCGGACGATCAGCCATGGGGAGGCGGACGACGGCCGCCTCGGAGATCCGGTTCGCGACGGTAACGACACGCGGCTCGCGCTCGCCGCCTTTCAACGCCGCTGGAGCACGGGACAAGCGCGGTCGGCGACGGACTTCGTCGCCGACGCCGAGCGACTCGCGGCGCTGGCTCACGCCGACAGCACCGACCCCGTGACGGCCGCCGCGATCGGGCAGGCGCTCAGCGTCCAGTTCGGGTTGCGGTACCTGTACGCCGCGGTGGTGACCAGATCGCCTGTCCAACACCGAGAGGCGGTGGAGATCTGGGAACTGGCACAGCTCGGCTCTCAGGTGCGACCACACGAGTTGGCCGCCCGTGTCGCGATGAGCCTGGCGTACCTGCTCAACCAGCGGCCGGAGCAGGCGCGAGCGCTGCTTCTCGACGTTCGGGCCGGTGTCGACCCGCCGGATCTGTGCAGTGTCGCGTTTCTCCTGCGGGCCATCGCCGAGTGCCACCTCGGCAACCACGCCGAGGCGGACACCCACATCAGGGCTGCCGGCGGCGGCTACCCGCAACTGACACAGGTCGTTGCCACGATCCAGGCGGCCGATCCGGTGCTGCCGTTGTCCGCCCCGGCACCGATGGCGGGCATCTGACCGGTGTGCCGCCAGTCCCAGGTACGGGCGGTGGGGTCAGTGTGCGACCAGTGTTTCAGCGGCCGGCGGAGCGGTTCCACGGAGAGCGGGGCAGGGCGGTGCCGGCCACTGGGCGGCGTGCGCGGCGGCGTCTACGCCGGCCGGGGGTGCAGGGC
>NZ_QGSY01000178.1 GCF_003857035.1 Micromonospora arida
GGCGGGAGGGGTGCGGCAGGATGGCGACGTGGGTAAAGGTGCGGGACGACGGCGGGCGAACGCGGCGACGGGACGGGTGTGCCCGTGCGGCTCCGGCCGGGCGTACGCGGACTGCTGTGCGCCGGCGCACGGCGGCGACGCCCCGGCGACGGCCGAGGCGTTGATGCGCTCCCGGTTCAGTGCCTTCGCCCTCGGCGACTCCGGTTACCTGCTGCGCAGCTGGCACTCCTCGACCCGGCCCGCCTCCCTGGAGCTCGACCCGGGGCAGCGGTGGACCCGACTGGAGATCGTGGAGACCGAGCGGGGCGGCCTGCTCGACACCGCCGGCACGGTGACCTTCCACGCCCACTACCGGGACGCGGGCCGGCCCGGCACGTTGACCGAACACAGCCGGTTCGTCCGCGAGGACGGCCGGTGGGTCTACCTCGACGGTGCGCAACCCTGACGGCAGTTCTGGACGCCGACGAGACGGCACGCGCCCGCTGGCTGCCCGACGTCGAGGTGCGCGTCCGCACCGCCACCGCGCCGCGCAGCTCCCGGGCCGACTGGGCCGGTGGCCCCACCAGGATCGTCGTCGGCATCGACGCCGTCGGCGAGTCAAAGGCCCGGGTCGACGTCCTGCACGAGAAGCTGACCGGAGCCGAGCAGGCCGCGGAGTTGAAGGCGTACTGGCGGGACCGGCTCGCCGCGCTGAAGGTGTTGCTCGAAACGGACGGAGACCACCGATGACCATGACATTCATCAACCTGCCGGTACGCGACCTGACCACCGCGACCGAGTTCTACCGGGCGATCGGCTTCACCAGCGACCAGGCCGAGCCGGACGGCGACAGCATGGTGCTCACCATCTCCGACACCACCCGGCTGGTGCTGCACCTCCGCTCGGGCTTCGAGGCGTACACCGGGGTCGCCACGACGGACACGGCGACCAGCCGGGAGGTCATCGTCGGGCTGTCGGCGTCGAGCCGAGGGCAGGTCGACGAACTGGTCGACCAGGCGGCGGTCGCCGGCGGGGAGTCGCTCGGGCCGGGCATGACCAACGGGCCGATGTACATGCGCGGCTTCCGCGACCTCGACGGCCACCAGTGGTCGTTCCTGCACATGGCCGGCTGACCATACGGCCCGGCGGCGGCCCGAGGAGGCCGCCGCCGAGCCCCGGTCAGTCCGGGCCGCCCGGCACGGCCGCGGCCACGCCGGCGGGCACTGCCGTCCGGCGCCGGCGGGTCAACAGCACCAGCGCCACCACGAGGTACGCCCCGGCGGTGAGCGCGAACGCCACCGCGTTGCCGGCCGCCGTGGCGAGCAGACCGTAGCCGGCGTACGTCACGATGATCAGCACGTCGGTGGCCATGCCGGCCAGGGAGGTGACGGTGGCGCGGCTGGTGCCGGTGATCCGGGCCTGGAGCCGCGCGTCGGCCAGCACGGTGGCCAACTGCGCGGCGCCGAAGGCCACCGCGAGCAGCACGAACCCCGCCGGATGCCGGAGCAGGGCACCTGCGGCAAGCGCGACGCCGACCAGCCCCAGCAGCGCGGCGTAGCCTCGGCTGCCCAGCCGCTCCCCCGCCGGGGCGAGCAGCCCGCCGACGGTCACCCCGGCCCAGAGCAGCAGGAGCAACAGGGGTACGGCCTGCGCCCCGACGCCGGTGTCCAGGGCGAGCAGCGGGGTGTACTCGTCCAGAGCACCCCAGTCGGCGGCGACCACGGCCACCAGCAGCACGGCGGCCCGTACCGGCGGACGGGTGCGAACCTGCGACACTCCGGCCCGCAGCGTGTCCCACCACCCCAGGTCACCATCGTCGTCCGGCCTCGCGGGAGGGGCGGCGTCCGGCTCGTCCCGCCGGGATGGTGCGGCGCCCACCGGGCGGGCGGCCAGCGTCGGCTCGGCGACCGGAACGCGGACGGCGGCGGGCGCGCGGTGTTCCGGGAAGCGGGTGGCGACGATCGCGGCGAGCAGGCAGGCGAGCACGCTGGCCGCGCCGACCACCGGGTAGCCGCCGACGGCGAGCACCGGGCCGGCGAGCACTCCGGAGACCACCACGCCCAGCACGCCCGCCGTCCGCGCCCTCCCGAGCACCCGGGCGTACCGGCCGACAGCGCCGAGCCGGTCCAGTTCGGTCCAGACCAACGCCTCCAGCGCACCGGAGACCAGTGCGCCACCGGCGCCCCAGAGCAGGAAGCCGACCGCGAAGGCCGGGTACGACGGCAGCAGCACCCAGAGCGCGAACCCGAGCGCGGCCACCAACGGGGCGAGGCACAGCAGCAGCCGGCGGGACAGCACGTCGGCCCAGGCGCCGGAGGGCACCTCGAACAGGATGCCGGCGGCGGACCAGATGACGAAGAGCGACGCGATCTGCCCCACCGACAGCCCGGTGTCGGCGAAGAACACCACGTACAGCGGGTAGAGCAGGACGAGGTCACTGAGGAACGCGTACCCGTAGAGGGTCGCCGTCAGCCGACGGACTGCCGGCTCGGGCACGCGCGAAGCGGTGAGGATCATGGGACCTTCCCGTGGGAGTGGAGACGGACACCGGACGTGCGGTGCCCGTGGTGGCCCACGGGATCGGCCGACGCTGCTGGATCAATGTCGCCAGGTCATGCCCGCGATGCTAGACAACCGGCGCGGCCGCGGCCAGCGCTTTCGGCGTGCCGGGCAGCGCGAAACGTGCCGGGTGAGCGAGGCGTGCGGACAACGAGAGGCGGGGCGGGATCAGATCGATCCCGCCCCGCCGCCGTACCGCTGGTGTCAGCGCCGGTCGACCGGCGGGATGACCGTGGTGGTCTCACTGTCGTCGCTGGTGCGCTGCCCGGGCACCGCACGATCGGTGCCGCCCGTGACCACCTGGGTGGCGTCGGGGTCGACGCCGGTGCCAACCCCCTGCGTGACGTCCGAATCGGCCGAGCCGCTGACCACCTGGGTCGTGTCGTCGGTCGCGGAGGACCGGGCCGGCGTCGGCGTCGGCGTAACGTCGTCGACGGCGCCGCGACCGACCACCTGGGTGGCGTCGGAGCTGACCGGGAAGTGGACGACCTGGGTGGCCTCCGGGTCGCTGGGCCGGGCCACCACCTGGGTCGCGTCGGCGTCGGCCGGCCGGGTCACCACCTGGGTGGCCTCCGCGTCAGCCGGCCGGGTCACCACCTGGGTGGCCTCCGCCTCGCTGGTGGTGGCCGACCGGCGGGCCAGCTCGGCCTCGGCGTCGCGGCGACCGGCCCGGTACGCCTGGGCGTGCTCGGCGATCAGCTGCGACTCCCGCTCGGCGCGGGTCAGCCACGACTCCCAACGACTCTGCATCGGACGGATCAGACCGCCGCCGACACCGACGACGAGGATGCCGCCGATCGTGGCCAGCACGGCGATCAGCACGGGAGTGGTGACCGCGGTGGCCACACCGATCTGGTTCAGCGCCGCGATGACGCCGAGGCCGAGGATGAACACCGAGGCGATGGTGGCCAGCACACGGCCGTACGACAGGCCGCCGAGCGCGCCACTGATGATGTCCTTGACCGCGTTGGCGATGGCGGCGGCGACCACGACGATGACGATCGCGACGAAGGCACGGGGCAGCCACGAGATCACCGCGCCGAGCAGGTCGGAGATCGGGTTCGGGCCCCAGATGCCGAAGGCGAGCTGAAGGGTGAACAGCAGCACCGCGTAGTAGACGAGCTTCGCGACGATGTCACTGGCGTCGTACCGGGAGCGGCTCAACGCACGGCGGATGCCGCCGCGTTCGACGGCGCGGTCGAAGCCGACCCGTTCGAGGACCTTCTCCACGATCTTCAGTACGGCCTTGGCGATCAGCCATCCGGCCACCAGGATCGCCAGGAAGGCGACGGCCTTGGGCAGGAAGAGCATCACCGAGCGGAGAGCGTCGCCCACCGCGTCGCTGACGTTGTCACTCATCTGGTCATTCCTTAAATGGGGCAGCCGGAACGGTCCGCCCCGACCTACCCCCGACCCGAGGCGCGGAAACGCCGACCAGGCAGGGTGGCCCGCACGACCGGGCACCGGTGAGCGAACAGCACGCGGCGCGGATGTGGAGTGCCCCGAACCCGCCCTCGCCGTCGAGGATCTGTACGTGGTGATGAGGTGTACGCGTTGCGGTGTTACCTGTCCTCGGTGCTGGGCTGCGTCGTGCGTGGGGAGTCGAACCCCGCGCTGCCCACCGCGCGCCAAGAAGGGTGCCGGGATTGCAGCCCGACCCTGTGTGTACACGCCTCCACGACGGCTACCTGCTCCACATCGCTGCTGGAGTCACTCAGTCCAGCAGGTCAGCCTCCCAGTTGGTGCGCTGAATCCGCACCTCGAGCTCGCGGAGCTGCCCGGCGAGCCCGTCGGCGCGTTCCCGAAGCTCGGCGACGGGCAACGCGGCGAGCATCTTCAGCTCTGAGCGGAGCTGCCGGGCCAGGTGAGCGCGTCCGCTGCCAGCGGCGGCGTCGGCGGCCGCCGTGATGGCGGCGTGCCGCAGTCGCAGGACGTCCCGCCGGGCCAACGCGTCGGTGAGCGTGCCGAGGTCGTCGACCGGCACCGTGGCGTTGGTCCGGTTGATCCGCCGGATCAGCGTCTCCAGGTTGTCGAGGACCTGGTCCAGCTCGGTCAAGAGCACCGCGGCGTCCTCCGGAGGCAGCTCGCCCTCCTGGTACCGGGCGCTGCCGTTGATCCGGGTCCGCAGCTGCTCGACCCGTCGTGCCGCTTCGGCGCGTTCGGTCAGCGCCTCACCAAGTTTCATCTCCCACCCCCGCGTCAGCGGCCAGGTTAGCCGAACGTTGATCTTTTGGCCGACCGGTTTTCCGGCTGCCCATTGGGGGTGGCCGACCTCTAGCGCGCCGCCGAGTCTTGGCAATATTCTCCGAAGTACGTGCGGCCACTGGAGCTACTTTTCATCCCCCCGCCGTGGGCCGCAGGAGGAGATGCAATGCACGTCGACCATTCCGAAGTGGATCGCCGGACGCTGCTGCGGGCCGGTCTCGGCGCCGCCACGGTCGCCGTCGTCGGGAGCGAACTCGCCTTCCCGGGCGCGGCGCAGGCCGCGCCGGGCACCGACCTGGACTGGATCATCAGCTGTGACGAGTGGGCCGCCCGCCCGCCGAAGGACCCGCTGTCGGTGAGCGCCATCGCCACCAACAAGATCATCGTGCACCACATGGCGTTCCCGAACGTCACCGACTACTCCCGCGAGCAGGCGGTCAAGCTGGCCCACGACTGCCAGGACCTGCACATGGACGGCAACGGCTGGTCGGACACCGGCCAGCACTTCACGGTGAGCCGTGGCGGGTACGTGCTGGAGGGCCGCCGGGGCAGTCTGGAGCGCCTCGAAGCCGGCGACCGGCAGATGATCTCGGCGCACTGCCCGGGTGAGAACGGCCGGGCCATCGGCATCGAGAACGAGGGCACCTACGTCACCGAGACGCCACCCGAGGCGTTGACCGACTCGCTGGTCAAGCTCTGCGTCGCGATCTGCCGGCAGTACGGGCTGCACGCGCACGACATCTTCGGCCACTGGGACTTCCGCACCACACAGTGCCCGGGCGCTGCCTTCTATCGGCAGTTCCCCGAGCTGCGGCGGCGGGTGCACGCCGCCCTGGGCACCAAGCTCGGAGACGTGCCGGCGCGCCGCTGGCCGGACCTGTGGCGTTTCGTCAACTCCCCCTCGGTCCGGGTGGTGCAGCACCTGCTCGCCCACCGGGGCTACCCGGTGACCGTCAGCGGCACGTTCGACGCCGCGACCGTCGCGGCAGTGCAGGACTGGCAGGCCCGCAACGGCATCGCGGTGGACGTGGACGCCACACTCACCACGCCGACCTGGGAGACGCTGGCGCCGGAGCTGGACCAGCACGCCGCCGGAGCGCCGGTCACGGCCGTGCAGGAAATCCTCGCCACCAAGGGGTACGCGGTCACCGTCACCGGGGCGTACGACCACGCCACCCGGAGAGCGGTGCAGGACCTCCAGGCGCTGCACGGGCTGCCCCGCAACGGCAAGCTCAGCACGAGCACGTGGTGCACGGTCGTCGGCGGATCGGTCCGCGAGTCGTTCCGGCACCGCTGAGCGCATGGTGGCGGTGCGGGGCGCACCCGCACCGCCACCAGCAGCTCACCGGTTTGATCCGCCGCACGGGCGGAAAGAGTTCCGGGCATGACCTGGGCCCGTCGAGCCGTACCCGCTGTCGCCGCCGCCGTCGCGGCCCTCGCCGCGCGGGACCTGATCCAGCGCGACCATGCGCTGCTGCGCAACTTTCCGGTCCTCGGCCGGGCCCGCTACCTGTTGGAGACGATCGGGCCGGAGCTACGGCAGTACATCGTGGCCGGCAACAACGAGGAGCGGCCGTTCACCCGCGACCAGCGCCGCTGGGTGTACGCGTCGGCCAAGGAGGAGAACAACTACTTCGGCTTCGGCACTGACAACGACATCGAGTACACCGCCGGGTACCCGATCATCAAGCACCGCACGTTCGGCCGTGCCGTGCCTCCGTCGTCACCGACCGCCGGGCACGACGTGCGGTTGCCCTGCGCGAAGGTGCTCGGCGCGGCACGGGGACGCGCCCGGGCGTTCCGACCGGAGTCGGTCGTCAACATCTCCGGGATGAGCTTCGGCTCGCTCTCCGGCAACGCCATCACCGCGCTCAACAAGGGGGCGGCGCTCGCCGGCTGCCTGCAGAACACCGGCGAGGGCGGCCTGTCGCCGTACCACCGCAACGGTGGTGAGCTGGTCTTCCAACTCGGCACCGCGTACTTCGGCTGCCGTGACGAACACGGCCGGTTCAGCCTCGACCGGTTGAAGGACCTGGTCGCCGGCGCACCGGTGCGGGCGCTGGAGATCAAACTGAGCCAGGGCGCCAAGCCGAGCCTCGGTGGGCTGCTGCCCGGGGCGAAGGTGTCCGCCGAGATCGCCGCCACCCGGGGCATCCCGGCCGGTCAGGACTGCGTCAGTCCGTCCCGGCACGCCGAGTTCTCCGACTGCGACAGCCTGCTCGACTGGGTGGAATTGCTGGCCGCCGAGACGGGACTGCCGGTCGGCATCAAGTCGGCGGTCGGTGACCTGGGCTTCTGGCAGGAGTTGGCCACCCTGATGCGGGACACCGGCCGGGGTGTGGACTTCGTGACGATCGACGGCGGCGAGGGCGGCACCGGGGCCGCACCACTGATCTTCACCGACTCGGTGTCGCTCCCGTTCCAACAGGGCTTCTCCCGGGTGTACAAGATCTTCGCCGAGCACGATCTGCATGAAAAGGTGGTCTTCGTCGGCGGCGGCAAGCTCGGCCTGCCGGACAACGCCATCGTGGCGTTCGCGCTCGGCTGCGACCTGGTCAACGTCGGTCGGGAGGCGATGTTGGCGATCGGCTGCATCCAGGCGCAGAAGTGCCACACCGACACCTGCCCCACCGGCGTCGCCACCCAGAACACGTGGCTCGCCCGGGGCCTGGACCCGACGTTGAAGTCGGTCCGGGCGGCCAACTACCTGCGGACGCTGCGCCGCGACCTGACCAAGGTCGCCGAGGCCTGCGGCGTCGAACACCCCGGCCTGATCGGCACCGACGCCGTGGAGATCCTGGACGGCCGCACCGGCTCCACCCCACTACACCAGGTATACGGCTACCGACCGGAATGGGGACTGCCCTCGCCCGCCGACCAGGCGGAGATCATCCGGCTGATGGTCCCGGAGGCACCACAGGGCGGCAGCGCCCCGCCCTCCGCCACCGCCGTCGGCTGAGATCAGCCGGCGAGGGCCGCACGCCTGGGCCAGAGAAGTACCAGGCCCGGGGTGGCGGATCGCGGATCGCGGATCGCGGATCGCGGATCGCGGATCGCGGATCGCGGATCGCGGATCGCGGATCGCGGATCGCGGATCGCGGATCGCGGATCGCGGATCGCGGATCGCGGATCGCTTGATGACTGGGCGGCATCTTGATGACTCACAGACATCAAGCGTTTCCCCGCCATGTCCGCGAAGTGCCGCCCGCCGGCCACCACGACCGCAACCCACCACGACCGCCAGCCGCCACGATCGCCGGCCGCCACGACCGCCAGGCACGACGACCGCCGGCAGATCGGTGCCTGCGATAAACGCGTGGAGCCGGCGACTCACCGCGTCTATGGTGGCGCGGTGCTGATCAGACGCGAGACGCCCGCCGACGTTGATGCCATCCGGGAGGTGCACTCCGCAGCCTTCGCCAAGGCCGACGGCGGTGACGGCCTACCGGTCGAGGCGACCCTTGTCGACGCGCTGCGCGACGACGAGGGCTGGCTGCCCGCGTACTCCCTGGTGGCGACCGATTCGGACGGCCAGGTGGTCGGGCACGTGATGGCCACCCGCGGCCGGGTGGGTGGTGCGCCGGTGGCGTTGGGCCTGGGGCCGCTGGGCGTGCTGCCCGACTGGCAGCGACGCGGGGTCGGCAGTGCGTTGATGCACGCGGTGCTCGGCGCGGCCGACGCGCGGGACGAGCCGCTGGTGGTCCTGCTCGGGCATCCCGACTACTACCCGCGCTTCGGGTTCCGGCCGGCCGTCGAGCTGGGCGTCACCCCGCCGCAGCCGTGGGGGCCGCAGTACTTCATGGCTCGCCCGTTGCACGCCTGGCGCGAGTCGATCCGGGGCGAGTTCCGCTACGCCGGCCCGTTCGACGACCTGTGAACCGACCCGCTGTCCGTCGGCGGCGCGCCACCGACCTGGACGGTTGCGTCGCGGCGCTCGCCGAGGTTCACCGGGTCGACGGGTACCCGCTGAACTGGCCCGCCGACCCGCACCGCTGGCTGCGCGAGCCGCACCCGGCGCGAGCCTGGGTCGCCGTCGACGCCGACGCGGCCGTTGTCGGACACGTCGCGGTGCATCGGATCCCCGACCTGGTGGACGGGCCGCCCGGCCGGTCGACGGCCGAGGTGGCTCGTCTCTTCGTGGTGCCGAAAGCCCGTGGGTTGGCGCTGGGCAGCGCCCTGCTGGACCGGGCCGGCCGGTGGGCGGACAAACGCAGAACGGACCTGGTGCTGGAGTTGGCCGCCGATGGCACCGCGGCCGCCGCGCTGTACGAGCGCGCAGGATGGCAGTGTGTCGGCACCAGCACGGCACCATGGGCCGCTCCCGACGGCAGCCCGGTGTCGCTGCGCCACTACACGCTGCGTCACCGCGCGCCGGGCTCCGACGGCGCACCGGCAAGCATCGCCAGGCGACGGGCGAGCCGGCCTGCGGCCTCGCGCAGCTCGGGAGGCTCCAGCACCTCCATCTCGTGATCCAGGCGGGCGAGGTGCGCGGCGAGCCAGTCCAGGTTGTCGCCGCCGACGACCAGCACGGACCATCCGTCGCGGTCGTCCTCGACCCGTCCCACCTGTGGTGGGACCACCTCCCGCAACCGCTCCGGTGGGGCGTGCACCCGCACCCGGGCGAGGTGGCGGTACGGTGCCCCGGTCACGGCCCGCTGCACGAAGGCGACCGGATCCGGGTGCTCGCGCGCCGGGAAACGCCAGGTCGTCGCCACCGCAGCCCGCATCCGATCCAGCCGGAACGTCCGCCAGTCGGCGCGGTCGACGTCCCAGGCCATCAGATACCAGCGGCGGCCGGTCGTGACCATCCGGATCGGCTCGACCGTCCGTTCCCGCTCGCCAGCGTCCCGGTCGGGATAGTGGAACCGAACGCGTACCCCGTCCCGACAGGCCCGGGCGAGTGTCACCAGCAGCTCCGCGTCGATCTCGGCGACCGGGCCGATGAGGGTGTCGGTGGAGCCGTGCACCGCCCGTACCTCGGCGCGCAGCCGCGCCGGCATCACCTGGTCGAGCTTCGCGAGTGCCCGCAGCGCCGCCTCGCTCGCCCCGGCGATCGTGCCCCAGGAGGCGAGCCGCAGCGACACCGCCGTGGCGATCGCCTCCTCGTCGTCGAGGAGCAACGGCGGCAGCCGGGTGCCCGCGCCGAGTTGGTAGCCGCCACCGACGCCCGACACCGCGCGCACCGGGTAGCCGAGCGTCCGCAGACGCTGCACGTCGCGGCGCACGCACCGGCCGGTGACCCCCAGCTCGGCGGCGAGTTCGGTGGCCGTCCAGGACAGTCGTCGTTGCAGCAGCGCCAGCAGGCGCAGCACCCGCTCGGTCGTCGCCTCGACGGTCACCCGTCGATCGTTGCACGGATAGCGGAACAACCCTGTCCGCTATCCGCGAGAGGCTGGGATCATGACCGACCAGAACAGGAAGCAGGGATCCGCAGTGATCCGCGACGTCCAGATCACGTTCGACTGCGCCGACCCGGCGCGGTTGGCCACGTTCTGGGCCGAGGCGCTCGGCTACCAGGTACAGGCACCACCCGGAGACTTCGAGTCGTGGGACCAGGCGCTGGAGGCGATGGGTGTGCCGCCGGAGAACCGCAACGACGCGTCGGCGGTGGTCGACCCCCAGGGCACACGACCACGGCTGTTCTTTCAGCGGGTGCCGGAGCACAAGCAGGTGAAGAACCGCGTCCACCTCGACGTACGCGCGGCCCCCGGACTGGAGGGTGACGAGCGGATGGCGGCCCTGGAGGCCGAAGCCGAACGGCTCGTCTCGCGTGGTGCCAAGCGGCTGAGTCGGCACGAGCCCGCTCCCCCGTTGGGCGCCGGTCATCTCGTCATGGCCGACCCCGAGGGCAACGAGTTCTGCCTCGACTGATCGGCGTTCGCCCAGCTCACTGCCGCATTCGCCGGACGCCATGCGAACATGTGTACGTGTCGCCCGGCGCCAGCATCCTGCACGCCGACCTGGACGCGTTCTACGCGTCGGTCGAGCAGCGTGACGACCCGCGCCTGCGTGGGCGGCCGGTGATCGTCGGTGGCGGCGTGGTGCTCGCGGCCAGCTACGAAGCGAAGGCGCGGGGCGTCCGCAGCGCGATGGGCGGCCAGCAGGCGCGAAGGCTGTGCCCGGACGCGATCGTCGTGCCGCCGCGGATGTCGGCGTACACGGCGGCGAGCCGGGCGGTCTTCGAGATCTTCCGGCAGACCACACCGCTGGTCGAGGGGCTCTCCATCGACGAGGCCTTCCTCGACGTGGGTGGTCTGCGGCGGCTGGTCGGGCCACCGGCCGAGATCGCCGAACGGCTGCGCCGGGAGGTCCGCGACCGGGTCCACCTGCCGATCACGGTGGGGGTGGCCCGCACGAAGTTCCTGGCCAAGGTGGCCAGCGGCGTGGCGAAACCGGACGGCCTCCTGGTGGTCGCACCGGACGCCGAGCTGGCGTTCCTGCACCCGCTGCCGGTGGAACGGCTCTGGGGCGTCGGCCCGGTCACGGCCGCCAAGCTGCGCGAACGCAGGATCCGTACCGTCGGGGAGGTGGCCCGCCTCGGTGAGGCGGCGCTGGTGTCGCTGCTCGGCGCGGGTGCCGGCCGGCACCTGCACGCTCTGGCGCACAATCGCGACCCCCGGGCGGTGCAGGTGGGGCGGCGGCGCGGTTCGATGGGCGCGCAGCACGCACTGAGTCGCAGTCCGCACGCCTCGACGGAACTGGACGCCATCCTCGCCGGGCTGGTCGACCGGGTCAGCCGGCGGATGCGGACGGCCGGGCGGTCGGGCCGCACCGTGGTGTTGCGGCTGCGCTTCGGCGACTACACCCGGGCGACCCGCTCGCACACGGTGGGTAAGGCGACCGCCGACACGACGGCGCTACTCGCCGCCGCGCGGATGTTGTTGCGGGCCGCGCTGCCCGAGATCGATCGCCGTGGCATCACCCTGATCGGTGTCTCCGTGGGCAACCTCGACGACAACCCGGTCCAGCCTGAGCTGCCGTTCCAGCCAGACCCCGGGTCCCATCTGGACGCTGCGGTCGACGCGGTCCGCGACCGGTTCGGATCAGCGGCGCTCACGCGGGCGGTGTTGCTCGGCCGGGAGCCGGGCGTGGAGATGCCACTTCTGCCGGACTGACCGATAAGCGTGCGGCGTCCACGGCCGAGCTGCGATCAGAGACACATCACAGCAGGTCGGCGGTTTAGCCGGCGGCTGACGGGTGACCCTTGAGGGGTACAGCCTGACGAGGGGGGCCCATCCATGTCCGACGACACCAGCAACCGACCGAGTCGCACCGCCGAGCGTCCGCACGACGTGACCGACCCGCTGCTGTGGCAGTTGGCGATCGACGTGCTGAGCGCACACGAGCCGGACGACGAGGACCAGTGCCGCAACCTCCAGTGCGCCGGGCAGTCCTGGCCGTGCGCGGCCCGCAACGGCGCCGAGCAGTCGCTGCGACTGTCCCGCAGCACGCCCGACTCGGTCGAGAGGACCACCGACGGCGACGACAGTGACGAGGTGGGCGCGGGCCGTCCCGGGGAGTCCCCGGTGCCAGCCTCCCGCTGGGGCTGGAACGCCGGCCCGGCAGCGTCGCATCGAGGACCGAAGGCGTCCGCCTCGGCGGCGTGACGGCGGCCCGCACGAGGCACGGGCACCCGGGCTGACAGCACGACACACACGAACGCTCGGCCGGTGACCCGGCCGAGCGTTCGTGTGTCATCCGTCAGAGGCTGAGCCGCTGACCCGGAAAGATCAGACCCGGGTCTGCGCCGACCACCTGCCGGTTGTCCTCGTACAGGGCCTGCCAGCCGCCGGCCACCCGCTGGTCGGCAGCGATCTCGGACAGGGTGTCGCCCGCCTTGACCAGGTACGTCTGGCCGCCCGCCACCGGCGCGGTGCGCTGGTGGTCACGGGTCGCCGGCTGCTCGCCACGCGACGACCGCTCCTGCGGCTTGGTGGGCTTCGCCGTCGACGTCGTCGACTTCTCGGTGGATCTGGTCGACGGCTTCGCGGTGGGCTTGGTCGCGGAGCCACCCTTCTTGCCGCAGGTCGGCCACGCGCCGATGCCCTGCCCGTCGAGCACCTTCTCGGCAATGGCGATCTGCTCGCCACGGCTGGCCAGGTCGGCGCGGGCGGCGTACTTCTTGCCGCCGTAACCGGCCCAGGTGCTCTGCGAGAACTGAAGCCCGCCGTAGTACCCGTTACCAGTGTTGATCTTCCAGTTGCCGCCGGACTCGCACTTGGCGATCGCGTCCCAGTTGACGGCGGCCTGCGCCGGGGCGGCCGGCCCGAAGAGGGCGACGGCGCCGGTGACCGCGCCAACGGCAAGGGTGCCGACGGCGAGGCGGCGGGTGGTGACCCGTCGATGACGGGGGGTGTAGACAGACGTCATGTGAGCTTCCTCCACGCCGGCGAGGTGAGCTGTCGGGTTCGGGCCGAGGAGCCCGGCCGCGCGGTGGCGGCTTCACCCCGAGGTGACATGCACCGAGGAACGTGTGGGTCCCCCGCTCCTGCCCGGGTGACTGGGTTCCGACGACCGGGGGCAGGATTTGGCGTTGCCGGCCGTGGTGTCCGCAATGGCGAACCCGACCGACGTTAGGCACGGTCGTTGACGGTCGCCCACCCCCTGTGAACTTCTTCACCGGGCCACGCGGGGCGGGTACCGCAGCGGTTGCGGGCGATCGACGTCTGTGCAGCAACCATCGTGGACCGTTTCCGATCAGGTCGGCACAGCAGGCGTGGCGAACACGGCCACTGCCCGGCCTGACAGTTCGATTCAGGCGGTCGCCTGGTATCTGCGGAGCGCAGCTTCGGCGAGCTGGTCCAGGAATCTGTCACCACCGGGTTTGTTGCCCGACTGTCGCAATCTCCACAGTGAATCCTGGCGGCACCGAGTCCGTGGCGTCCAGGCGTGCGGACAACGCCGCGGAGGGGATCGCTTCGCCCGCTGACCGGTCCGCTGTACGAGCCGGTGAGGAGCCGCACGCGGTCACCGTACAGACGGCCGCCACCGCAGCTGACGTACGCAGCACCATCCTGAGCACCGACGGACTCCACCCTCTCGTGCGGGACGCGTCACGTTAGCTGCGGGCGAGCGATCCCCCTACGCCTACAGCGTGCGGGCCAGCCGGTCGGCGAGCGTCCGGGTGAAGCGGGCCGGGTCGGTCAGCTCACCGCCCTCGGCGAGCACCGCCAGGCCGTAGAGCAGCTCGGCGGTCTCGGTCAGGGCGGCCGTGTCGCTGCCCTGCTCGTGGGCCTTGCGCAGCCCCGACACCAGCGGGTGACCGGGGTTGATCTCCAGGATCCGCTTGGTCGTGGGGATCTCGTGCCCCATCGCCCGGTACATCTTCTCCAGGGTCGGGGTGAGGTCGTGGGCGTCGCCGACGACGCAGGCTGGCGAGGTGGTGAGCCGGGACGAGAGGCGAACCTCCCGGACGCTGTCGGTGAGGGTGGTCCCCAGCCAGTCGAGCAGCCCGGCGAACTCCTGTCGCTGCTGCTCGCGCTCGGCCTCGGCCTGCTGCTTCTCCTCGTCGGTGTCCAGGTCGATCTCGCCCTTGGCGATCGAGCGCAGTGGACGACCGTCGTACGTGCCGACCCGCTCGACCCACACCTCGTCGACCTGGTCGGTGAGGAGCAGCACCTCGTGCCCCTTGGCCCGGAACGCCTCCAGGTGCGGAGAGTTCTCGATGGCGGCCCGGGACTCGCCGGTGGCGTACCAGATGTCGCTCTGGCCGTCCTTCATCCGCGACACGTAGCCGGCCAGGTCGGTGGGCTCGGCCGGGTCGTTGGTGGAGGCCACCGACAGGATGTCCAGCAGGGTGTCCCGGTTGTCGGTGTCGTCGATCAGTCCTTCCTTGACCACCGCGCCGAATTCGGTCCAGAAGGTGCGGTAGCGCTCGGCGTGGTTGGCCTTGAGGTCCTTGACCGTGGCGAGGACCTTCTTGACCAGGCGGCGGCGGACGATCTGGATCTGCCGGTCCTGCTGGAGGATCTCCCGGGAGATGTTCAGCGACAGGTCGTGCGCGTCGACCACACCCTTGACGAAGCGCAGGTAGGTCGGGACCAGCGCCTCGCAGTCGTCCATGATGAAGACGCGCTTGACGTAGAGCTGGACGCCACGGCGGCCCTGCGGGGAGAACAGGTCCAGGGGGGCGTGGCTGGGCAGAAAGAGCAGCGCCTCGTACTCGAAGGTGCCCTCGCCCTTCATGTGCACGACCTCGAGCGGGTCGGCCCAGTCGTGGCTGACGTGCTTGTAGAACTCGTTGTACTCGGCGGCGTCGACCTCGTCGCGGGGCCGCGCCCAGAGTGCCTTCATCGAGTTGAGGGTCTGCACCTCGCGGGTGGCGGCCTCACCGTCGGCGCCGGGGCGTTCGACGCTCATCCGGATCGGCCAGGCGATGAAGTCGGAGTAGCGCTTGACGATCTCGCGGACGGTCCACTCGGCGGTGTAGTCGTGCAGGTTGTCCTCGGTGTCGGCCGGCTTGAGGTGCAGCGTCACCGTGGTGCCCTGCGGCGCCTCGTCGACCGCCTCGATCGAGTACGTGCCCTCGCCGGCGGACTCCCAGCGGGTGCCGCCGGTCTCGCCGGCCTTGCGGGTCAGCAGGGTGACCCGGTCGGCGACCATGAACGCGGCGTAGAAACCGACGCCGAACTGGCCGATGAGGTCCTGCTTGGCGTGGGCGTCGGCGGACTCGCGCAGTTGGCGCAGCAGCTCGGCGGTGCCCGACTTGGCGATCGTGCCGATCAGCTGGACGACCTCGTCGCGGGTCATCCCGATGCCGTTGTCCCGCACGGTGAGGGTGCGGGCGTCGCGGTCGATCTCCAGGGCGACGTGCAGGTCGTCGGTGTCGGCGACGAGGTCCTTGTCGACGAGGGTGGCCAGTCGGAGCTTGTCCAGTGCGTCGGACGCGTTCGAGATGAGTTCCCGCAGGAAGACGTCCTTGTTCGAATAGATCGAGTGGACCACCAACTGGAGGAGCTGACGCGCCTCGGCCTGGAATTCCAACGTTTCGGCCTGGTTGCTCACACCGTCTCCCATCTCGGCTCGCACGGAGGTTCGCGGAAAGGATACGAGTCGTCACCGGTCCGGCTGTGGCCGCATCCGGGTCGTATTCCCGATCCGGTCGGTCCACCCTCGTGACATAGCTGACTTTGTTGAGCAGAAGTCAGGTCGGATAGCGTGACGGCCATGAAGATCGCTGGAAGCACCGCCCTCGTCACCGGCGCCAACCGTGGCCTCGGCCGGCACCTGGCCGCCGAACTCCTCGCCCGGGGCGCCACCGTCTACGCCGGCGCCCGCAACCCCGACAGCGTCGACCTACCCGGCGTGACGCCGGTCCGCCTCGACATCACCGACCCCGCCTCGGTGGCCGCCGCCGCCGAGCTGGCCGGCGGCGTGAACCTGCTGATCAACAACGCGGGCATCGACACCCGGACCGACCTCCTCGACGGCGACCTGGACCTCATCCGGCTGGAGCTGGAGACCCACTACATCGGCACCCTGTCGACGATCCGGGCGTTCGCGCCGGTCATCGCCGGCAACGGCGGTGGAACGGTCCTCAACGTGCTCTCCGTGCTCTCCTGGTTCGGCTCCCCGATCCACCCGGCCTACAGCGTCGCCAAGTCCGCCGAGTGGGCGATGACCAACGTGCTGCGCGTCCAACTCGCCGACCGGCGCGTCCGGGTCGCCGGCCTGCACGTCGGCTACCTGGACACCGACATGGCCGCCGACGTCACCGGCCCCAAGTCCGACCCGGCGTCGATCGCCCGCATCGGCGTGGACGGCATCGAGGCCGACGCGTACGAGATCGTCGCCGACGACATCAGTCGGCAGGTCCAGGCCGGGCTCGCCGGCGGGGTGGGCGCGCTCTACCCGCAACTGCCCTGACCCGTGACGGCGACGGGCCGCCGCCGGGAACACCGGCGACGGCCCGCCTGACGGGGTACGCGGTCAGCTCGCCTGCAGCGTCACGTCGTCGATCACGAAGCTGGTCTGCAGCGAGGAGTCCTCGGTGCCGGTGAACGTCAGCGTCACCGTCTGCCCGGCGTACGCGGCCACGTTGAGCGTGCGCTGGACGTAACTGCTGGAGGCGTTGAGGTTCGAGTACGTCGCCAGCGTGGTCGAGCCCATCCGCACGGTCAGCTTGTCGTACGCCGTGGACGTGGTCGTCTCGGCGGTGTCGATGCGCGTCCAGAACGACAGCGTGTAGCTGGCGCACCCGGCCGGCACGGTCACCGACTGGGACAGGGTCTCGGTGCGGGTGCTGCCGTACCCGTTGAGCCACGCCTTGTACGACCCGGTCCGGGCCGGCTTGCTGCTGGAGTTGGTGATCACCCCGGAGGACGCGGTCCACGGCGTGGTGCCACTCTCGAAGCCGCCGTTGGCGATCACCTGGCCGCCGGCGCAGCCGCCGGTGCCGGTCACGGTGAGGGTGAGGCTGGCGGTGCGGGTGACCGAGCCGGTGCCGGTGACCGTGATGGTGAAGGTGCCGGTCGCCGCGCTGGCCGACGCGGTCAGGGTCATCGTCGACGAGCCGCCGGAGGTCACCGAGGACGGGCTGAACGAGACGCTCACCCCGCTGGGCGCGCCGGAGGCGGACAGGCTCACCGACTGCGCCGAGCCGGCCGTGGTGGCGGTGGAGACCGTCGCGGTGGTGCTGGCGCCCCGCGCGACGGTGCGCGTCGTGGGGCTGACCGCGACGGAGAAGTCGTTGGTGGGGGTGCCGCCACCCACGGCGAGCTGCCACAGCGCGTACGCGACACCGTCGGCCGCCCGGTTCAGCACCGTCGCGCTGACGTTGGCGGTGGTGTCACAGGCGCGGTGGTAGCAGGGGTCGTACGCGGAGTTGGCGGTGCCGCCCCACTTGGCGGCCTGGGCGCTGGTCTTGCGGGCGCTGGCGCCAGCGGCGTAACCCGAGGTGGGGATGCCGGCCTGCTGGAAGTAGTAGTCGTCGGAGCGGCCCTGGCCCTCGACGTTCTCCTCCGGTTGCAGGCCCAGCGAGTCCCAGTACGCCTTCAGCGGCGCCGCCGTGGTCGAGGTGACCCGGTTGATGAAGTAGCCGCCGTTGGTCGAGCCGACCATGTCGAAGTTGTAGTAGCCCTTGATGTAGCCGCGCTGGGTGGCGTTGAGCGAGTTGACGTAGAACCGGGAGCCGTTGAGCCCTTGCTCCTCGTCGGTCCACCAGGCGAACCGCACCTTCTTCGTCATGGTCGGGTTCTGCGCGGCCAGGACCAGCGCGTTCTCCAGCAGGGTCGACGAGCCGGTGGCGTTGTCGTTGATGCCCGGACCGGCCGAGACGCCGTCCAGGTGCGCGCCGAACATGACCACCTGGTCGGTCGGGCCGCCGGGCCACTCGGCGATCAGGTTGTTCGAGGGGTACGTGCAGCTGGAGCAGTACTGCTCGCTGACGGTGTAGCCGGCCGCCTGGAGCCTGGTCTTGACGTAGTTGAGCGAGGCGGTGTAGCCGGCCGAGCCGGCCCGGCGGTTGCCGCCGTTGCTGGTGGCGATGGTGTTGAACTGGGTCAGGTGCGCCTGGACGTTGGTGACGGAGATGTCCGGTGCGGCCAACGCGGCGGCGGCCGCGGCGATCGGCCGGGTCACCGCCGTCGTCGCGGTCGAAGGTGACGCGGTCGCCGGCTGGGTGGCCAGCGTCACCGTCATCCCGGCGAACACGGCGAGCGCGATTCCCGCGCTCAGCGTTCTGCCTCTCATGGGGGCTCCTCGGGGTTGGAGAGATACCCGAGAGACTTACAGATATCGATCTACTGGGCATCAGTCGTTCGTCCCGAACCGCCGCCGGTTCGACGGTGGGTACCGGCGTCGGCACAGGTGAGTAGAGGTGTCAGGATGGGTAGGTAACGCGGCAGGGGTCGTTGGGCCCGGAACGGGGGCTTGCGATGGGGTCGGATCGAGCGTGACACGACCCAGCACAGACCTGTTCGTCGGCGGCGGCGACACCGGGCGGTTGATGGCACAGCTGGACTGGGCCCACACCCCGCTGGGCCCGGTCGGCGGATGGCCGCAGAGCCTGCGCGCCGCCGTCCGGATGGTGCTCTCCTCGCGGTACCCCATGCTGCTGCTCTGGGGCGAGAGCTACTCCCAGCTCTACAACGACGCGTACTCGGCGCTGATCGGCGACAAGCACCCCGCCGCGCTCGGCGACGACGTCCGGGTGACGCTGGCCGAGGGCTGGCACGTGCTCGCCCCGCTGATCGAGGAGGCCATGGCGACCGGGGTTGCCAGCTGGGTCCCCGCGCTGCAACTGCTGCTGGAGCGGGCCGGCTACCGCGAGGAGGCGTACTTCAGCGTCTCGCACGCCCCGGCCCGCGACGACGACGGCCGCACCGTCGGCGTACTGACCGTGTGCAGCGAGGTCACCCAGCAGGTGGTCGGCGAACGCCGGCTCCGTCTCCTGCGCGACCTGTCCGTGCTCGGCGACGGGCGGACCGTCGACGTGGACGCCACCGGCGCTCGGCTGATCGACGTGATCGACGGCCACCCCCTGGACGTGCCGTTCGCCGCCATCTACCTGCGCGACGGCACGGCCCTGCGCCGGGTCGCCTGCACCGGCGGCGACCAGGGGCACGCTCGGGCCCTGCCGGACGCCGTCGAGCTGACCGACCCGGGCCCGCCCGCGTACGCCTGGGGGCTGGCGGACGCCGCCGAGGGCCGGGCGACCCAGGTGATCGATGTCGCCGACCGGCTGCCGCTGCCCGCCGGCCCGTGGAACGACCCGGTCCGCACCGCACTGGCGCTGCCGCTGCCCTCCGCCGACGAGGATCAGCCGCTCGGCGTCCTGCTCGCCGGGGTCAGCCCCAGCCGAGGGCTCGACGAGGCGTACCGCTCCTTCCACCAACTGCTCGCCCAGCAGATCTCCGTGGCGATGCGCAACGCCCAGGAGTACGAGGAGGAGCGGCGCCGGATCGAGGCGATGGCGGAACTGGACCGGGTCAAGACCGACTTCTTCGCCAACGTCAGCCACGAGTTCCGTACC
Source organism: Micromonospora arida (assembly GCF_003857035.1). GTDB lineage: Bacteria > Actinomycetota > Actinomycetes > Mycobacteriales > Micromonosporaceae > Micromonospora > Micromonospora arida. The sequence goes on from NZ_QGSY01000178.1 coordinate 19,715, forward strand.
CCGTTGACCCTGATCCTCGGCCCGCTGACCGACGCCCTCACCGACGCCACCGCCCCGTTGGCGGCGGTGCAGCGGGAGCGGGTGGAGACCGGCTGGCGTAACGCCACCCGACTGTTGACGCTGGTCAACAGCCTGCTCACCTTCTCCAGCCTGGAGGCCGGGCGGGCGCGCAGCGACGCCCGGGTGGTGGATCTGGCCGCGCTGACCGCCGAGCTCGCCGGGGTGTTCCGGGCCGCCGTCGAGCGGGCCGGGCTGACTCTGGAGGTGAGCTGCCCACCGCTGCCCCGGCCGGTCGCGGTCGATCCGGTCAACTGGGAACGCATCGTCACGAACCTGCTCTCCAACGCGCTGAAGTACACGTTCATCGGCCGCATCCGGGTCACCCTCGACGCCGACGACGAGGAAGTGCGCCTCACCGTCGCGGACACCGGCATCGGCATCGCGGAACGGGACCTGCCGAAGCTCTTCGAACGCTTCCACCGGGTGCGGGGCGCGCGCTCGCGCAGTCACGAGGGCACGGGCATCGGCCTGGCCCTGGTGCACGAGTTGGCCCGGCTGGAGGGCGGCGACGTCCGCGTGACCAGTCAGGTGGGCTTCGGCAGCAGGTTCACCGTGACGCTGCCCTGGTCGGCGGCGCACCGCACCGCGGTCACCGGGCCGGCAGTGGACGGGCGGGGTGACGCGGCCCGCGCCGCCGTCGAGGCGGCAATGGGCTGGCTCACCGAACCGGACGACGCGCTGACCGGGCCCGATCCGGCGTCCGGGCCGGCCACGGACGAGCTGTCCGGGGCCCGGATCCTGCTCGCCGACGACAACGCCGACATGCGGGCGTACCTCACCCGGCTGCTCACCGGCCAGGGCTGGCGGGTGCGGGCCGTCACCGACGGCCGGCAGGCCCTCGACGAGATCCACCGTGATCTGCCCGACCTGGTCCTGACCGACGTGATGATGCCGGTGCTGGACGGCTTCGACCTGGTGCGCCGACTACGCGCCGACCCGACGACCCGGACGCTGCCGGTGCTGGTGCTCTCCGCCCGCGCCGGTGGGGAGGCCAGCGTGGAGGGCCTGAGCCTGGGCGCCGACGACTACCTGGTGAAACCGTTCGCCGCGGCCGAGTTGATCGCCCGGATCCGGGCCAGCATCCGCCGAGCCCGCGACCGTACCCCCGCCGTGGTGATCGGCGGCGACCCGACGACGGTCGCTACCGCGGCTTCCCCGGCCC
>NZ_QGSY01000187.1 GCF_003857035.1 Micromonospora arida
GTCAGATGTGTATAAGCGACAGGTGGCGGGCCTCGGCCCGCTCCGCCGTCCGCGCCTGCCTCGATGCGCCCACCCGCTGGGCGGCGCTCACCGGGGTCGTCGCGCTGGCCGGGCTGCTCACCGTCCTGGTCACTCCGGTCGCGGTGCCGATCCTCGCCGGCTACACGGTGGCCGCCCTGCACGCCGTCACCATCCGCCGGCCGGTCCCGGTCGCCGTCGCCGGTCGTGGGGAGATGCAGTGAGCGGGGAGCCGGTGCGGCTGACGGTCGGGGCGACGGAGGTGGCCGAGTACGTGCTCGACCCCGCGCTGGACGCGCGGCACGGGCCCCGACCGTACCTGCACCCGGTACGCACGCTCGGCGGAACGGTGGTCACCGACGCGCTCCCCGCCGACCACGTGTGGCACCTCGGCGCGTCCCTCGCGGTGCAGGACGTCGACGGCAGCAACCTCTGGGGCGGGCGCACCTACGTTCGCGACGTCGGCTACACCTGGCGGGACGACCACGGCGTCATCGCGCACACCGGCGAGGTCGAACGGTCCCCGGGCCGGTATGCGCACGATCTCCAGTGGCGCGACCGGGCCGGCGGGGTGCTGCTGTCCGAGCGGCGCTGGCTCGCCGCGTCGGTGGTCGCGCCGTACGCCTGGCGGCTCGACGTGGAGTCCGTTCTCGTCGCCCCGGACGACCGGGAGATCCGGCTGGGCAGCCCGGCCACCAACGGCCGCCCGGGCGGGGCCGGCTACGGCGGGTTCTTCTGGCGGGCCGCCGCCGACGGCGAACCGGCGGTGTTCACCGCCGACGCGGCCGGGGAGGAGACGGTCAACGGCAGCGCGGCGCCGTGGCTCGCGCTGACCGGCGTCCGGTCGGGCGGCGGGGCGTACACCCTGGTCTTCGCGGGCCTCGGCCGCGACGACAGGTGGTTCGTGCGGACCGGGATGTATCCGGGAGTCTGTGTGGCGTTCGCGTTCGACCGCCCGGCGGTGGTGCCGGCCGGTGGGAGCCGGCACGGCGGGTACCGGGTGTGGGTGGCCGACGGGACCCTCGACCGGGACGCGGTGACGGCCCTGGTCGCGCTGGCGCCGTGAGCGCGGGTCAGCCGGACAGGTCGGTCAGCTCACGAATCGCCATCTGGTACGCGGCCTGGGTGTGGTACGGCCAGTGCCCTTCGATCGGCGGCGGCACGGTGTCCGCCGGGTCGATGGTCAGGCTGCGGGGATCCCGCAGTCGGATGTCGACGTCCGGCGGTGTTCCGTGCGAGCCCGGAGGGAAGATCGGCCCGCCGATCGGGTCGGTGTCCCGCCACAGGTTGCGCCACCGCCAGCCGATCCGCCCACCCAGGTCGTGCAGCGTCCGAGGTCCGAAGTACGCGGGGTAGAGCCGCGCGTAGGTGCGCCGCAGGGGTGAGCCGTAGGTCAACAGCGACACCCGGGTCAGCACGGCCGGCGGTAGGTGCAGGATGGTGGCGGCGGCGAGCACCGAGCCCTGGCTGTGCCCGGAGATGACCACCGGCCCCCGTGCGGTGAGCCCGGTGACCCGTTTCGCCAACTCGGGGACGGCGCGGGCGGCGTAGCAGGGCGGCGCGAACGGGTGGACCGTCCGGGGCCAGAAGGTGCCGAGGTCCCACAGCACCGCCACCACCCGCCGGGTCTGCGCCGACCGGTACGCGCGGAACCCGAGGATCAGCAGGCAGATCACCAGCAGGCTGATCACCCAGACCCCGGCGTCGGTGACGTAGGCGAGCACGACTGCCGCGCCGCCGTCCCCGCCCAGCCGGTCCGCGAGTTGGGTGGGACCGATCCCGATCACGTCGAAGGCGACGGTGGCCAGCCCGAGCGACGCGATCACCAGGAACGCGAGCAGCACGGGGCCGAGCTCCTCGGTGACCCGGGACCGGGCGATGGTCTCCCGGACCAGGCGCAGCCGGTGCGCGTCCGCCGCCGGCACGTCGGGGTAGTCCCGCTCGACGATCCGTGCCGCCAGCCGCCGTCGCCGTCGCCGGCTCAGCAGGAGGGTCACCAACGTCACCGCCGCGCCGATCAGCAGCGCGCTGAGTCCGGCGAGCGCGGCCCACCAGTAGGCCACCGGCGGGTCCAGCGGGCCGACGATCGGCGGGTTGGGCCGGATCGGGTCGGGGATGTCGCCGTGGTCGAGGGCGTCCGCGACGCGGTAGACCAGAGTCGCGGTGAAGGCGGCGCCGACGCTCACCGCCGCCGCCGCCATGATCGGAGTGCCCAGCCCGCGCAGGACGGGGCGCTCGTCGCCCTCGGCGGCACGCTGGCGGGTGTACGTGACGACGGTGAGCACGACGAGCAGGGCACCCTGCGTGGCGACCACCCCGGCGGCGGCGCCCTCGTACCCGGGCAGCTTGCCCGAGCCGGACGGCGTCGCGTCCGCCAGCGTGGCCGAGCCGAGGCACAACACGGTCGCCACCACTGTGGTCGCCCACAGGGTTCGCAGGATCCGTCGGGCCCGCACCGGGCTGGTCGGCCCGGGCAGGGCGAGGAGGACCACGCCCGCCCCGAGCAGTCCGACGGCGATCACGAACAGCGCGACGTGACCGGTCGCCCCGATCCCGCCCGGTCCGACGCCGGCCAGCAGGGCGACGTTCAGCGTCCCGATGCCGAGTACCACGTGGACCTGTCGTAGCCAGCCGGTGACGTGCGCGTCCTGCCAGAAACCGGCGTCGGTGAGGCTCTGGTCCCGGTCGTCGGACCGGGGTTGCGCCGCCGACGGGCCGAACCCCTCGAAGGCCCGCGCCGACCGGGTGCCGATGGCCCAGACGACCCACAGCGCCAGCAGGGGAACGATCGACAGCAGGGCCAGCCGGGGCCCGGCCGGGAGACTGTGCAGCCAGGCCAGGTAGGGGCGGCTGGCCCGGCACCCGGGGTACGGCACGCACTGCCAGCCGACCAGGTCCAGTGTGACGCCCACCGCCGCCAGCACGAACGTGGCCGTGAGGGTGCCGGCGAGCAACCGGCACAGCAGGCCGAGCAGCCCCCACCTGTCGTGCCCCGCCGGCCGGAGCCAGATCGCCAGGTTGCTCAACATGAAGGGCAGCAGCAGCAACATCGAGGCCGTCCGTACCGCCGCGCCGGCGGTCAGCGAATCCCAGCGGTACGCCTCGACGGCAACCCCGTCGGTGGCCCCGCCGGCGGTGCCGCTGCCCGGCCGGGGCCGGAAGAAGCCCGCATGCGTGTTCCCGGCCACCCGGGTCACGATCGGGTGGTCGAGGATCCGCTCGGCGGTGACACCGGAGATGCCGTGTACGCGCAGCTCCACGGCGTCGCGCCCCGGCGTCTCGTCCACGCCGTCAGGGTCACAGACAATCCGCCCAGGCGTTGCCGATACCGCAAACGTCAACGGGTCGGGAGGGCGGCGGTGACTCGGATGGCCTTGATGATCGCCGGGATGGAGCCGATCAACAGCACCAGCCCCCAGATGATCGCGATGATCGCGAAGACCAGCGCCGCCACGTCGTCGACGATGCTGACCAGGATCACCGGCACCAGGTTGTGCAGGAACTCCAGCACGACAGTGCACAGCAGGGTGGTGAGGATCAGCAGGACGAGGCCCTTGTTCTGCAGGAAGCGCGGCTGGGCCAGCACCAGCATCCCGGCCCACACCAGCTTGAGCAGCAGCACCAGCCCGAGCAGCACCGCCGCCTCGCCGACCGGGAAGAACCCCCACAGCGCCAGGTACGCCAGGGTGCCGAAGGGGACGGCCAGGAACAGCGACACCATGATGGAAAGCTCCACGAACGCGACGACCAGCGCGACCAGCCCGACGATGATCAGGATGATCGAGAAGATCAGGCTGGCGACGCCCTGCACCCGACCCTGGACGCGCTCGGGCAGCAGCAGGCCCAGGCAGAACAGCCCGGTGCTCCAGACCGCCACCGCGTCGATCAACGCCAGGTAGCCGGTGCCCCGGCCGGACGGTTCGCTGACACCGGACACGTCGTCGATCTCCACGTCCAGCGCGCCGGCGCTGTCCGCGAGGGCCGCACCGGCGTCGTCGCCGCCGAGCAGCAGCCCGGCGCCGAGTTCCACCCCGATCGCCAGGACGATGGCGAGCATGGCCAGCAGCAGGAACGGCTTGCGCAGGTCACCCACGGCGGCACCTTCCTCTCAGTCCGGGTCAGGACGTGGCCACGGCGACAGTGCAGCCGCCCAGCCCGGGGCAGATCAGGCCCACCTCGGTGGCCTGATCGACGGCGATCTTCGCCACCGCGCCGGTGCCGTCCGCCGCCGGCTCGACCTCGTCGCGGATCGTGAGGTCGGCGTCGCCGGGTGCCGGGGCGACGACCGTGAACCGCGCCGCGCTGCGCAGCACCAGGGTGCGCAGCCCGTCGGGGTCCGCCACCCGCACCACGCAGCTGCCGGAGAACGCCAACCGGCCCGCCTCGTCGGCGCAGTCGGCGCTGACCGTCTCCGGATCCACAGCGGAACGCTCGCCGCCCAGCGCGCCCAACCGGTCGACGAACCCGTGCCGGGCCCCCGGATCACCCCGGTCGTCGCGGCCCGCGCCGACCGCGACCACGAAGAGCGCCACCAGCAGGACGGCGAGCAACCCCAGCAGCGCCTTCTGCCGACCGCTCATCGCGCCACTGCCTGCGCCACGATCTCGGTGAACCGGATCGTGTCCACCCCCGCGAAGTAGGAGTTCGTGCCCTGCGTCTTGCCGACCACCAGCAGCGTCACCTGGTGGGGGCCCTTGGCGAGCCGGACCGTGCCGACGTCCAGGAACTCCGTCTTCCGCACCGTCGGCGTGAAGCCGAGGAACGTGCCGCCGACCTGGTTGCCGTCGATGGCGAAGACGGTGTTGGCGTAGTCGAGGGCAGTGGTGCGTACCGCGGCGAAACGCCAGGTGCCGTCGGCCGGGATCTGCACCGTCACGGTGACCTGGTCGCCGATCGCCAGCCCCGTGAAGAAGAGCTGCTTGTCCCCGGACCAGGTCACCCCACAGCAGTTGGGCTGCGCGCCCACGGCCGCCTTGCTGTTCTGCGGCGACTTGATCACCGCACCCTCCACCAGGCTCTCCGCCTCGACGGTGACCACCCGCGGCTCGCCGGGGGCCGGCTCGCCGTCGCGGGTCAGCAACACCACCCCCACGGCGACCACCACCAGCACCAACGCCGCGGCGGCGGCGATCCACAACCACGGGGTACGCCGTGGCGGCGCGACCGCCCGCACCTCGTACGTGACCCGGCCACTGGAGCGGGAGCTCTCCTCCGGCGCGGTGTTCGCCGAGTACGCGAACCCGGTCATGTCGTAGCGGCGGGGCGGGGTGCCGGCCGGCACGGCGAGCTTGACCAGGAACGACACCGAGCCCTGGCCGGGTACCACCCGCTGGGGTTCGGCGACGGTGAACCACGCCCGCTGGGAGCCGTCACCGGGTGCCACGTCGAACACCACGGTGTCCGGCGCGTTGCCCGGGTTGGAGACGGTGAAGGTCAGCTCGCCGCTGTTGCGCGGGTCGAGGGTGAACTGCTCGGCGGCGGCGACGACCGCCCACTCGGTGGTCATGACGACTCCTCTTCCAGGACGATCTCGACAGTGGCCGAGGCGGGTTTCTCCGCCTCGACGATGCGTGTGATCACGGCGAGCTGACCGGCGGCGGCGACCGGCACCCGCACCACGACGTGGAAGGCCCGCTCGGCGGGCTCGTCGATGGCGAAGCCCGACATCCCGGTGGCCAGCTCCAGGGCTCGGCGCATTCCGTACGGGGTGCCGCGCCAGCGGGCCAGCAGGGCGGCGTTGGCCACCAGGTCGCGCAGCCGACCCACCGGCAGCGGCAGCGGGGTGTCCGGCCGGGGCGAGGCCACCACGTGGTCCATGGCCACCCAGCGGGTCAACCGCACGACCAGCCCGTCCGGCGCCCGGTACGGGTCGAACAGCGCGTCCACCTCGGCGAGGATCGCCTCGTCCGGGGCGTGCAACCCCTCCATCACGTCCAGCAGCGCCCAGAGCACGCTGCCCGGCACGCAGGCCCGCTGGTAGGCGGCGGGCAGCAGCCGTTCAATCGCCGAGCGTCGCATCCTGGCGCACCACCTCGATGTCGTGCTCGCCGGAGCAGAGCAGCCAGGTATCGGGGACGGTCACCACGTCGGCGGTGGCCTGGTTGGCACTGGGCGTCCAGGTGACCGCGTCGGCGCTGCGGTGCACGCCGCGTTCGCCGCTGGCCAGGATCAACCGCTCTGCCGCGCCGGTGCCGCCGGCTGTCGCGCCGGCGGCCGTCGGGCCGCTCACCGCGATGGCGTCGACCGGCACGAACCGGGTCCGGTCCCGCAACGGCAACCCGCAGTTGACCGACACCGCCTGCCACTGCGGCTGGGCGGCCAGCGTGTCCAGCCGCAACACCCCGCCGCTCTGCGTGGCCGCCACCGCCTGCTGACCAGTGAACGCGAGGTCCCGGCAGGTGCCGCCGAGCCACCCAGCCTGCATCGACTGCCACTTCACGTCGGACTCGAACAGCCGGGTGCGGTGGCAGCCCTGGCCGGGCTTCTTCGGGTCCGGTTCGCCCGCGCCGCTCCACAGCAGGGTGGCCGGGCCGTCGTACTGCACGGCGAGGACCCGGTTGTCCACGTTGGCCAGACCGACATGGGTGAAGCTGCCGGGTCGGCCGCCGCTGGTCGACAGGTACACCCCGAAGCTGGCCTGCGCGGCCACCGCCACCCCCGGCGCGCCCCGCTCGGAGACGAACGTGCGGACCGCGTAGAAGCCCCGGTCGGCGTCGGACGGGTCGACCAGGATCTGCAACGGCACCGCCCCGGGCAGCAGCGACACCTCGTACAGGCCGGTGTCGGTGGCCACCAGCAGCGCGCCCGCGCCGTCACGGTCCAGCCAGGCCACGTCGGAGATCCGCGAGTCCAGGTCGGTGAGCAGCGACCACGTCTCGCCCAGGTCGGTGCTCAGGTGCACCCGCGAGCCGCCCGAGGCGCGCAGCGTCACCACGGCCACCGAGCCGGGACGCGCGACGATGCCCGGCCGTACCGGCGCGGGCGCGGGTGCCACCCGCAGCACCGTCTCGTCGTCGAAGCGACCGGCCGGCTCCCAACCCGCGCCGCCGTTGCTGGAGCGGAACAACACCGGGCCGCGCCCGGCGTACCAGGTGCGCGGCTGGTACTGGTCCACGGCCAGGGCGCGGACGTCGGCGTCGGGGGCCTCGTCGACGACGAACCGCACCGACTCGACGTAGCGCACCCCCGGCTCGGCGTGCTCCAGCAGCCGGTACACGTTGGACGCCCGCAGCGGCTCGCCGAACGGCCAGCCGGTCGGGTTGAGCGCGGTGGGCAGCGGACTCAACGTCTGATGCAGCCGGTCGTGGATGCGACGGCGGACCGCGTCCACGTCCTCCTCGCGGCGGACCACCACCCGGGCCCGCACGGACACCGCCTTGAACCGCGCCCAGGTGGCCCGGGAGCGGATGCCGACCATCCGGCGTTCCTCCAGGTCCGCCTCGACCCGGTGGCGCGCCTCGGGCACCTCGTGCTCGCGCAGCACCGCCACCGGCAGCCGACCGCCCGGTCGGGCCGCCTCCGGCACGTACGGCACCAGCACCACCTCGACCTCGCCCGGCCGGGCGAAGCTGTACACCGCCGCGCGGGTGAACGCCCGCGCCCGCGCCACCGCGCCGGAGCTGGTCGCGAGGACCTCGAAGTCGCGGGCGGTGACCGCCCGCTGCTGGGCGAAGAACTCGTACGGGCCGCGCAGCAGCACCGACTCCAGCGCCTCCATCTCCCGGCCGCCGGCCGCCGGGGCGGGGTTGTCCACGCGTACCCCGGGTAGTGGGTCGCGCAGGCTGGTCAGCGTGCCCGCCGCCACGTTGCCGGTGGGTCCGCCACCGGCGCGGTACCAGAGCCGGATCTGCCGTCCGGCCGGCGGCACCGCCGCGACGGTCACCGGCGGCGCGGCGCTCGGCGGCGCGGTCGTGTCGGCGGTGGCCTCGCCGCGCGGGGTCGCCCCGGCGGGGGGTCGCAGGTCGAGGGCCGGGGCGAAGATGACAGTGCCGGAGCAGCGGTCGACCAGGTACGCCTTGGCCTGCGGACCGAGCCCGGCGAAGCTGTCCACCGGCTGCCAGATCTCGAACGTGCGGCCGTCGTGCTCGCGGGCCGCCGCGCCCAGCTCGACAGTGCCGGCCGGCACCTCCACCCCGAGCAGCAGGTCCAGCGCCTCGGCGGTGTGGGTCAGCGGCGCGTGCGTCGCGCGCAGCACCTGCCCCGGCTGGCCGGTGCCCACCCCGAGCAACTCCGCCTCGACCGGTTCGCAGTGGTGCATCCGTACCGTCACCGACGTCTCGTCGGCGGGCAGCAGCGTCGGCTCGGTGGTGACGAACACGACCGGCCGGGGGTCCGCGCCCCGGGCCGCGGCGACCCGCAGCCCGGCCGGGATCCGGACCGCGCCGCGGTCGGTGCCGGTACGGGTGAACCGGACGTCCGCCCAGGCCGCGGTCGGCGCGTGCCGGGTGACCCCGAGCAGGTTCAAGAACGAGACGTACGCCTTCTCCGGCAACTGGTTCAACCGGTAGATCATCACCTCGGTGAGGTGCGCGAACGTCTCCACCAGCGCCATGCCAGGGTCGTGCGCGGACAGATCGGTCCAGGCCGGGCAGGACTGGCGGATCCGTTCCCGGGCCTCGGTGACCAGGTCGAGGAAGCCACGATCGTCCAGGTGCGGCACGGGCAGCGTCATGACGCTCCTCCCTGGGTGGGCTCGTCGACCGGGAGCAGATCCACGGAGAAGACCAGTTGCCCGGGGGTCAGGCTGGCCCGCACCCGGTAGTCCAATCGGATCACCAACCGCCACGCGTCGTCGGGGTCCGGCCCGGCGTCCACGTCGATCACCTCGACCCGGGGCTCCCAACGGGCGATGGCCTGCCGGACGTAGTGAATGGCCAGACCGGCAGTGGTGTCGTCGTTGGGCGCGAAGACCAACCGGTGCAGCCGGGAGCCGTACCCGGGTCGCATCAGTCGCTCGCCCGGCGTGGTCGACAGGAGCAGGAACAGCGCCTGCCGTACGCTCTCGTCGCCCTCGGTCATCGCCAGGCCGCCGGCCGCGGTGAGCGCCAACCCGCCGGTGCGGCCGGCGTCGAAGCCGGCGCCGACGAAGCGGAAGGCCCTCATCGGTCCGCCCTCAGGAACTGCTGGCGGGGGTCGCGCACCGTGTGCTTGACCAGCCCCGGCGGTGTGCCGTTGGTGAACCCCTCCAGATGCGACAGCACCACCCGGTGCCCGTCGACGCGGACCCAGTCGCTGTAGCCGACCCGGACGGTCAGCGTCGTCGTGCACGGCTTGATGGTCGGGCCGTAGTTCGGGCAGGCGACGATTTTGCGTCCCTCCGGGTCGTCGTCGACGAGCACGGGAACACCGGTGACGGTCACCCACTGCCGCGAGGGTCGGTTCTCGACCCGGCCGTCGTGATCGCAGGTGATCACGGAGTCACTGTGGATCCAGCGCATCAGCCGCCTCCTTCGTGGTGGGCGCGGGCAAGCGTTCGGGCCTGCTCCGCCGCGGTGGTCGGGTCCTCGGTCGAGTCGGCGTGCAGGAAGTCCACGCTGCGGGCGCGCACCACCATGGCCCGGCCGGGTGCGGAGATCACCAGGTCGGACGCCGCGTGCAGGATGGCCAGGTCGGGGGTCAGCTCCAGGAAGCTGCCGCCCTCGGTGCCCAGCCGCAGACTGCGCCGCACGTCGTCGACGACGATCGACTGCCCGCCGGCGGTGCGCATCGTCCAGCGGCGGGCCTTTCCGTCGTCGATTCCCGCGTCGTACGGCTCGACGGCGCCGAACAGCGAACCGAGCACGATGCCCGAGGCCGACTCGCCGCCGGGCAGCACCACCAGCACGGTGTCACCCGGATCGGGCAGCGCCACCAGACCCTTGCCCGGCCCGGCGCCGGGGCAGAGCACGGCGAGCCAGCCGGCGTCCAGGTCCCCGTACGCCGGCAGGGTCAACCGGACCCGGCCCAGCCCGTCCGGGTCGGCGACGTCGGTGACGCTGCCGAGGGTGACCACCGCCCCGCCGGTAGGGGTCGCCGGGGTGGCCGGCGGCACCGTGGAGAAACGGGTCAGGTGCCCGTTGCCGTCCACTGTGTGCACCACCTCGGTCAGCACGTACGTGCCGGCGACCGGGTCGGGCACCCCGCCGAGGTCGACGCGGCGGCCGGGCCGTAGCGTCGGATCGCCCTCGGCCACCCCCTCGGCCGTGGCCAGCGCCGCCGCCCGGGTGTCCAGCCGTGCCTGGGCCAGCGCCGCCAACTCGTCGTCGCTGCGGCCGGGCTGGTCCACTGCGGTGCGAACGCCGTCGGCACCCACGTCGGCCGGGTCCGGGCGGTCGTCGGCGGGTCGGCCGCAGCGCGCCTCGTCGACCTGCTGGCTGATCACCTCGGCCCGCTGCGGGTGCCAGCCCAGCGCCGCACTGGCACCGCTGGCCTGGTCGGTGTTGGTGGACAGCCGCAGGGTGTGCACCCCCGCGCCGAGCGTCAACGCGACCGGCTCCCCGTAGCCGGCGAGGGTGACCAGCCGGACGCCGTCACCATCGGCGGCCAGGTGCAGCCCGGCCCGGCCGGCCACCTCGCGCAGCAGCTCCAGATCGCTGTGCCGGTGCTGGAGCAGCCGCTCCAACCGAGGGCCGTCGACCTCGGCGGTCACCGCCAGCCCCACCGCGCCGCACAGCTCCCGGGCCAGCTCGACGGCGGTCACCGAGGTGAACACCCGCAACCCCTGCCGCTTGCGCAGCCGGTGCAGCGGGTCGTACGCCCGCAGCCGCAGCACCGCCGCCCCGTCGGCGGCGTACTCCACCTCCACGCAGGTGACCTCACCGGTGAACAGGGCGTCCGCGTGGTCGGCGAGCCGTACGTCCAGCGCCGTGCCGGGGTGTACCGCCGGGTCGAACGCGCCGGTCCCGGCGGTGGTGGCGAGCACCAGCTCGGCCTGGGTGGGCTGGTTGAGCCGGGCCGCCACCCGCAGTGAGCGGACCCGCTGGCGAGCCGCGCCGGCCAGCTCGACGCCGTCCAGCAGGACGACCAACGCCCGGGGCGCGACGCTGGTCACGGCGTACCCCCGGGATTGCCGGACCCGGTCGGAGCCGCGCCGGTCGGGCCGGTGGCCGCGTCCCACGGCGCGCCGACGACCGAGGCGCCCAGGTACGACGCTCCCGCGCCCACCGCACCCGCCACCGCCCGCGCCAACCCGGTCACCGAACCGGTGCCGGCTGTCGGTGGGACGGCGAGGGTGGTGCCGGCCGGCACGGCGAGGGGATCGGTGATCCGGTTGTGTTCGGCCAGCAGCCGCCAGCGCAGCGGCGAGCCCAGCGCGTCGTTGGCCAGCAGATCGAAACGCACACCGGAGCGACCCGGCTCGGCAGCGCCGTCACCGGCGGCGATCACCGCGCTGCCCGGCGCGGCGGTCGGGGTGCTCGCGGCGGCCAACTCCTCGGCGAAGCCGGCCTCGGCCTGATCGGCCGTCTCGGCGGCGCGGACCAGCTTCAGCCGCAGCCAGGACCGCCGCGGCGACCCGGTGCCGGTGAACGCGTCGAAGCGTTCCGCCACCGCGATGATCACACCCGGCACGTTCCAGGTCTTGCCCCAGACCAACCGGACCAACGGCGGTCGCAGCCAACCATGCTCGGCCGTGGAATTCTCCGCCAGCATCCACAGCGGACGGGTGAGCACCCGGACGTCGGCCGGACGCAGCTGCGCCTCCACGAAGTCGACGTCGAAGAGCAGGTCCAACACCAGCTCGGTACGGCCGCCGCCGGTGAAGACCAGCGGATCGTCGGCCAGACCGGACCCGGTGAGCTGCCCGCCGCCGGCACCCCGCTGCCGTACGCCGGCGAGCCGGGTCACCTGCACGGTCTCCGGGTTGAGCAGGCAGTCCACCCGAACGCCTGAGGAGTCGATGAGGAAGGCGACGCGTTCCATCAGTCACCCGCCTGTTCCCGGTCCAGTCGGGTCAGCTGGGTGGTGTCCACCGCCGCGCCGGCGGCCGACCACAGTGCGGTGTCGTCGGGCAGTGCCGGCCACGGGTCGGCGCTCCGCGCCGCCGCGCTGGGCGGCAGCCCGTCGATGCCCGTCACTAGTCCGCCGCCGGCCGTTCCCGTCCCGGCGTCGCGCTGGGCGGGCGGGTGTCCGGGTGGTGCCGGTTCACCGGGCAGGGCCAGCCAGGGTCCACCGTCCGCGAGGCGATCCAGGTCGCCGCGCGCAGAGGCCGACGGGTTCCCGGCGCTCGTCGCGGTCGAAGCGGTCCAGGATGCGTCGACTCCGCCCCGGTTCGGCCCGTTCAGAAGGTGCTGCACAGCCACTGCGTCCACTGGCGACATCCGGGTCGCGCTCGCTGCATCACCACGTAGGTGCCCGCTCTGGTCCTCATTGGCCGAGGGCTGACCGTCCGAGTCGCCCCGCAACCCGTCGCGACCACCCGAGAGCCGGCCGGCGGATCGTACGGGGGACCAGCCGGTGGAACGCCCGTGGTCGACCTCGCCCGACCACCCTGCGTCCAGGGTCGGGTGCGGCGTGCTTCGGGTGGCTTCGGCCTCGGCTCGGTGCGGGCGGACGCTCGGCGAACTGTGCGGCCCGAAGACCATGGAACGGATCGGCTGTCGGGGGCCATCCGCCCCGGGCAGCCCGCTCGCGTCGACGCCTGTGGTGTCGAAGGCTGTGGTGTCGAGAGCTGTGGTGTCGCCGCGGGCCGCCCGGCGCACCGGCGGCACCACCGCGCCCGGTCCCGCCGGCCAGGTCCGACCGGCTGGCGGGGTCGAAAGGTCCGGCCAGGTGGATCCGGCCGGCGGGGTTGTCAGGTCCGAGCTGGACGAAGGAGACCGGTCGCCGGATGGGCCGGCAGCACCGGTCCCCGTACCGTCGGGGTCACCGGCCCGCGACGAACGGCCCGAGCTGCCGGTTCGGCCCTCGGCCCGCGATCGCGTCGGCCCCTTGTCCCCGCTCGCACCGCGACCGCCCACGTCCCCCTCGTTTCCGAGCCCGCCGGAATTGCCGAGCCCGCCGGACCTGCCGAGCCTGCCGGACCTGGCGGACCTGGCGGACCTGGCGTTCGCGACCGGGTCCGCACCGTCGGCGTCGACCCGATCGGCAGATTCGCCCTGCCCGCCGTTCCGAACCCCGGCCTCGGCGTTGCCGACCGGGGACGGGTCGAGGTCCAGGTCGTGCAGAAGGCCGGGCGCGTGGACGGCGACCAGGTCCAGCCAGTGCTGCGGCGGCTCCCCGAAACGGCGTGGTGTCGCCTCGGGTGTCTGCGACGGCTGCGGAAGGTGGCCGCCGGGCTCGACCCGCCCGGCGAGGCGCTGCACCGCCCCGGCCGCCGAGCGCAGCCGGCCGGCCAGCCAGCTACGCGGGCGTCGGCGCGGTGGCACCGCCGGTCTCCAGCTCCAGGCCCTCGTAGCGCAGGGTCAGCGAGGCGATGGCGATCTCGTGGCTGAGGGTGTTGAGGTGTGCCCCGCGCCACCGGGTCGGCCAGGCGTCGATCAGGTTCCAGCGCAGCACCTCGGCCGTACCGACCGAGTCGAGCAGCACCACCGAGACGTTGCGCCGGTTGAGGGTGCCCTGGGCGGTGGCGTTCACCCAGTCCCACAACTCGCGGGAGGCGGTGAGGCCGAAGTGCAGCGTCACCGGCTCGTACTCGGCCTGACCGGGCACCATCCGCATCCGACCCAGGCCGTGCTCCCGGTACGGCTGCCCGGGGATGTTCACCTCCAACCCGGTCATCTCGGTGAAGTGGCCGTTGGTGACGCCGTTGATGAGCAGTCGGAAGTTGTACGCCCGGTACGGGTCGACCGGGGCCCCGGGTTGCGGGGTGGCGGTGGTGGGCATGTCAGCCTCCGATCGTCTCGGTCTCGGTGCCGCCGGCCCACTGGCTCAGCTTGAACACCACGAATTCGGCGGGCTTGACGACCGCGATGCCGATGTGGGCGATCACCATGCCCGCGTCGCGGACGTCGGGCGGGTTGGTCTCCTCGTCGCACTTGACGAAGAACGCCTCCTCCGGGCTGCGCCCCAGCAGTGCGCCGTCGCGCCACACCCGGGTGAGGAACGCCCCGATGTCGCGCCGGATCGAACGCCAGAGGGTGAAGTCGTTGGGCTCGAACACCATCCACCGGGTGCCGTTGGCGATGGCCTGCTCGATGGCGATGCTGAGGCGTCGGACGTTGAGGTAGCGCCACTCGCTGGCCTCGGCGGCGAGCGTACGGGCGCCCCAGACGCGGATGCCCTCGCCGGCGAAGTAGCGGATCACGTTGACACCCTTGGGGTTGAGCACGTCGTGTTCCGGTCGGGTGACCAGGTAGCCCAGGTCGACGGCACCGCGTACCGGCTCGTTGGCCGGTGCCTTGTGCACCCCGCGCAGGGCGTCGGTGCGGGCCCAGATGCCGGCCAGGTGCCCGCTCGGCGGGGTGAGTTCCAACTCGCCGCTGATCGGGTCGCGCACCCGCAGCCAGGGGTAGTAGAACGCGCCGAACTCGGACTGTCGCGGCCGGTAGGCGGCCCCCTCATGGCCGCCGGAGCCGCCCGGCTGGGCCGGACCGCCGCCGGGACCGCCGGCCGCGCCACCGCCCGTACCCTCGGCGGGCTTGGGGGGTTTGCCGGAGGACGGCGTGGCGACCCGGGTCAACGCGGAGATGTCGTCGATATCCGGTGCCGGGTCGCAGATCGCCACCATGGTGCGGGTGCGCTCGGCCATGCTGAGCAGCGCCTCGTGGGACACCACGTCGTGGAAACCTGGCGCGGCGATGATGGAGATCTCGTCGACGGCCTCCAGCAGTTGCAGACCGCCACGCCGCTGCCCGGTGCCGGTGATCGCGCCACCCTCGCCGACGTTGACCACCCAGCAGCGGGCACCCCCGTTGTCCAGGAAGCCGAAGACCGCCCGGGCCAACGGGGTGCTCTCCACCCGCTCCCCACCGGCGAAGAGCCGCAGGAACTCCGTCCAGTTGTTGACCGGCACCGCCTTGCCCAGGTGGGCGGAGCGGTCCGGGGCGACGCCGACGAAGGCGGCGATGCTGGTGCTCGCCGGCCCGATCGGTCGGGCGCCGCTGGGGACCTCCTCGACATAGATGCCGGGGGAGAAGTAACTGGGCATCGGTCCTCCTGTGCCTGTGGGTGTCAGTGGGTCGGTGGCGCGCAGACGATGACGATGTCGTCCTCGGCCGGGTCGACGTCGGCGGTGAGGACGAGCCCGCGTCCGGTCAGCCGCAGCCGGACCGGGCTCGGGTGCTCGGGGTCGTGCGGGACGCCGACGATCAGGAACCGGCCCTCGGTGTCGGTGCGGGTGGCGGACCCGGTGCCGGGCAGCTCGACCCGCATCGCGGCCAGTGGCTGCTCCTGGGGGCCGACCACCCGCCCACTGAGGCTGCGTACGTCGAGTTGCCGCAACCGCAGCGGTTGCAGCACCGGTGGCGCGGCCGGGGTCGGGTGGTCCACCTGCGCCGCGACGTCGATCAGCAACGCCGGTCGGGGCGCCGTACCGAACGCCGCCCACAGTGGTGGATCACCGGCCTCCAGCACGACCGGGTAGCTGCCGTCGCTGGTCGCGGCGGTGAGCACCCGGTCCAGCCGGGGCAACCCGGCCGGACCGGTGACGCAGAGCAGGTGGCGGACCGTGAACCGGTACGGTTCGCGGACCGCGCCGCTGGAGCGGGTCTGCCGGGCCGGGCGCAGTTCGAGGGGCCAGAGGGTGAGCCCGTCGGCGTCGTCGCACGCGCGGGGCGGGCCGACCGGGACCGGTTCCCCCGCCGCGCTCGTCACCCAGGCGACCAGCTCGGCGGTGGCGGTCTCGATCGGTCCGCGCCCGTGGGTGGTCATCGCGGCGGCGTCCCCTGGATCCGGTACGCGATGGCCTCGTTCCACACGTGCGGGTAGACGCCGATCTCGAAGTACCGGGTGAAGCGGTTGATCGGCGCGTTGGTGTGGTCGTGGTAGAGCAGCCACACCGGCGCGATGGTGAACAGGACGTAGTTGGCCAGGACGAGGGGGATGTAGAGCGGCCCGAGCAGGCGACCCTGGAAGATGTGCACGTCCTCGTGCCGCTGGATGCCGGAGCTGGAGCCGGCGCAGACGGTGCCGATGGTGGTGGCGTAGCGGGGTGAGACCCCCTCCACCACGCTGACCCGACCGCTGTTCAGTGACGTGGGCCGGTCCAGCGAGTGCCCGAAGATCAGGTGCACGGTCAGGTAGATGGCGCCGACGACCGTGTTGAGCAGACTCCAGGTGTGGTCGACGACGAAGAGGAAGATGCCGCGGGCGTCCGAGGCGTACACCCCGGCGGAGGCCACCGACCAGGCGAAGACCGCGCCGACAACCAGGCCCACGACGGCGCCGATCAGCAGCCCGATCGGGCCACCGGTGAGGAAGCCGAGCAGGGCGGCGAAGCCGACCTGGATGGCTGCGCTGAGAATTCCGAAGACCATGACAGCACCCCTCAGACCCAGGAACGGAAGACTCGGGGCTCACGACCGCTCGCGACCTGGGTCGGCGTCGCCTGTCGGTTGCCGGGCGGGAACTGGTTGACGCCGAGCGCGGCGGAGAAGATGACCAGCGCGTTGAAGAACGCGATGATCCACTTTTCGCCGCCGGCGTCGTCGGCGAACGCCGCTGTCACGTAGGACAGCAGCAGCGCGATGGCGATGGCGATCCACTTGCGGAGCTTGTCGCCGCTCGGGCCGATCAGCCCGCCGATGACGTTGGTGGCCAGCAGGGTGGCGGCGCTCGCGCCGGCGATGGTCCCCAGGGCTGCCCAGGTGAAGAGATCGTTCATGACGATCCCCCTTCTGCGATGGTGCGACCGGGATGTGGTGGTGGTGAGGTCCGGTGCCCTTGCGGGGAGCACCGGGGCCGGTCGCCGTCGTTTCGGGGGCGGCCGGGGCCGGGCGTGGCCGGCTGAGCCGGCCACCAGATGGATCAGCCGGGCCCCGGGGCGCCGGCAGGCGGGCCCGGCGGCGGGGTCGGACCGGGCGCAGCCGGCGCCGCGGGGTGACGGCGGCGAACCAGGAGTACGCCCACCGCGGCGAGCAGCAGCAGGAGGAGGACACCGCCGACGACCAGCAGCCAGGGGAATCCGCCGTCGTCCTCCTCGCCAGCGGCAACCGGCGAGGTGGACGGTCGTGGTGGCGCCTCGGCCACGGCCCGCAGCTCGGCTGGCTTCTCCTGGTTGGGATCGACCTTCCAACTGACCGAACGGCCGTTGACGGTGCCATTGCTGTCGATCACCCGGCCAGGAAATGTCACCGAGATCTCGAACGACATGAGCTTGAGGAACGCCTGTTGATTTTGCGGATTCTGCTCCGCAACCTTTCCGCCATATTTCTTGGGATCGAGCGGCAGCGTGAAGCGGTAGAGATCGCCGTCCCTGACCAGTTTCACGCTCTCGGTGTCGAAACCGGCCAGCGGTGCCTTGCGGTAACTGATCTGGGAGCCGTAGAAAGTGGCGTCCTGGTAAAGGGTTTCCTCGCCCGCCGGTAGGGCGGGGATGTTCTGCCGCAACTCCGCGAAGGCGACCGGGAGGTTCTTGTTACGACCGCTCAGCACGGACTTCTGGGCCGTCAGCAGGAGCTGCCCGTCGACCGTGTCGTCGGCGTTGACGGTCAACCCCATGTTGAGTTGCATACAGCCGCTCAGCGCGGCGAGGAGAAGGAGGCACACCGCGACGCGGAGTGCCCTACCGCGGTTGACTCTCCTGTTCATGGGCTCAGTGTGTGTGATCGCTTTCACCATCAGCAGTCAGCGATCGGTCACAACGAAGTCGCCGATTGTACCGGCGCACTGTCGCCTTTGATTAGCCCCGACGGCGACCCGAATGACTATTCTGGAGCTTTGGGGCCATGACGGTTCCTCGTCGGCCGTAGTCTGGTCGGATGAGAATTGTCGCGTGCGTCCTGCTGGTAGATCCCGACGGGCAGCTGCTGTTGCAACTGCGCGACAGCAACGCGACTCACCACCCGAACGTGTGGGGGCTGCCCGGCGGCCACGGCGAGTCGGGGGAGACGCCGGAGCAGACCGCCGAGCGGGAGTTGCTGGAGGAGACCGGCCTGCGGGCCGATGGGCCACTGCACCCGGTCGCCGTGCAGACGCTGCCCGAGCTGGCCCGGGTGAAGCACTACTTCCTCGGCAGCACCAGGGCCCGGCAGGAGGACGTGGTGCTCGGCGAGGGCGCGGCGATGCTCTTCGTCCCCGGTGCCGAAGTGCTCGACGGTCGTCCCTGGACGCCGGGCACTGTGGAGGTGTTGACCGAGTTCCTCGCCTCGGCGGAATACGCCGCCCTGGCCACCGGCCGGATCGCTGGGCCGGCTCAGCCCGCGGGCGGTCGC
This sequence comes from Micromonospora arida, assembly GCF_003857035.1. Taxonomy (GTDB): domain Bacteria; phylum Actinomycetota; class Actinomycetes; order Mycobacteriales; family Micromonosporaceae; genus Micromonospora; species Micromonospora arida. The sequence continues at coordinate 18,306 of NZ_QGSY01000187.1, forward strand.
CAGTCCGCGTAGCGGGCCATGCTGCGCAGGGCGACCCGGCCCGGGGTGAGCCGCAAGGCGGTGTCGCGCATCCCGACGGCGATCCGGTTGTGCAGCTGCTGTCCGAATCGGCCGGCGGTGGTGGAGGCCCGGGCGACGGCCTGGGTTCGCGGTCGGCGCTGCGCGTCGTACGCGGCCAGGGCGGCCGGCAACCCCTCGGCGCCGCCGGCGCAGACCGCGCCGAGCACCACTGCGTCCTCGATGGCCTGCCCGGCGCCCTGCCCGAGGTTGGGCGTCATCGCGTGGGCGGCGTCGCCGAGCAGCGCCACCCGCCCCCGCACGTACGAGGGCAGCGGCACGGCCAGGTAGTGGATGTCGTTGCGCAGCACGACGTCGGGTGGGGTTGCCGCGAGAAGCGCCGGAATCGGGTCGTGCCAGTCGCCGAAGCGCTCCCGCACGGCCGCCAGTTCGTCGGGGGCGTGGCCGCCGGGCGGAGCGTTCAGCGCGCCGTACCAGTAGAGCTGGCCCTCGCCGATCGGCACCATGCCGAACTCGGCCCCCGGCCCCCAGCTGATGGCGGCCGGGACCGGTTCGGCAAAGGCGATGGCCGCTCGCCACGTCGTCGATCCGGCGTACACCGGGCCGGGGTGTTGCGGCCAGAGCTGGGCGCGGACCCGGCTGCGTAGGCCGTCGGCGCCGACCACCAGATCGGCGCTGAGGGTGTGCGGGCCGTCCGGCCCCTGATAACGCACCTCGGCCCGGTCCGGGCCCGACTCGACGTGCTCCACCGCGGCGGAGGTGTGCAGGGACGAGGCGGGCAGAGCCTCGCGCAGGGTGCGGTGCAGCGTGGCCCGGTGCACGCCGAGCGCCGTGGTGCCCAGTTGTCGGACCATCTCCGAGGCGTCCACCCGGGACAACCACCGCCCGTGCCGGTTGCGGATTCCGCCGGGTGCCTCGCCGTGTCCACCCCGGCGCAGGGCCGGACCGAGGCCGAGGGCGTCCAGCGCGCGCACCGCGTTGGCCATCAGGCTCAGGCCGGCACCGACCTCGCGCATCTCGGGGGCGCGCTCCAGCACGGTGACCCGCCACCCGTGCCGGTGCAGGGCGAGCGCCGCGCTCAACCCGCCGATGCCGGCGCCCACCACCACCGCGTGTGAGTCGACCATGTCGATCCTCCTTCTACATCTGTAGAAGAGTGATACTACCTGCGGACCACCGGAAGGGAGGAGTGCCATGACGGCGCGGGCGAACCGGATCGCGACGCTGACCGACGCGGCCATCGAACTGATCGCCGACGGTGGCATGCGAGCCCTGACCCACCGGGCGGTCGACGGCCGCGCCGGAATGCCTCCGGGCACCACCTCCGCGTACCTGCGGACCCGACAGGCGCTGATCGAGGCGGTCGTCGGACGCCTCGCCGAACGGGACCGGGCCGACCTGGCCGCGTACGACCTGCCGGCCGGCCCGCCACCCCCGACCCCTGCCCCCCGGCTCGACAGCGGCGACCTCGACGCGCTCGCCGCCGGCGTCGCCGAGGTGCTCGACCGCTGGTTGAGCACCGGACGCAGCCGGAGCCTCGCCCGCTACGCGTGCCTGCTGGAGGCGGTGCACCGGCCCGAGCTGCGCGGCATCCTGCAACACGGCACCGGCCTGCGGGTGCAGGCCCGGGACCTGCTGACCCGGGCCGGGGCCACCGACCCCGACCGGCAGGGCGACCAGTTCGTGGCGTTCGTGGACGGGCTGCTCTTCGACCGACTGGCCGGCGCGGGCGCGCTCAGCGCCCCGCAGCCCGGTACCGCGGCCAGCCGGGCCGACCTGGGCGCCGCCGTCCGTACGCTGCTGCGCGCCCTCACCGGAAGCTGACCCGACCGGCGCCGGTCGGCGAGCGGGTCGCCGTGCCCTGTCGTGTGCGCGGGCATGGTGGCGCGCGGGCCCGACGGTGGCCGGGCATGGTGGCGCGCGCGCCCGACGGCGCGTGGCCTGAAGGCGCGTGGCCTGAAGGCGCGTGGCCTGACGGCGCGTGGGCCTGGTGGTGTATGGGCCTGACGGCGCGCGGGCCTGACGGCGCGTGGCCTGACGGCGCGTGGGCCTGGTGGTGTACGGGCCTGGCTGCGTGCTGGCACCGGGCGGGTCGCAAGGTAGCCCGGTGATCAACTCTGACGCGTAATGGGAGGCGATCGGCTCGGGATGCCGTGGGCTGCCGGCATTGCCGTGGACGGGCCCTTTGGAGCTGAATCGTTTACGACATCGAGCCTGATTCGTTTACGGCATCAGCTCCAAAGGGGGAGCGGATGGTGTGCCGCGGTGAGCCGGCGGCGTGGTGTCGCACTTTGGCGGTGTGCCGGCATGAGCTGGTGGTGTTTGTCGTGACCTGACAAGGCCGGGCCGTGCCGTGCCGGCCGTGCCGTGCCGTGCCGTGCCGGCCGTGCCGTGCCGTGCCGGCCGTGCCGTGCCGTGCCGTGCCGGCCGTGCCGTGCCGTGC
>NZ_QGSY01000237.1 GCF_003857035.1 Micromonospora arida
GTGGGACAGGCGGGGGGCCAGGCTGGTCAGGCCTCCGGGGAAGAAGTAGACGGCCAGGATGAAGACAGTGCCCAGGACGAACAACGGCTGGCTCAGCGGACGGCTGAGGACGGCCGGCAGGTTGTCCACCGCGTCGCTCGTGCCGAACGCGGTCAGCCGGTGATCCAGGTACATGTAGAGGACACCACCGAGCACCGGACCCCACCGGGTACCCGGTCCGCCGAGCACCACCATGACCAGCAGCGACAGGGTCAGCTCGGAGGACGTGATGTGCGGCGACGCGCCGCCGACGATCAGGACGTAGACCACCCCGCCCGCCGACGCCAACCCGCCGGCCAGGGTGAACGCCACCAGCTTGTAGCGGTACGGGTCCAACCCGAGCACGCCGATCCGCCGTTCGTCGTCGCGCAGCCCGGCGAGCACCCGACCGGTCGGTGACCCGCTCACCCGGTGCACCACGAAGACCACCAGGGTCAGGTACGCCAGCGCCAACCAGTACAGGTTGACCGTGTTGGTGACCCCCACCAGCCCGGCGGGCAGCCCCGACACGTCCAGCGGCAGGCCCTCCTCGCCACCGGTGAGACCCCCGAAGTCCCGGGCCACCAGGATCGCGCCCACCTGGGCGAAGGCCAGCGTGACCATGGCGAACGCGATGCCCACCGTCCGCAGCGCCACCGCGCCGAGCAGCGCGGCGAGGATGGTGCCGCCGGTGATGGTCAGCAGCGCCGCCTGCCACAGCGGCAGACCGGCCCGGGTGACCAGGATGTCAGTGCCGTAGACACCGGCGGCGAAGTACAGCGCGTGTCCGAAGGAGAGCATCCCGGTCCGGCCGAAGAGCAGGTCGTACCCGGCCGCCAGCCCACCGAAGATCAGGCAGATGGCGAGGATCTGCAGGGTTCCCGGTGAGTTGACCGGCCCCTCGAAGATCCCCGGCAGGGAGATCGTCGAGTACGGCAGGATCACCAGCACGACCAGTGCGACCAGCGGCAGGAACGGGCGGACCCGGTGCCACCGCCCCCGTTGCGGACTCAGTTCGTCGGGCACCTGTGCGCGAGGCGCGTCGATCACCGTCATGCCGTTGCCACCTTTCCGGCGATGCCCTGCGGGCGCAGCAGCAGCACCACGGCCAGCAGCCCGACCACGCAGATGTCGCCCAGCCCGGACGTGCCGTAGTAGTTGACGAACTGCTGCACCAGCCCGACCACGACCGCCGCGTACGCGGAGCCGACCACCGAGCCCATCCCGCCGATCACCACCACGATGAACGCGAAGATCAGCAGCGAGCCGCCCTGCCCGGGCGAGACGGTGCCGAAGTAGACCCCGCCGAGCGCGCCGGCGAGCGCGGCAGCCGCCCCGCCGATCGCGAAGACCAGGGTGAACGCCTTGCGGACGTCGATGCCCAGCGCGGTCACCATCTCCCGGTTCTCCACCCCGGCCCGGATCACCAGGCCGTACCGGGTCCACCGCAGGAACGCCAGGATCGCGCCGAGCACCAGCACTGCCGCGATGATCAGCAGCAGGCCACCGTTGGGCACCTGCGCGCCGAAGATCCCGGTCACCTGCCGGGTCCAGTCCGGACGCGGGAACGGCCGGGCGTCCGCACCCCAGGTGGCCTGGAGCAACGCCACCCCGGCCAGCGACAGCCCGACGGTGACCAGCACCTGCTCGATGGTGCGGGAGTACAGCGGGCGGATCAGCACCAGCTCGACCAGGATCGCGACCAGCGTGCCGGCGGCCACCCCGAAGGCGACAGCGAACACGAAGCCGAACCCGTCCGGGCCGGCGCCCGGCAGGTTGCCCGCCGCCCACCAGGTGCCGTACGCGCCGACGCCGAGGAACAGCCCGTGCGCGAAGTTGAGCACGTCGGCCAGGCCGAAGACCAGGGACAGGCCGGAGGCGACCAGGAAGTAGAGCGCCGCCAGGCCGAGCCCGGTCAACGCCAACAGGATCACGGTGCCCATCAGAGCTGGTCCCTCCCCGCCGTGGCGGCCCGGCCCGGCTCGACCGGGTGGTGCGACTCGCCGGTGCCGACGCCGAGCAGCGACTTGGTCAGCGCCGTCTCCAGCAGCAACTCACGGGCGTCACCGGTCCAGGCCACCTTGCCAGCGGCCAGCACCACCGCATCCTTGGCGAGCCGCCTGACCACTGCCAGGTTCTGCTCGACCAGCAGCACCGGCACCGACTCCGCGACCCGTTCCAACACCTCGGCCACCTCGGTCACCACCTTCGGCGCCAACCCCTTGGTCGGCTCGTCGACGAGCAGCAGCCGGTTGTCGTTGAGCAGCACCCGACCGATGGCGAGCATCTGCTGCTGCCCACCGGAGAGCGAACCGGCCCGTTGCCGTCCGCGCCGGTCCAGCTCTGGAAAGAGCGCGAAGACCTTGTCGTACGCCGGGGTGGTGCCGCGCCGCTCGGCGAGCCGCAGGTTCTCCGCGACGGTGAGCCCGGCGAACACGCAGCGGTCCTCGGGCACGTAGCCGAGCCCGCCGCGGACCAGCCGGTGCGTCGGCCGGGCCAGCAGACTCTGCGCGCCCATCCGGATGGTGCCGCGGACCTCCCCGGCGGGCGGGGTGAGGCCGACGATCGCGCGCAGCGTGGTGGTCTTGCCGACGCCGTTGCGACCGAGCAGGACTGTCACGCCGGTCGGGGCGACCGTGAAGGACACCCCCTGGAGGATGTGTAGCCCGGAGATCCGGACCGACAGCTCCTCCACACTGAGGATCGGTTCCAGCTGAGCCGCTTCCGTTCGCGACTGCGGGGCTCGCAAACCCGGCTCACTCCTCGCGCTCACAGCGACTCCCCCAGGTAGGCCTCTTGCACCGTGGGGTTGGCCATCACCGTCTCCGGGGTGTCGCAGGCCAGCAGCGCGCCGTGGTGCATGACGGCGATGCGGTCGGCCAGCTCCAGGATGACGTCCATGTGGTGTTCGACCATCAGCACCGCCCGGCCGCTGTCGCCGGTCAACGACTTGATGACGGCGACCAGCTCCGGCACGTCCTCGGCGCTGACCCCGGCCATCGGCTCGTCCAGCAGCATCACCCGCGGTTCACCGGCGAGCAGCAGGGCGATCTCCAGCTTGCGTTTCTCGCCGTGGGCCAGGGTGCCGGCGAGGGCCGTACCCCGGTGGGCGAGGCCGACCCGGTCGAGCGCCGCGTCGGCGGCGGCGGCGACCTCCCGGTCGGCCGCCGCCCGCCGCCACAGCGCCATCGAGCCCCCGCGGTGCGCCTGCACGGCGAGCCGGACGTTCTCCCGCACGCTGAGCGAGCCGAAGACCGAGGACGCCTGGAAGGTACGGCCCAGACCGAGGCGGGCCCGCCGGTGCGGCGGGAGCTCCCCGATGTCCTGCCCGTCCAGGACGATCCGGCCCTCGGTGGCCCGACGCAGGCCGGTGATCAGGTTGAACAGTGAGGTCTTACCGGCGCCGTTGGGCCCGATGACGCCCAGGAACTCCCCGGGCGCCAGATCGAGGTAGACGCTGTCGACGATGGCGACCTCACCGATCCGCCAGGTCAGACCGCGGGTGGCGAGCATGGTCAGCCCTTCATGGCCACGGCCGGCGGCGCGGTCTCGTCACCGGTGAGGCTCTTCTGCGCGGTCGCGGTGAACGCGGTGCCGCTGCCGGCCAGCTTGGCCTGGAACATCGGCTGGAGCAGCGCGTGGTCGGCGGCCCGGATGGTCATCTTGCCCTTGACCCCGTCGAAGCTCCAGCCCTCCAGGGCGGTGACCATCTTGTCGACGTCGTCCCCACCATCCTGCGCGGCCCGGACCACCATCTGCGCGGCGGCGAAGCCGTCCGGGTGGAACAGGTCGATGGTGTTGACCTTGGCCTTCAGCGCCTTGCTGGCCTCGGTGTCGCTGGCACCGTCGAAGTAGTGCGACAGGAAGGAGATCTTCGCGCCGGCAGCACCGAAGGTCGGCCACGAGGCGCGGATGTCCAGGCCGGTGACGACAGTGGTGGACGAGAGGACGCCCTGCTGGTCGAGGGTCTGCCACATGGCCGGGGCGGTCGTGCCCGCCCACGCCACGAAGAGCAGGTCCGGCTTGGCGGCCTTGATCTGGCTGGCGAACGGGGTGAACTCGGTGGCACTGGCCGGGGCCCGGACGCTGCTCACGGTCGCGCCCGCACTGCCGATGACGGCCTTGACGGCGGCCTCGTTGGCGTCACCGAAGGCGCCGTCCTGGGCGAAGACCACTACCTTCTTGCCGCTGGGGTCTCCGATGAACGACTTGGCGGTCACCACATCCTGGTAGGACTGCCGACCGGAGCGGAAGGTGTACTTGTTCGCGCCGGTCACCGCGTCCGTGGCGGCCGGGCCGGAGATGAACAGCACCTTGTTCTGCGCCGCGATCGGCGCCACCTGGAGCGCCACACCGGAGGCGGTGGAGCCGGCGATGATCTTCGTGCCCTTGCCGATCAGGTCCTTCGCCGCGGAGACCGCCTTGGCCGGGTCGCCCGCGTCGTCGACCTCGGTCAGCTCGATCTTCCGGTCACCGACCTTGCCGGTGCCCTTGGTGGCGAAGTCCAGCCCCGCCTTGAACCCCTCGATGTACTGCTTTCCATAGCTGGCCAGGGCTCCCGACTGGGAGTACACCAAGCCGACCTTGACCGGCGCGGCACTGTCGCCGCCGCCGGTGGCGGTGTCCTGCGGGCTGCCACAGGCCGTGGCGGCCAGCGCCGCGGCCATCATCGTGGCGGCGGAGAGGAACGCCCGCCGCGTCGTCCGGACCGTCATTGCGACTCCACATGAGGACTCAGAGGGAGAGAACTTCTTCGTGACGGCTCACGCTAGAAGTGACGTCACCCACGAGCTATGTGGCGGAAACACACAAGTAACAGGAATGAGGTGGCCGGAGGTTACAACAGGCCGCACTACCAGCCGGGAGCCCACGCCCTCGATGGCCCGAACCCCCACGGACCGCCCGAGCCGTGTGTCGCCCCGCGCCATTCGCCCGGTTCGGTCAGCCGCAGGGCCCATCGTGGGCCGCCGCGCGCGGGCAGCGCCGACGATCGTCGAGCAGGCTGTCACAGAAGACCCGATGTCGTACGCACTGAGCGTCCTCCTCGGACACCGTCGTCTCCGCCCGATCGACGTCGGCGAGGAAACTCAGCGCTCGGGTGATCACCCGAGCGAACCGCAGCGCCCCCGGCAGATCTGCCGCGACCACCGGCAGGTGCACCACGAAACGCTCTCTCTCCATGCGCACAGCCATCACCCTCGACTCGTCGACCTGGTGGGCGGTCCGGTGTGCGGGTAGGGGACGCCCACCGAACCGCCCGGCCCCACGCCCGCAGCCCTCGTCGGCGGCGGTACGAACGCGGAGCCCACCTCACGCCCGCACCCCGAGGGTTTGCCGAACCAACCGGAGCCGGACATCAGCAACCTACCCCAAATGCTTGTGTAGGTCGACCCTGTGAAGCAGCGACACCACAGCCTGTTGCAGTAACTGGTGTAGGCCGGCATGATCGAGGACGCCGAACCGACCGGAGTCCTCACCGTGCCCACAGCAGAAGCCCCATATCGCCGCATCGCCAACGAGATCGCCGCCAAGATCAAGAGCGGCGACCTGAAGCCGGGTGACAAGCTGCCCTCCACCCGGGAACTCGCCGAGGCTTACGCCGTGCACATGAACACGGCCTCGCGGGCGCTCTCCCTGCTGCACGACCGCGAGCTGATCACCGGCCAGCCCGGCCGCGGCACCTACGTCGCCGAACAAGCACGCGACTGACTCATCCAACTGTCAGATCGAGGACACGCCGTTCCCTCGTGCCGCCACCCGCCGACCGTTAGGGCTGGTGAGCGGCATGACGCTCAGCCGTGCACCGCTCTGCCCAACTGACAGGACAGAAGCTCGGCACACTGTCCGCTACCTTCACATCACGAATGGTGATGCCTGCAAGGAGGCGCGGTGTCGGCCAACGAGGACTTCTTCCGCTCCCGTAAAGCCGCAGCAGTACTCAAGCACGGGATCTTGAAGCGGTACCCGGTCGTCTTCGCATCCAAGACCGGCCAAGGTAAACCGGTCGTCTTCCTCGACGGCTACGCGGGGCGAGGCGAGTACGAGGAGGAAGGGGAGGAAGGGTCACCGCTGCTGCTGTCGCGGTGCGCCGACACGGTCGGGAGCTTTCGCAACGTATTGCTCTTCTTCGTCGAGAAAGATCCTTCCCACTACGCGAATCTTCAGCGGGTTCTGCAGCAGCGTGGGGGCTCAACGAGGCGCATCCTCCGGCAGGGCGACGTGGCAGATCATCTGCCTGAGGTCCTCTCGGTCGCTCGTCAAGCGTCACTCTTTGCCTTCCTCGACCCCTTCGGCCTCGCGCTCGATTTCGGACTGGTGCGCTCAGGGCTCCTCGGCCGACCACCCTCTCCGCCAACGGAGGTTCTCCTTCACTTCAGCGTCTCCGCCATTGCCAGGATGGGGCGAGCGGTTCAAGTGGCGCGCTCCCGGGGTGACCGACTGCCTCCTACGGAGCAGAAAACGGCCGATCACCTCACGAGATTTCTCGGCGATGACTGGTGGCAGGACCACTTCGCTCGGATCAACCGCGAGGGAGATGAGGAGACTGCAACCGAGGTAGCTCTCAAAGTCGGCGAGGAGTACGAGAAACGGCTGACTACGGGGACGACCTACAGCGCGATCACGATGCCGGTCCGACCACGACCGGAACTCTCGCCAAAGTATGTGCTGATGCTGTTCACGAGGCACACAGAAGGCGCTTGGCACTTCGCCGACGCCCTCGGGCAAGCAGGCGTGGACCTCGAGGAAGCCCGCTACAACAGCCAGATGAGTCAGGACACACTATTCGGATCACTTGCGTTCGATCGTCATGCATTCGTGAGCAGCGCACTACCGCGCGTGGCACGGGTTGTTGAGCAGAACATTGTTCGGCTGTTGCGGGATTCAAACAGCGTCCAGCTCGCGGAGCGGGTGTCTGAGGTTTATCGGGGGGTGCTCGGCCAAGCGTGGACGCGGCATGCGCGACACGCAGTGAAGTCGTTGCACCGGCAAGGGCTCATCGACCACAACGGCGTCGGCGATTTCTGGAAGAAGCCCATCCGGCGACGTTGAGAGGCGGAACCTGGACATAGCGCCGACCGGCTGCCATTAGGCGGCAGCGGGCAGGCGAGGCGTTGGCATCTCATCCCAGGTGCGACCGTCGAGCAGGCGCCCTCCGGCCTTGGGTGTGCGACCGCCCCACTGCTTGAAAAAGAAGGCGGTCCCTGCCTGGTCGCACTGGTCACGCAGATCAGTGACCCAGGATCGGTCCATCGGGCGACAGCCTTGGCCCGACTCGCCACCCGCGATCAACCAGTCCATCCCAGCGAGGTTGAGGCGCGGCAATGGACCAAGCAAGGGTTCCGCCGAGATGAACCGAACCGCTGCTGGCACCTGCCGGAGGCAGTCGATCCGACTCCGATGGCTCTCGTCTTCGACGCTCACACCCATCCACACGTTGACGGGCCAGTCAAGGTGATGCGCCAGCCTGGCAAGCCGAGACGCGCGCTTCGTCAGCACCTGGAAGGTGTGGCGGGGCGTCTCGCGCATCACCTCAAAAACTTGCTGCACGTACTCGAGGGGAACCCTCGCGTGGAACAAGTCCGACATCGAGTTAACAAAGACTGTCCGGGGATCACGCCAGCGTCGCGGTATGTCAAGCGCGTCTGGGTGGAGCGCGATCCCGAAACCCGGCCCAGACGTGCGAGGGTCACCGTCAGTCTGATACTTGGCTGAGCCCATGGCCTTCAGACGCTTGGCGAGAGTCAACGCATAGCAGTTGTCGCAGCCCGACGAGATGCGGTCACAACCTGTGGTGGGGTTCCAGGTTGCTTCCGTCCACTCGATGGCGCTTTTGTCCGCCATGCGCCCCTCCTTCCGCTCGTCGCGCCAATACTGTCGAACAACCGTACGCATGGGAAGGGTTGCGCGGCGTGTCGGCCCGTTGAGTTCGCCGGGCACGGGGATAGCACCCCGCGTCGGTTTCGGCCAATTGCGCAGCCAGCGGCAATGCTCCGTCGGGCCGCCTCTTCGACGACCATCTGGCGAAGATCGCCGCGGTATCCCTGATGCTGCTGCCTCAACCCGCCCCGAGACAGCAGCATCAGTGGAATTGCTGCCACTCTCCCGCCGCCTCTGCAAGACCGTGCTTAATCATGGATGTAGTGGCCTCGGTCGCTTGGTGACACCACTACTTCCTGGATCGAGTGCGATCTTGCGGCGGGGGCGCCCGGACGTGCCGCTGGCCCGCCGTCCGGGTGACGGACGACGGGCCAGCGTGTGGGCCGGGCCTGGTCGGCCCGGTGGTCGACCCGGAGCGGATCAGCTCCGGGCCGAGATGTGGGTCAGCGGCCGGCGAGGGCGGCGACGGCAGTGTCCGGGTGGTCGCTGAAGACACCGTCGAGGCCCAGGCCGAGGAAGAGTTCGTACTCGGCGGTGATGTCGCCGCGCGCGTTCGGGTCGGCGCCGATCCGGAAGTCCGTCGGGAGGAACTGGTTCTCGGCGCGGAACGTCCAGGAGTGCACGAGCAGGTGCTCCCGGTGCGCGTCGCGTACCACTGCGGTCGGGGCGAGCAGGGCGCCGGCGGCGTTCCGGGGGATGAGCAGGTTCTTGTTCGCGCCGATGCCGTTGGCGTACCCGGCGATCCACTTCAGGCCGGCCGGCGTGACCAGATCCTGGTAGGTGCGGGCGTCACCCGCGACGGCGAAGTCGTACGGGCGGCCGGTCGCGTCGAGCAGTTGGACCAGCTTCACGTCGGTCAGGCGGCTCAGGCGGCGCAGGTTGGCCGTCTCGAACGACTGGATGAAGACCGGCGAGTTCTTCCGGTCCAGCTTGTTCTGCCGCAGCACCCGCAGCAGCGGCTCCTCCAACGGCAGTTTGATCGAGGCGAAATAGCTCGGGTGCTTGGTCTCCGGGTAGATGCCGATGGTGCGGCCCCGTGCCCGCCCCTCGGTCCGGGCCAAATCGATGACCTCCTGGAGGGTGGGCACCTCGAAGCGGCCGTCGAAGGCGGTGTTCGCCACGCGTACCTGCGGCAGCCGCTCCTTGGCCCGCAGCGTCTTCAGCTCGGCGAGGGTGAAGTCCTCGGTGAACCACCCGGTCACCGCGACACCGTCGATGGTCTTCGTCGCCTTGCGGGCCGCGAACTCCCGGCGGGTCGACACGTCGGTGGTGCCGGAGATCTCGTTCTCGTGCCGGGCGACCAGCACGCCGTCGGAGGTGGAGACCAGGTCCGGCTCGATGTAGTCGGCACCCATCCGGATCGCCAACCGGTACGCCTCCAGCGTGTGCTCCGGACGGTAGCCGCTGGCGCCACGGTGACCGATCACGATTGGTCGGTCGTTGGCCCGGGAGCGGTCCGCGTCAGCAGTTGGTTCGGCCGCGGCCATGGTCGGCAGGGCCACGGCGGCGGCGAGCAGAACGCCGGCCACGCCGAGGGTCGAGAGGGTACGTCGCAACGCCGTCTCCTGTCATCGATGGTCCGGGTAAGCAGACCGCCCGTGATTTGCCAGGAGTTGGTCGATGGCTGGCCGGCAGATGAATCTCCGGAATGCCCGTTCCCACTCCAGGGCCGCGGGCGGACAGGAAGATTGTCTGGTGCGCCGGTTTTTCCGCAATCCCGTGCGGCTGGTGCCGTTCGCGTTCCTGGTACCGATCCTGCTCGGTGCCGGGCTGCTCATGACGCGCTGGGCGACCACTGAACACGTACGCCCACCCGTGGTCACCGCGCTCTTCACCTCCACCTCGGCCGTGTCGGTCACCGGCATGGCCATCACCGACACGCCGAACTACTGGTCCGGCTGGGGACTGCTGGTGATCACCCTGCTCACCCAGCTCGGCGGCCTCGGCATCCTCACCGTCGCGGCGTTGGTCATCCTGGTGGTCTCCAGCCAGCTCGGGTTGCGCAACCGGTTGCTGGTGCAGGCCGAGACGGGGGAGTTCGGCATCGGTGACGTGGGCCGATTGCTCCGCCGGATCGCGCTGACCGTCTTCGCCTGCGAGGCGGTGATGACAGTGCTGGTCGCCGGTCGGCTCTGGCTGACCTACGACTACCCCTTCGGACGGGCCCTCTGGTCGGGCGTCTTCCACGCCGTGCAGGCGTTCAACAACGGCGGCTTCGCGCTCTACACCGAGGGCCTGCTGGCCTTCAGCCGTGACCCGTGGGTGTCGCTGCCCCTGGCGATCGGCGCGATCATCGGCGGTCTCGGGTTTCCCGCGCTCTTCGAGGCGGTCCGCGAGTGGCGGCAGCCCACCCGCTGGGCGGTGGCGACGAAGTTGACCATCTGGGGCAGCGCGGTGCTGCTGCTGGTCGGCTTCGCCGGCCTGCTCGCCGCCGAGTGGACCAACGCGAGCACGATCGGCCAGTACGACGTACCCGGGAAGATCCTCGCGTCGTTCACCCAGATCGCGCTGAGCCGCACCGGCGGCTTCAGCGTCCTGAACATCGCCGCCCTCCAGGAGGAGAGCTATCCCCTGCTGATCGTGCTGATGTTCATCGGCGGCGGCAGCGCCAGCACGGCCGGTGGCATCAAGGTCTCCACGTTCTTCCTGCTGGCGTTCACCATCTGGGCGGAGTTGCGGGGCGAGCCCGACGTGACGATCGGACACCGGCGGGTGGCCACCGCGAGTCAGCGACAGGCCCTCACCGTGGCGCTGCTCAGCGTCGCGCTCGTGACGGTCGGGACCATGCTGTTGCTGCTGCTCACCGAGGGCGTCCGCTTCGTCGCGGCCCTGTTCGAGATCACCTCGGCGTTCAGCACCACCGGTCTGACCATCGGTCTGGCCGCGGAACTGCCGGCCGGCGGCCAACTGGTGCTGACCGTGCTGATGTTCATCGGTCGGGTCGGGACGCTCACCCTGGGGTCGGCGATCGCCCTGAACACCCGACGCCGGCTCTACCGCTATCCCCAGGAGCAACCCATTGTCGGCTAGGGCGTGTTTCGGAAGTGTCGGTCGGCCCGCACGTCGGGAAGACGCCCTTGGAAGCAGGGAGGGCCGAGGTGTCGGCTAGACGGGCGGACAGCGGCGGCATCGTGGTGATCGGGCTGGGTCGATTCGGTTGCCACCTGGCCGGGTCGCTGACCCGGATGAACCGCGAGGTGTTGGCCATCGACCGCAGCCCGGCGAAGGTGCAGCGCTGGTCGGCGCAGCTCGACCGGGTGGTTCAGGCCGACGCGACCGAGGAGGGGGCGCTGCGGCAGCTGGGCATAAGCAGTTTCGGGCGGGCGGTGGTGGCCATCGGGGCCTCGGTGGAGGCGAGTGTGCTCACCGTGTTGGCGCTGGTCGAGCTGGGTGTGCCCCAGATCTGGGCGCGGGCCACCTCGCAGAAGCACGCCAAGATCCTGGCGTCGGTGGGCGCGCACCACGTGATCTTTCCCGAGGCGGAGACCGGGGACCGGGTCGCGCACCTGATCGTCAGCCGGTTGCTCGACTTCATCGAGTTCGACGACGACTTCGCCATCGCCACCGTCCGGGTGCCGGAGTCGCTGGTCGGACGCACCCTGCTCGAACTGAAACCGGAGGAGCGCTTCGGGGTACGCGTGGTCGGCGCCAAGCTGCCGGGCGAACGCTTCCGGTACACCTCCGACGACACCACGCTTCCCCAGGGCGGGGTGCTCATCGTCGAGGGTGGGATCGACCAGGTGCAGCAATTCGCGGGGATGCGCTGACCTGCTCCAGGGGCGAGATCGATAGGGGCCGCCGGACCAACCGGTCCGACGGCCCCCAAGCATGGCGCCACGGTGTGGCCTGCTCACTTCCGGTGACCATGCGGCCCCTTGGTCACCTTCCCACTTTTCCCGGACCACCACCGGCGGCCTTCGCGGGCTTCGCCGGGGCCTTCGCAGGCTTCGGCGGCTTGGCCTTCGACGCGCCGCCGCCCGCGCCGGAGCCGCCGCGGGCCGTCGTCTTCTTCGGCGGGGCCTTCACCGTGGCGGCCTTGCTCGGCGGGGCCGTGGACGGCACGCTGCCGGCGACGCCGGAAACCCGAACCCCGCAGGTCGCCTCGCCGAGCCGGAACTCGACAGGCAACGGATTCGCCCCGCTGTACTTACCCGTGAGGGTCACCTTCTCGGCCGCACCGGGGGCCAGCGTGGCGCGCTGGGCCGCCGGTCGGATCAGCACCGTGCTCCCCTGCTGGTGCACCGGCGCGGGCTCCGCCTTCGTCACCTTCTGCTGCCCGGGGAAGGTGAAGCTCATCGCCCAGTCCCGCAGCTCACGAGCACCGGTGTTGGTCAACGTCAGTTCGGCGGCGAACTCGGTGCCGGAGTCGGTGCGCAAGGCGTACGCCACCTCGCAGGGCGCCGCCGCCGGCAGCCCCATCCGGGCCTCGGTCGTCGGCCGGTCCTCGCCGCTGGCCGGGCTGCGCGAGGTGAACCCCCACATCGCCCCGGTGACCGCGATCAGCCCGACGGCGGCCACTCCGGCCTCCACCCGCCGACGCCGGGTCATCCGCTGCTGCGTCCGACGGTCCCGGTTTCGGGTCCGCGACAGCGGCAACGCGTCGGTCGCCGCCGACCAGGGCAGGATCGTGGTACGCGCACTGCCGAGCATGGCCGCGTCCAGCGGCCCGGCGGCCGGGGAGACCGGCACCGCCGCGAGCATGCCGGCCGCCTCGGCGAGCGTCCGGGTCAGCTCGGCGGTGGCCGGCCGGTCGGCGGGCCGCTTGGCCAGGCAGCGTCCGACCAGGTCGGCCACCCCGTCGGGCAGCCCCGGGACGGTGGGCATCGGCTCCGGGTCGTTGTACATGTGGGCGCGCAGCATCTGGGTGGTCGTGCTGGCCAGCCACGGCAGTCGGCCGGTGAGCATCCGGTAGAGCAGCAGCCCAACGGCGTACACGTCGGTGGCCGGGGAGACCTGGCCGTTGTCCAGCCGCTCCGGGGCGAGGTACGCGGGAGTGCCCAACAGCGCGCCGTCCGGGCCTTTCTCACTCTCCCCGACGAGCGCGGAGATGCCGAAGTCGACCACCTTGACCCCGGTCGAGGTGAGCATGACGTTGCCCGGGGTGACGTCGCGGTGCACCACCCCGCGAGCGTGCGCGGTGGCCAGCGCCGAGCTGACCTCGGCGCCGATGGTCACCGCCTCCCGCCACGGCAGCTGGGTCTCCCGACCCAACCGGCTGGCCAGCGAAGCGCCGTCGACCAGCTCCATCACCACGTACGGCACGGTCAGACCGACCTGCTCGGACTCGCCGTAGTCGTACACGTTGGTGATGTTGGGGTGGCAGAGCCGCGCGGCGGCCTGCGCCTCGATCCGGATGCGGTGGCGGAAGGCCCGGTCGCTGGCCAGCCGGGAGGCCAGCACCTTCACCGCGACCTGGCGGCCGAGCACCTCGTCGTAGCCACGCCAGACCACCGACATGCCGCCCGCACCGAGCTGCTCGATGAGCCGGTACCGCTCATCGAGCAGTTGCGCGCCGTTTCGGTCCCCACCACCCATGGTGAGCGATGTTGCCCAGGAACGGCCCGCCTACACCTGGGGGATCGGAATCGGTCAGAATTGTCACCCGATCAGGCGGTGGCCAGCAGTTGGTCCACCGGGGCGTAGTCGTCGGTCAACACCATCGCCCCGCCGACGAAATCCGTCAGCGCCGCACCCGACAGCAGGCTGACCTTCGGGTCCACCTCGGCCAGCCGGGCCCGGACGGCTTCCAGCGGCAACGGCGCGTCGGAGCCGACGATGAGGAAGTTGGAGCCCTGCTCCTCGGCGAGCGCTTCCGGCGGCGCGATCAACGCGACGTGCCCGAACTCGGCGGCCACCGTGGCCAACTCGGCGCGGATGAACCGCAGCGGCGGGTAGTCGATGACGTTCTGCACGTACACGCCGCCGGGGCGGGTCACCCGCCGGACGTCGGCGGCCATCTCCCGGGTGGCCAGGTGCCAGGGCACCACCAGGTGTCCGAACGCGTCGCCGACCACCAGGTCGCGGCTGTCGGTCGGCTCGCCGGCGACCAGCATCCGGGCGTCACCCACCACCGCCCGCAGGTCCGGCCCCGGCCGTACGCCCAACTCCTGCTCACCCAGCTCGACCAGCCCGCCGTCGATCTCGAACACCAGGTTGTCGGTGCCCGGCCGGGTCGCGGTCAGGTAGCGCGGCACGGTGAACCCACCGCCGCCCAGGTGCAGCGCGTCCAGGCGCTGACCGGCCGGCGCGGCGACGTCGCTGACCGCGCCGATCCACTTCGTGTACGCGTACTCCAGGTGTTTCGGGTCGGCGAGGTCCACGTACGAGTGCTGTGCGGAGTTGAGCAACAGTGTCCGCCCGCTGGGCCGGGCGGGGTCCGCGGCGACCCGGGCGCAGTGGTACGCCGTCTCGATGTCGCACGGGTTGGGCGCCACTGTGGTCAGCCCCGCCCCGGCCAGGCCGAGCACGGCCAACGCGGCCCGGGCCCGGGCCGGACCGGGCAGCTCGGTGGGCTCCTGCCGGCGCAGGTACCAGCCAAGGCCGATGCCGACCAGCCCGAGCGCGAGCGCCAGGGCCAGCAGGATGACGGTGCTGCGCAGCGCGGCGACCAGCACGAACCCGGTGAGCAGGGTTGCGGTGATGCCGCCCAGGGTGCCGATCCCGGAGAGTCGACCGACCACCTGGCCGGTGCGGCGCAGGTCGGCGAGCTGGAGTTTCACGACCAACGGGGTGACCGCGGCCAGCAGCGCGGCCGGCACGAACACCGCCAACGCGACCAGCAGCAGGATGCCGCTGGCCGCACCGCCGCGCAGCACCTCACCGGCGTACCGGACGACGGGCAGGGTGATCGCGGTGGCGATGCCGGCCAGCACCAACGCCGGTGCCAGCAGGCCCCGCGGGTTGCGCCGGTCGGCCAGCCAACCACCGGACCACGCCCCGTACGCGATCGCGGCGAGCGCGATGCCGATCACCGAGCTGGTCACCTGAAGGGTCACCCCGACGTACGGGCCGACCAGGCGGAGCGCGACGGTCTCCAGCACCAGCACGGCACCGCTGGAGAAGAAGACCAGGAAGGCGGCCAGGCCGTTGGGCAGCGCCCGGCCGGTGACCGGCACGGGCGGGGCCGGGGGTGCCGGCAGGGCCGCTACGTCGGACGGTGGGGAGCTCATCGTCGCGATGGTACGCAGCGAAGCTGGTGCTTCGGGTCAGTACATCGAGAGATGAACATGGTTCGTGTGGGACGCCGCCGGAGAGCCGCTTCCACTGTACGAGCGCCAACCGGTGCCGGGATGCCAGATCTGCCGGTACCAGATCACGTAGAGCACGCCCAGCCGGTCGGCGTTGCGCACGTGCCAGGCGGCCAGGCTGTCCCCGTACGCCTTGTCGCCGCCGGTCGCGTTCTTGTCCTCGAAGCCGTTCGTGGCGGCCGAGAAGTCGCAGGCCCGGCCCTTCGGATGCTCGCCGCTGCCACCGCTGCGCTTGCAGGAGACGTGCCGCTTGTAGCCGGCGGCCTGGGTCTGCTTGAGCGCGTTGAGGGTGCGCGGAGTGATGCACCCGGAGGTGGTCGGGTCCTTCACCGAGCAGGATTCCGACGGCCACGACCCGTCGGAGTTACGCGGCGCCGGCTTCGCCGAGGTGGAGCTGCCACCGCTGAAACCGTTGCTGCCGCCGGAGCTGACCTCGGCCAACGCGGCCTCGGCTTCCTTCTTCTTCTTCGCCATCACGGCGAGTTGCTTCTGCTGCTCGCGGACCTCGGCGTCGATGGCGACCTTGGCCTGCTGCGCCTGCTGCCGGGCTTCGGTGAGGTCACGCAGCCGCTTGCTGTCCCGCTGGGCCATCAGGTCGAGGTCGCCCGCGCGTTGCAGGAACGCCTCCGGCGTGGCGGTGTTGAGCAGCATCGAGACCGCGCTCAGCCGACCCACCCGGTACGACTGGGCGGCCACCTCGCCCACCTGGCTGCTGAGCCCGACCAGCCGACCCTCCAGCGTCGTCAGCTCGCCGGTCAGCGCCGTCTGGCGACGCTTGGAGTTGTCCAGCTTGGCCTTGGCCTCGATGTGACCCTTGGCGGTCAGCTCCAGCGCGTCCTGCAACTTCTTGCTGCCGCCCTCGCCAGGCTCCGCGTACGCGGGCACGGCGGCACCGCCGAGCACCAGCGCGACGGCGGCGAGCAGGGCGAACAGAGCGCGGCGACCGAGCCGCGGGCTGAGCCTGGTCCTGGGCACGAAAGCGTCCTTCCGTCGACCGCCGGCCCCCGATGAACACTGCACGGCGGCGCCGGTCGGCGGCCTGCTGGCGGAGACCGCCGGTCACGATACCGGATCGTGGGCCAGTGACCAGCCCGCTGGCCCTCGGGCTGCCTGGATGTCGACGGAGCGTCCCGACGTGGTCGCGCAGCGCGCGGATCAGGTGCTCAGGAGCGCGTCGCGCACCTCGGCCCAGACCTGCTCGTTGGCCGCGACGAGCAGACCGCGGCCGTCGTCGGCGGGGTGGTAGTCGATGCCGTCGAACCGGCGAGCGACACCCCCGGCGGCACGGACCAGCACGGTGCCCGGGGCGTGGTCCCAGGGCAGGGTGCGCCAGAAGAGGGCGAACTGCTGCTCGCCGGTGAGGATGTCCAGGTACTCCCGACCGGCGCAGTGCTGGCCGGGCAGCAGCTCACCGAGCCGCCGCCCGCCGGCGCGGACCTGGTCGCGGGTCTCCGGCGGCAGGAACCGGGTCATCGCCGCGCCGCGCAGCTCGCCGAGTGGCGGCACCGAGCCGGAGCCGTCCACCAGTCGACCGTTGAGCAGGGTGCCCTCGTCCGCCGAGCCGGCGGCGAGAGTGCCGGCGAGCGGGTCGAGGATCCAGCCGGCGGTCGGCCGCCCGTCGGTCAGCAGCGACACCATCAGGGCGAACGGCCGGCGACCGGCGGCGAAGTTGGCGGTCCCGTCGACCGGGTCGACCAGCCAGACGTCCCCGCTGTCGCGTAGGTGCCGCAGCAACCCCGGATCGTCGGCGACACCCTCCTCGCCGACCACCATCGAGCCCGGCCGCAGCCGGCGCAGCCCCGCCGAGAGCAGCTCCTCGGCCCGGCGGTCGGCGACAGTGACCACCTCGCCGGGCGCCTTCTCCGACACGTCATCGTCGTCGAGCTTGCGGAACAGCGGCAGCACGATCTGGTCGGCTGCCTCCCAGAGCAGGCCGCCGACGTCGCCCAACAGGGTGTCAGCCACGCGGCGGCAACTTGACCACGCTGACGAAGAACTCGTCGATCTGACGGACCACCGAGATGAAGCGCTCGAAGTCCACCGGCTTGGTCACGTAGGCGTTCGCGTGCAGCTGGTAGCTGCGCAGAATGTCCTCGTCGGCCTGCGAGGTGGTGAGCACCACCACCGGGATCCGGCGCAGGGCCTCGTCCTTCTTGATCTCTTCCAGCACCTCCCGGCCGTCGCGGCGGGGCAGGTTGAGGTCGAGCAGGATCAGATCCGGTGGCACCGCGTCGGCGTACTGGCCCTCCTGCCGCAGGTAGGCGAGCGCCTCGGCCCCGTCGGAGACGACGGTCAGCCGGTTCCGCAGCTTGTGTTCCTCGAACGCCTCCTGGGTCATCAGCACGTCACCCGGGTCGTCCTCGACGAGCAGGACCTCGATCGGGCTCTTGCCATCCGCCGGCGCGGTCATCCCACCGTCTCCCTCATGTCACCCGTTCTACCGCTTTCCAGCGTCTCGTCGGTCCGGTCCGGCTGGTCCGGCCCGTCGGCCTGTTCCGTCAGCGCTGCCGGAGCCTCGGTCGAGGGCGTCGTGTCGCCCACGGTCGGCGCGTTCGGCTCCTCCCCGGATTCGACGGCGGCAGCCGCCGCGACGTCCTGGGGAAGTGCCGGCAGGGTGAACCGGATCGCGGTGCCCTCCGGCACGTCGGTGTCCACCCAGACGCGGCCGCCGTGGTACTCGACGATCTTCTTGACGATCGCCAACCCGATGCCGGTGCCCGGGTACGCGTCCTTCGAGTGCAGCCGCTGGAAGATCACAAAGATCTTGTCGGCGAACTCCGGCTCGATCCCGATGCCGTTGTCCTGGCAGGTGATCTCCCACTCGGCGCCCACCAGACGGGCCGAGACGTGCACCTTCGACGGCACGTCCGGGCGGCGGAACTTGATCGAGTTGCTGACCAGGTTGGCCAGCAGGTTGGTGAGCAGCGGTTCCTCACCCGAGATCACCGGCAGCTCGTCCCAGGTCAACTCGGCGTCCGCGTACTGCCGGGCGGCCTCGGTCTGGCCGGCCACGTCGCCCATCACCTTGTTGAGATCGACCTCGACGAAGCCGGTGGTGAGCCGCCCGATCCGGGAGAACGCGAGCAGGTCGTTGATCAGGCGCTGCATCCGTTGCGCACCGTCCACCGCGAAGGCGATGTACTGATCGGCCCGCTCGTCGAGCTGCCCGGCGTAACGGCGCTGGAGCAGCTGGCAGAAGCTGGCGACCTTACGCAACGGCTCCTGCAGGTCGTGCGAGGCCACGTACGCGAACTGCTCCAGGTCACGGTTGGACCGGGTCAGCTCCTCGGCCTGCTTCTGGAGCTGGCTGTTGACCCACTCGATGCGCTCGCGGGCGGCCCGGACCTCGGCCAGATCGGCGGCGATCTTCTGCCGCATCGCGTCCACGTCCTCGCCGAGCCGGATGAACTCCGGCGGGCCGACGGTGGCGATGCGGTGCTGGTAGTCGCCCTCGGCGACCTCGCGGACCTGGTTGGCGAGGCCGGTCAGTGGCCGAACCACCATCCGGTCCAGCGAAAGCAGCAGCACCGTACCGGCCACGACCACCACCAGGGCGGCCACGATCAGCAGGACGACCAGCACGTTGCTGCTGGTACGCACGTTGGTGGCGGTCTGCTCCCGGGCGGCCAGGACCTCCGCCTGGAGGTCGTTCACCGCCGAGCGGACATCGTCGAACTGTTGCCGGGCCGCTTCGGTCACCAACGCCTGGCCGGCGGCGGTGCCGCTCTGCTCGGTGGTGGCGATCACCGGCTCCGCGACCGACCGTCGCCACTGCGTGACACGCTCCTCGACGGTCCGCAGCTCCTGGCTGATCGCTGGATAGTCGTCGAGCAGCGTCCGCATCGAGGCGATGACGCTCTGCTCCTGGGCCAGCCCTTCCTGGTATGGGTTCAGGTCGTCCTGGTCACCGCTGACCGCGTACCCGCGGATCGCCGTCTCCTGGTCGAGCAGCGCGTTGAGCAGTTCCTGGGACTGCACCCGCAACGGGCCGGTCTCGTTCAGGACCGCGTCGATCTGGGTGCGGTTGCGGGCGGCCATCGCCGCTTCCGCGCTGGCCAGCCCGATCAGCAGGAAGCCCACGACGGTGAGCAGGGTGATCACCCGGCGGCGAAGACTCCAGCCGCCGACCACCGGCCTCACCGGCCACCGCCCCGGCTGACCAGCAGCATGGCCACGTCGTCGGCGAGCGGGCCACCGTTGAGCCGCTCGGCCCGCCCGACCAGCCAGGCCGGCAGCTCGGGCAGCGACACCGAGCGGTTGGCCGGCTCGTCCAGCAAGCCGCTGAGGCCCGGCACGTCGAGCCGTTCGTTGCCGGCACCCACCCGCCCCTCGATCAGGCCGTCGGTGTACATCAACAGGGACCAGTCATCGGTGTCGAACTCCAGGTCGTAGGCGATCGGCCGGCGAGGTCGTACGCCCAGCAGCAGGCCGCCGGGCGCGGGCACCGGGGCGACCCGGCCGCCGGAGAGCAGCAGCGGTGGCGGGTGCCCGGCCAGTCGGACGGTGGCCCGGTTGGCGTCCAGGTCCAGTCTGACGGAGGCCACCGTCGCGAAGATCTCCTGGAGGCGGCGCTCACTCATCAGCACCTGCTCCAGGGCGGGCAGCACCTCGTCGTCCGGCACCCGGGCGAGCATCAGGGCGCGCCAGGCCACCCGCAGCTCGACCCCGAGCGCGGCCTCGTCCACCCCGTGCCCACAGACGTCGCCGACGATCAGGTCGAGGCGGTCCGGGTGGGTCTGCACCACGTCGAAGAAGTCTCCGCCGATCAACGCGGCGTGCCGGCCCGGCCGGTAGAAGGTGTGCACCGCGACCTGGTCGGTCGTCATCAGCGGTTGGGGCAGCAGGCCGCGTTCGAGTCGGGCCGACTCGGCCTGGCGCAGCTCGACCTCGCGCAACCGGCGGGCGTTCTCGTCGGCGCGCTTGCGCTCCACGGCGTAGCGCAGCGCCCGGGTCAGCAGGACCCCGTCGACCTGGCCCTTGACCAGGTAGTCCTGGGCACCCTCGGCGACCGCCACGACGCCCAGGTGCTCGTCCGTGCGGCCGGTCAGCACACAGACCGCGGCGCCGCTGGACATCTCCAACACCTGGCGCAGCCCGTCCAGCCCCTGCGCGTCGGGCAGGCCCAGATCGAGAAGGACGCAGTCGACGTCGCTGATCCGCTGCCGCGCCTCCCGGAGGCTGGTGGCGACCAGCAGGTCGATCATCGAGTTCGTCTCGGCGAGCAGCTCACCGACCAGGAAGGCGTCGCCCTCGTCGTCCTCGACCAGCAGCACCCGCAGCCGCTCACCCGGCGGCAGGTTGGCGTGCCGCGCCAGGCCACCGTGCGGGTACGGCACAACTGGGGAACCGGCCAAGCCGGCCCCCCGGTGCGGCCGGGTCACCGCCGCCAGACGCGGGAGTTCGCTGGTGATGTCGGGCTCCTTCCGAGTGCCCTGCTGATCCTGTATTAGACAACGGTCGCACACAACACGATGCCTGCGGCGCGGGCGGGGATGGGGCGCATCACTGCTCGGCCGCGGACAAACCGGGCGGCTGATGGACGCGGGACGGACCGGCCATCCCATCCGCGGCCCCCGACGGGCAGGATGATCCCTGTCCCTTATACACATCTGACG
>NZ_QGSY01000196.1 GCF_003857035.1 Micromonospora arida
GGCCAGCTCGGCGCGCCGCGGCGGCCGAGCTGGCCCGGCTCGCCGCCGCCGGGGTGCCCGGCGCGCACCCCGACGACTGGTGGGGGTTGCGGGTGCTCTCCGACGACCGGCCGCTGGTCGACGACGGCGACCCGGTGCGGGTCACTCCGTCGGCAATGGAGAGCGCGCTGCGCTGCAGCCTGCGCTGGCTGCTGGAACGGCACGGCGGCAGCGGCCCGACCAGCACCGCGCAGGGGGTGGGCAACCTGGTGCACGCCGCCGCGATGCTCGCCGAGGACGCCAGCGCCGACCGGGGCGCGCTGCTCGACTACGTGGCCGCGCGGTTCGACGCGATCGAGCTGGCGGCCCGGTGGATGGCCGGGCCGGAGCGGGAACGCGCCGAGGCGATGGTCGACAAGCTGCTGCGCTGGCTGGCCACCAATCCGCGCCGGTTGCTCGCCATCGAGCACGAGTTCGCCGTCCGCCTGGACGACCCGAACCGGCCCATCGACCTGACCGGCCGGGTCGACCGGCTGGAGGTCGACGAGGCCGGGCGGCTCGTGGTGATCGACCTGAAGACCGGCAAGTCCACAGCTGTCACCGGCACCGACCTGGCGGAGCACCCGCAGCTCGGCGCCTACCAGGCGGCGGTGGAGGCGGGGGCGTTCGCCGAGTTCGGTGACGAGTCCGGGGGCGCCGCGCTGGTGCAGCTCGGGACCTCCGCCAAGGACGCCAGGGAGCAGAATCAGCCCGCTGCGAGCGAGGGGCCGGCGGCCGGTTGGGCGACCGCGCTGGTCCGGCGGACCGCCGATACGATGGCAGCCGCCACGTTCGCCGCGGTGGCCAACTCGAAGTGCCGGGTCTGCCCGGTGCGCACCAGCTGTCCGGTCTCCGGGCAGGGTCGCCAGGTCGTCGAGCCGCCCACCGTCCGACGCACAGGTGAGGGCGAGGAGTGAGCTTGCGAGCCCAGTCGCGACCTGGGACGGCACCCGTGAGGGCGAGGAGTGCGCCGGTGTTGGGAACCGAGACGGCACGGTGAGTCAGCCCACCCTGTTCGGCGCGGGCCCCGCGCCGACGCCCCGACTCGCGGACTCCGGCCCCCGGTACACACCGGTGGAGCTGGCCAAGCTGCTGCGGTTGCCGGCGCCCACCCGGGAGCAGGCCGCGATCATCGCAGCCCCGGTGGAGCCGCTGCTGGTGGTCGCGGGCGCCGGGTCGGGCAAGACCGAGACGATGGCCGCCCGGGTGGTCTGGCTGGTGGCCAACTCGTACGTGCGGCCGGAGCAGATCCTCGGGCTGACCTTCACCCGCAAGGCGGCCGGCGAGCTGGCCCATCGGGTACGGACCCGGCTCGACCAGCTGATCCGCCGACTCGGCCGGCAGGGACGGGACCCGCTGGGCGATCCGCTCGCGGGTGAGCCCACCGTCTCCACCTACCACTCGTACGCGGGGCGGATCGTCACCGAGCACGGGCTGCGGGCCGGCTACGAGCCGTCCACCCGGCTGCTCACCGAGGCGTCCCGCTGGCAGTTGGTCGACCTGCTGGTGCGCAACTACGACGGCGACATGTCCGAGGTGGACCGGATGCCGAGCACCATCACCGACGCGGTGCTGGCGCTGGCCGGGGAGCTGGACGAGCATCTGGTCGCGCCGGACGACCTGGCTGCCTGGACCGGTCGGTTCTTCGCCGAGGTGCAGTCCCGGCCGGGCCGGGTGTACGCCGACGTGCGCAAGGCGCTCACCCTCCAGCAGACCCGGTTGCGCCTGTTGCCGCTGGTGCGGGCGTACGCCCGGCGCAAGGAGGACTTCGAGGCGATGGACTTCGCCGACCAGCTCGCTCGGGCGGCCCGGGTGGCCCGGGACCACCCGGGGGTCGGCGTGATCGAGCGGGACCGCTTCCGGGTGGTGCTGCTCGACGAGTACCAGGACACCAGCCACGCCCAGGTGGTGTTGCTCAACGCGCTGTTCGGTGGCGGGCACCCGGTGACCGCGGTGGGCGACCCGTGCCAGTCGATCTACGGCTGGCGGGGGGCCAGCGCGGGCACCCTGGACCGGTTCCCCACCGAGTTCGCCCGCGCCAACGGTGAGCCGGCCCCGGCGCTGGGGCTCACCACGAGTTGGCGCAACCGCCCGGAGATCCTCCGGGTGGCGAACGCGCTCTCCACGCCACTGCGGGCGGCGGGTGCCCGGGTGCCGGAGCTGCGCTCCGCGCTGACCGTCCGGGACCCGATCCCGCACCGCAGCCCGGGCGGCGCGGCCGGCGGCACGGTGCACTGCGCGATGCTGCCCACGTACGCCGACGAGGCCGACTGGATCGCCGACAGCGTGCTCGCCGCCTGGCGTGGGGCGGCCGGAATGCCGGGCGCGGCCCCGGAACACATCCCGGTGGACCGCCGTCCGACGACCGCCGTGCTGGTCCGGGTGCGCAGCCAGATCCCGGCGATCGAGTCGGCGCTGCGTGAGCGGGGCCTACCGGTCGAGGTGGTCGGGCTGGGCGGCCTGCTGGACACCCCCGAGGTACGCGACGTGGTCTGCACGCTGCGGGTCCTCGCCGACCCGACCGATGGCGCCGCGCTGCTGCGGTTGCTCACCGGCGCCCGTTGGCGGATCGGGCCACGTGACCTGGTGGCGTTGCACCGGCGGGCCCGGGCCATCGCGAACGCCCGGCGACAGGTGGCCGCCGACGAGGCCTCGGAGATCAGCCCAGACCTGTTGGACGAGGCGACCCTGGTGGAGGCGTTGGCCGACCTCGGGCCGGCGCAGGCGTACTCGGCGGAGGGGTTCGCGCGGCTGCGCGCGTACGGCCGGGAACTGGCGCTGCTGCGCTACCGGCTGGATCAGGCGCTGCCGGACCTGATCGCGGACATCGAGCGGACCATCGGCCTGGACGTGGAGGTCGCGGTGCGGGCCGGCCGGGACGGCGCCGGCGACGCGGGCCTGGCCCGGGGCCATCTGGACGCGCTCGGCGACGTGGCGGCCCGGTTCAGCGGGGAGACGCCCGGGGCGACCCTGTCCGGGTTCCTGTCCTACCTGGCCGCCGCCGAGGACGAGGAGCGCGGTCTGGCGCCGGGCGAGGTCGAGGTGGTGGAGGGCGCGGTGCAGGTGGTCACCGCGCATGCCGCCAAGGGCCTGGAGTGGGACGTCGTGGCGGTGGCCGGGCTCAGTCGTGGGCTGTGGCCGGGGCCGGTTCGCAACTCCGACCACTGGCTGGGTGGGCTGGGCGTGCTGCCGTTCCCGCTGCGCGGCGACGCCGACGGGCTGCCCGAGTTGGCGCTCGACGAGGCGGGGGACCAGCGGGCCGTGGCGCGGGCGGTGACCGACTTCACCGACGCGTGGCGGGCCCACGACGAGCGGGAGGAACGCCGGCTGACGTACGTGGCGGTCACCCGGCCGCGCCGGCTGTTGCTCTGCTCCGGTTACTGGTGGGGAGAGGGCACGAAGCGGCCGCGAGGTCCGTCGGTCTTCCTGCGTGAGGTGTACGACGCCTGCCTCGACGGTGGGCCGGGGCACCTGATCGACGCGTGGGCGCCGGAGCCGACTCCCGACGCGACGAACCCCACGGCCGAGGTGGTGCTCCGCGCGGAGTGGCCGGCCGACCCGCTGGGCGGTCGCCGGCCGGCGTTGGCCGAGGCGGCCGGGCTGGTGCGTCGCCTGATGGCCGACGGTCCGGCGGCGGCGCTCCCCGGGCCGGTCGGGCCGGTGCTCCCTGTGCCGGTCGGGCCGGTGCTCGCCGGGCCGGTCACGCCGATCGGCTCGACGGTCGAGTCAGCCGAGCCGGTCGAGCCGGAGGTTGATCCGGAGGTGGCGCGCTGGCAGCGCGAGGCGGACCTGCTGTTGGCGGAGCGCGCCGAGCTGACCCGGCTCTCCGGTGCGGTCGAGGTGGCGCTGCCCGGTGCGCTGAGCGTCACCCAGCTGGTCGCGCTGCGGCGCGATCCGGCGGCGCTGGCCCGTACGCTGCGTCGCCCGGTGCCGGCCGAACCCAACCCGTACGCCCGTCGAGGCACCGCCTTCCACGCCTGGTTGGAGCAGCGCTTCGGCGCCGACCGCCTGTTGGACCTGGACGAGCTGCCCGGCGCGGCCGACGCCGATGCCGCACCCGACGAGGCTCTCGTCGAGCTTCAGGAACGGTTCCTGGCGAGCGAGTGGGCCGACCGGTCACCGGTGGAGGTGGAGGTGCCGTTCGCCACGGTGATCGCCGGAGTGGTGGTGCGGGGCCGGATGGACGCGGTCTTCGCCCGGCCGGGTGGTCGGTTCGACGTGGTCGACTGGAAGACCGGCGCGCAGCCCACCGGGCCGGCGGCCGACGTGGCCGCCGTGCAGCTGGCGGTGTACCGGCTGGCCTGGGCGGAGTTGGCCGGTGTGCCGGTCGACCGGGTGGGCGCGGCGTTCCACTACGTCCGGCACGGGGTGACCGTTCGGCCCGCCGATCTGCTGGATGTGACGGGCCTCACGGCCATGATCGCCCAGTTGCCCGAAGATTCCGCCCGAGCTTGACCATGACGGGGGGAGCTGTGGTAACTTATCCGGGTTGCAGTTTTGGTTACCAGAGACTCTGTGTGCGCCTGGCGGGATTGTGGCCCCAGGCGCTCTTTGTTGTGTCCGGAGTTCTCCGGGCGGGGCGACCAGAAGCGACAGGCGATTCGCGCATCCCCGCGCGGAGCGCTCCTCTTCGGGCACGCAACAAGTGCGTGTCCGACGTTCCGTCAAGGAGACGAAACACATGGCTATTGGCACCGTGAAGTGGTTCAACGCTGACAAGGGCTTCGGCTTCATCACCCCGGACGGCGGCGGCGCTGACGTCTTCGCCCACTTCTCGGCGATCCAGTCCTCCGGCTACCGGAGCCTGGACGAGAACCAGCGGGTCGAGTTCGAGGTGACCCAGGGCCAGAAGGGCCCGCAGGCGGAGAACATCCGCCCGCTCTGATCTTCGGATCGGCCAGCATTACCTGTTGCGCCCTCCGGGTGTGACGGTGACGGGACCGGCCCGCCCCGCTGTCGCCTGCGCATGCAGGCGGCGGCCCGGCGGCGGGCCGGCCCGTACTCCAATCGGTTCGTGCTTGTGAGTCCTGGCTGCCTTGCGCCGCCGGTTGACAGCGCCGACTTCGGCGCCCTCCCTCGACACGTTCCGCGTCGAGGAAGGCTTCCGCATGACCACAGTTATTCCTTCGTTCGCTCATACCGGTCTGGCACCGGCGCTGCTCACCGCGCTGACCGCGCAGGGCATCACCGAGCCGTTCCCGATCCAGACGGCGACGCTGCCCGACTCGCTCGCCGGCCGGGACGTGCTGGGCCGGGGTCGTACCGGCTCCGGCAAGACCCTCGCTTTCGGGCTTCCGCTGCTGTCCCGCACCGCCGGCCGTAAGGCCCGGCCGGGTCGCCCGCTCGCCCTGGTGCTGGTGCCGACCCGCGAACTTGCCCAGCAGGTCACCACCGCACTCTCCCCGTACGCCCGTGCCGTCGGGCTGCGCTGCGCCACCGTCGTCGGCGGTCTGTCGTTGCAGCGGCAGGCGGACGCTCTGCGCGCCGGCGCCGAGGTGGTTGTCGCCACCCCCGGCCGGCTGCACGACCTGATCAACCGTGGCGATGCCCGGCTCGACCAGGTCGAGATCACCGTCCTGGACGAGGCCGACCAGATGGCCGACATGGGCTTCCTGCCGCAGGTCACCAAGCTGCTGGAGCAGGTCGCGCCGCAGGGGCAGCGGATGCTCTTCTCCGCCACCCTGGACGGTGGCGTGGACCGGCTGGTCCGCCGCTTCCTGAGCAACCCGGTCACCCACTCGGTCGACCCGGGCACCGCCACCGTCACCGCGATGACCCACCACGTGCTGCACGTCGACGCGCTGGACAAGCCCGATGCGCTGACCCGGATCGCCGCCCGTGAGGGTCGCACCATCCTGTTCATGGGCACCAAGCACCGCGCCGACCGGCTGGCCCGCCAGCTGCTCTCCAAGGGCGTACGCGCGGCCGCGCTGCACGGTGGCAAGTCCCAGCCGCAGCGCACCCGGATCCTGGAGCAGTTCCGCAACGGTCAGGTGACCGCACTGGTCGCCACCGACGTGGCGGCCCGTGGCATCCACGTGGACGGCCTGGACATGGTGGTCAACGTGGACCCGCCGACCGAGGCGAAGGACTACCTGCACCGGGGCGGCCGTACCGCCCGGGCCGGCGAGTCCGGTTCCGTGGTCACCCTGGTCCTGCCGGAGCAGCGCCGTGACGTGTCCCGGCTGATGGCCACCGCCGGTATCCGGCCCGAGTCGGTCCAGGTGCGCCTGGGTGACGGAGCGCTGGCCCGGGTGACCGGTGCCCGCGAGCCGTCCGGTGTGCCGGTGACGATCGTCGCTCCGCCGGCGCCGGCCTCTCGGGCCCGTACCTCCGGTGGCGCGTCCACCGATGGTGGTGCCCGGCCGGCGCACCGCGCGTCCGGCCGGTCCCGTCGCCCGCGTCGCCCGCGTACCGTCTGATCTTCTGCGCGTCGACCGACCCGTCCCGCTTCGGCGGGGCGGGTCGGTTTTGTCTGCGCAGTGTTCCGGGCCGGTCGGCTGTCCGTGCGGCCCGACCGGTCAGCCGGCCTCGCCGGGTGGCTCACTCTGCTGAGTCGGTAATCAGCCTCCGCTGGGTCGGCTGGCCGACTGCGCCACGGCCGTTCGTGGTCGAGGCTGACCGACGGGGGAAGTCGGGCGGGGGGCCCGGCACGGGAGGGGTGACCATGGCGGGCGAAGCCGGCTCGGGCGCACTGCGTGAACTGATCCTGGTGGTCGCGGTCGCGCTCGCCGGGTTGTTGCTCGCCATGGTTGCGGCCTTCGCTCCCTGGCATGCCACCCCGGCGGGTAACGCTCCCGCCGGTCTGGTGGAGCTGCACAGTCCTGGCGACCCGGGCCTCGGCACGGCGACCGCACACGTGGGCTGAGCAGCGACCGGCCTACCGGTGCCGGCGGAGGGGCAGGCCCGGTCAGGATCGGTACGAGGTGTGGTCGGGTCGGCGGGGCACCGGCCCGACCACATCGCCTTGGCACCCTCCTCGGTGGGCTCGAGCACGACGCACGAGCCCAAGATCGCGCTCGACCCAGGAAGTAGGCCCCTCACCACGCGGGCGAGGCCACTACATCACTGATCGAGCGCGATCATGCGAGCGGTGCGTCGGTGCTTACCGCACTCGGGGCGTGGGTGAGCAGGTCGGCCAGGGTGGTGCTGTCGACCACCGTGGCGATCGCTCCGTGCACCGCCAGCCAGACGTCGGTGAGGCCGGCGGCCACTCCGTGATAGCCGGCCCGCTCGGCCGGCAGACCGCGGACCGTCGTGAGCGAGCCGCCGACCGCACGCAGCACGTCTCCGACGGTGATCTCGTCGGCGGGGCGGGTCAGGGCGTACCCGCCGTCGGCGCCACGATGACTGTCCAGCAGGCCAGCCCGGCGCAGGTCGAGCAGGATGCCCTGGAGGAAGCTGAGCGGGATGTCCTGCACCTCGGCCAGGCTGGCCGCCTTGACCAACTCGCCGCCACCACCGGCGGCGACGGCGAGCATCGCCCGGAGCGCGTAGTCACTGCGCGCGGAGACGTACACCGCTCAGTTGCCCGCCTGGTCGAGCACGCCCCAGCGGCGTCGGATCGCCTTGTCCGCCGCGCCGAAGGCAGCGTCCACGACCAGGCCGACGACCAGAATCACGATCATGGTGGAGAGCAGCCAGGGCGCGTCGGACAGATCTCGCGAGTAGGTCAGCTGGGCACCGAGCGAGGTCTGTGAGATGCCGACCACGAGCAGTTCGCCGGCCATCAGGCTGCGCCAGGAGAACGCCCAGCCCTGCTTGAGTCCGGCGACGATCGCCGGCAGGGCGGCCGGCGCGATGACGTAGCGGTAGAGGTTGAGCCCACGGGCGCCCAGGTTGCGCCCGGCACGCAGCAGCAGCGGCGGCACGTAGTCCACACCCGAGATCACGCCGTTGGCGATGGACGGGGCGGCGCCGAGCACCACCACGAAGAAGATCGCCTTCTCGCTCAGCTCGAACAGGAGGATGGCCAGCGGGAACCAGGCGATCGACGGCATGGTCTGCAACGCCGTGATCATCGAGCCGATGGCCGCGCGCAGCACCTTCGACCGGGCCACCGCCAAGCCCAGCAGCAGGCCGACAGCGGCCGAGAAGACGTACCCGACGGCGGCCCGGCGCAGCGTGGTGACCAGGCCGTCCCAGAGTTGCGGACCCCGGGCCTGGCTGATCAGCTCACGGCCGACCTCCATGGGCCCCGGCAACGAGTACGGCGGCTTCCAACCCGACCAGACCACCAACTGCCAGGCCAGGATGGCGATGGTCAGCGCCGCAAGCTTGGGCCAGGTGGCTGCCCAGATCCGAGCGCCCCGGGAGATCTCCTTGTCTCGGCCGGCGATCTCCAAGGCATCGAGGCCGGAGATCTCCGCATCGGTCCGCGCCGAGCTGGTCAGGGTGTCACTGGCCATGGCGGCCCACCTCCGTACGGAGTCGCTCGGTGACATCGGCGGCGATGGCGGCGACCTCCGGGGAATCGATCCGACGAGGGCGCGGGATGTTCACCTCGGTGGAATAGATGATTCGGCCGGGCCGGCTGGAGAGCAGGATGATCCGGTCCGCCAGTCGCGCCGCCTCGCGGACGTTGTGCGTCACGAAGAGCACCGACAGTTGGCGTTCGGACCAGATCCGTTCCAGCTCGTCGTGCAGGATGTCCCGGGTCATCGCGTCCAGCGCGCCGAACGGCTCGTCCATCAGCAGCACCGGGGTGTCCAGGGCCAGCGTGCGGGCCAGCGCGACGCGCTGTCGCATGCCGCCGGAGAGTTCGTGGGGACGCTTGCGGCCGAAGTCGGCCAGGTGCACGGTACGCAGCAGCTCGGCCACCCGCTCGCGGCGCTCGGCGCGGGGGAGTCGGCGCAGTTTCAGCGGCACCTCCACGTTGCCCTCGACGGTCAGCCAGGGAAACAGCGCGGGTTCCTGGAACATCAGCCCCGGGTTGGTGTCCCCGGCCAGTCCGATCTGTCCGCCGCTCGGCCGGTCCAGCCCGGCGACCAGGTTGAGCAGGGTGCTCTTGCCGCAGCCGGACGCGCCGACCAGGCAGACGAACTCGCCGGGCGCGACGTCCAGCGACACACCGTCGAGGGCCAGGACGGCGCTCGTTCCGCGCCCGTACACCTTTGTCACGCCGGAGAGCGCGACCGCGGTGGTCGCGCCCTGCGGCGCCGTCGTTGTCGACGTCATGGCTGGACGACCTCGGGCTTGCCGGCGGCCTTCAGCGCTTCGTTCAGGTATTTGAGATCGTAGAGGCCGTCCAGGCTTGTCGGCTGGGTCAGCTCGACCGTTACTGCGTGATCGAGCCCAGTCTTCAGCGAGGACGCGACCGGGTCGTTGACAAATTCGAGTGTCGGCCAAGCCTGCTTGATCAACTTCAAGTCCAGTGGCTTTCCGGTGATCTTGCCGATCGCGGTGGAGATCGCCTGCTGGGCCTCGTCTGGCTTGGTGTTGACGAACTCGTTGGCGGCCACCTGCCCCTCAACCAGCTTCTTGACCACGTCCGGGTGAGCCTTCAGGAACTTGGTGCTGACGATCAGGTTGGTAATCACGAACTTCTTGTCCGGCCAGAGGTCGCGCTCGTCGACCAGCACCTTGCCGCCGGCGTTCAGGAGCTGAGAGACGAACGGCTCGGGGACCCAGGCCCCGTCGATCGCGCCGCTGCGGAAGGTCTCCAGGGTCTGGGCATTTTGCTGCGGGACGATCTTGACGTCGCCGCCGCCCTCCTTAGTGGTCTTCAGGCCCTTCTCCTTGAGCCAGTACCGGACCGCGACGTCCTGGGTGTTGCCCAGCTGGGGCGTGGCGATCTTCTTGCCACGCAACTGCTCCGGCGAGGTGATGCCGGGTTTGACCACCAGCGCGACGCCGCCCGAGGCCGCGCCCGAAACAACCCGCACCGCTTCGCCCTTGGACTTGGAGAACGCGTTGACGGTCGGGTTCGGACCGATGTAGGTGGCGTCCAGGGCACCAGAGAAGATGGCCTCGATGGCCTCGGGTCCCGCATTGAAGGTCTTGAGATCAAGGGTTACTCCGCTGCCCAGTTTCTCCTTGAAGATGCCCTTTTCTACGCCCACTACGGCCGGGGCGTGGGTGATGTTGGGGAAGTAACCCAAGCGCAGGGTGACGGGGCCCGCGCCTGCACTGCCGCTGTCGTCGCCGCATGCCCCGGCGGTGCCGAGGGTTGCGACGCCGACGGCGACGACGGCGGCCATCGAGATCAGCCGACGGGAGGTGAGCCGTCTCATGATCCATCCAATCTGAAGTATTCCTACCTGATTGGTAGGAAGGATGGAACAGGCTCTTCGTCGTGTCAAGGGCGGTCCAAATGGCGAGAGGAGGCACCAGCGCAAGTCCGAGGAGGGTTCGGGTGGCGGGGCCCTCGGCCCGTTTCGCAAGGACTGGCATCCTGCGGCAGACCCGGACGGTGGCCAGCGGTTGTGCTTCGGTTCCGGATACCGGTGTTGCATTCCGGACCAAGGCGACACTGCCGGACCGCTGCCCAGGACCGGGGCGGATAGTCGAAGATCAGGCAACTTCTCTTACTCGGACGTCATGAGCTGACTGTCCGTTTTGGTCTTGAACTGGGAGGCGTCGGGCCTGTCGGTCACGAGCTGTTCGGCTCGAACACCTGGCGATAGCAGATTGCAAACTCCTCGGGCCATCCACGGTTGATCCGATTAATCTCCGCCCCATCCTGGGTATCTACTTTCCCGGTTTCGGCCCCCCGCCCCTTCATGCATTCGACTACTTTGTCGAAGAGGGCTGCCTCCTTGGCCTTGAACAAGGGTCTGCGTTGCGCGACGTACTCGTCGCTGACGATTTCAAGGTGCATTCGATAACATGCGTCATGAGCTTCTTCCCGCTCATCAGGATCCGATCCTTCGGGCGCTGAGAAGTCGTAGTTGAGGAGAATTCCCGTGCCGTCGGGCCTTGGTTCCGAGACGATCAAACCTGCCCCTCGCGCGCACTTCACCATCTCGGTCACGGCTGTCCGATACTCGTCCTCGGTCACCTGCGAGTCCTTGAGCGCGGTCGCCTGCCCGTCAGCCCCCCGGCGAAGCGCCTCTGCATAACCGCCGCGCTCGGGCGTGTTGACGGGCCCCACGGAGCAGGCGACCAGGGTGATGGCCACGATCAGTGTGCCTGTCAGTGCCCGGACGGTCCCGAAGTCCATGCCGCCGCTCCTCTCTGGTCTCTTCTGCAGGCCGGGGCGGGTGCGGGCCCGGCGCATGTCAAGCGCCGGGCCCGCACCGTCACCCTGCCTGCTCAGGGCTACGGAGTGCTGGAGAAGAGCGTCTCGTAGCCCCACTTGGCACCCTTGTGCTCACCCTTGAGTGCCCAGCCGTAGTTTTCGTTCCAGCCGATGGCCACCGCGTTGGTCGAGCTGCTGACCCAACCCGTCCAGTGCACTCCACCATTACGGTCGCGCCACTGGACCCGAGCCT
The DNA here is from genome assembly GCF_003857035.1 of Micromonospora arida. GTDB lineage: Bacteria > Actinomycetota > Actinomycetes > Mycobacteriales > Micromonosporaceae > Micromonospora > Micromonospora arida. Next base: position 11,451 of record NZ_QGSY01000196.1, read on the forward strand.
TCACCGTGTCGCACTTCGTGCTGCCCCGCTTTTCGGCGGCAATCTTCTCGGTCCACGTCGTGGCGACGGCCCAGGTGTTGATACCGGATCCCTTCCGCTCGGTGAAACCGAGCGCGAAGCAAGGGTCCAGTAGGACGTAGTTACCCGCTTGTGCGGGAACCGCCATCCCAGCGACCGCCAACATCGCCACCGCGAATACGGCAGTAATGCGTCCAGCCATTTTTCTCAATTTGTCCCCCGTTCTCGACTTGCCGAGCAGGCGTTGGGCTCTGGCGTCGCTCAACTCTAGTAAACCTACCGGCTAGGTCGAGTATTAACTCGGTCTCGAACACTGTCAATGGCGACCCCGCGGCGGCCGTAGCGATGTCGCATTTACACCTTCCACGGTCTACCGTGAGGTCGGCGGAGGGTGGCGTTTCAAGCCACTAGTCGCAGGCAGGAGTCGCGGCAGGGCGATCGCGCCACGTTGTATAACGTTCTGGTAAACCTGGGCCCCACTTCCGCCACCAAGTGGAGCCTTGTGTCACGACCACTCGGCATGTCGGGCCTTTGGCTCTGCTCCTCAGTGCTCCGGTCCGGGTCGGGATCACGGCCCCGTTGGGCCTGCCATCGCACGCGGCGGGCTGCCGTCCGGAGCGGGCTGGCTCCACGTGATGGGATCGCGCGCCTCTTGCATGTCGATATTTCCTACCGGTTTGCTAGGGTGTCCGGCACTCGGAGATCCACCAGAGAGGCACCGTCGCGATGACCTTCCACTGGTTCCTGCCCACCTCCGGCGACGGCGACCAGGTCGGCGCCGCCACCGTCACCGCGGGCGCCGCGAGGCACGACCGGGCCGCGACGGTGGCGTACCTGGCCGAGGTCGGCCGGGCCGCCGAGACGAACGGGTTCACCGCCGTTCTCACCCCGGTGGGCGCCGGCTGCCCCGACCCGTGGATCGTCTGCGCGGCGGTCGCCCAGCACACCGATCGGCTCGGCATGCTGGTCGCGGTCCGGGCCGGTTTCGCGCTGCCCACCCTGATCGCCCAGCAGGCCGAGGCGTTCCAGGCCGTCTCGGGTGGCCGGCTGTCGCTCAACATCGTGACCGGGGGCGACCCGGCCGAGCAGCGGGCGTACGGCGACTTCCTCGGGCACGACGACCGCTACGCGCGCACCGGCGAGTTCGTCGAGGTGCTTCGCCGCGCCTGGGCCGGCGGGCCGTTCGACTACGCCGGAAAGCACTACCGGGTCGACGGCGGCGGCCTCGCCACCCCACTCGCCACACCGCCGCCGGTCTACTTCGGCGGCGCGTCTCCGGCTGCCGAGACGGTGGCCGCCCGACAGGCCGACGTGTACCTGATGTGGGGTGAACCACCGACGTCGATCGCGGCCCGGGCCACCCGGGTCCGGGCGCTCGCCGCCGAGCAGGGCCGCACCCTGCGCACGGGCCTCCGGCTGCACGTCATCGCCCGGCCGACCAGCGCGGAGGCGTGGGCCGAGGCGGACCGACTGCTGGCCGGTATGAGCCCGGAGCGGATCGCCGCCGCCCAGGACCGGTTCCGCCGGATGGACTCGGTGGGTCAGACCCGGATGGCCGCGCTGAACGCCGGCCGCACCGACGGGCTCACCGTCGCACCGAACCTCTGGGCCGGCGTCGGCCTGGTCCGCGAGGGCGCCGGCACCGCGCTGGTCGGAAGCTACGCCGAGGTCGCGGCCCGCATCGACGAGTACGCCGCGCTCGGCGTGGACGAGTTCATCCTCTCCGGCTGGCCGCACCGTGAGGAGGCCGAGCGGGTCGGCGTCGAGGTGCTGCCCCTGGTGACGGCCCCGGTCGCGGCGGCTCCGGGAAGGTCGCGGGTGGCGGAGGTGTCGACGCGCTAGGGTCGACTCCGTGGCGGCGCGGAGATCCAGAATTCCAGCGACGAAGTATCCGGTCGAGCGGTTCACCCTCGACAACGGCCTGCGGGTGGTGCTCACCCCCGATCGCAGTGCCCCGGTGATCGGGGTGGCGGTGGTCTACGACGTCGGCATCCGCTCGGAGCCGGAGGGGCGTACCGGCTTCGCCCACCTCTTCGAGCACCTGATGTTCCAGGGCTCGGAGAACCTGGAGAAGCTGGCCCACTTCCGGCACGTGCAGGGCGCGGGAGGCACCTTCAACGGCTCCACCCACCTGGACTACACCGACTACTTCGAGACGCTGCCGAGCAATGCGCTGGAGCGCGCGCTGTTCCTCGAGGCGGACCGGATGCGGGGCCCCCGGTTGACCGAGGAGAACCTGCGCAACCAGGTCGACGTGGTCAAGGAGGAGATCCGGGTCAACGTCCTCAACCGGCCGTACGGTGGCTTCCCCTGGCTCACCCTGCCGCCGGTCATGTTCGACACCTTCCCGAACGCCCACGACGGCTACGGCTCCTTCGACGACCTGGAGTCGGCGACCGTCGCCGACGCCGCGGACTTCTTCCGCCGCTACTACGCCAGCGGCAACGCCGTGCTGGCCGTCAGCGGCGACATCGACGTGGCCGAGGCGACCGAGCTCGTCACCCGGCACTTCGGTGACGTGCCGGCCCGGCCGGCACCGCAACGGCCCGACTTCACCGAGCCCGACCTGAGCGCCGAGCGGCGCACCTCGTACACCGATGCCCTGGCGCCGCTGCCGGCGGTGGCCGGCGCCTGGCGCGTGCCCGACCCGGTCACCGACTTCGCCGGCTATCTGCCGTACGTGGTGCTGGCCGAGGTGCTCACCGACGGCGACGCGTCGCGGCTGGTCGAACGGCTGGTGCAGCGGGACCGCACGGTGACCAGCCTCGGCGGATACCTCGGTTTCATGGGCGACCCGTTCGACGTCCGCGACCCCACCGCGCTGCTGTTGCAGGCGCACCTGCCGCCCGGTGGCGATGTGGACAAGGTGCTGCGCACCATCGACGAGGAACTGGACCGGCTGGCCACCGACGGGCTGACCGACGGTGAGCTGGCCCGCACCCAGGCCCGGATGGCGACCCACCTGCTGCGCGACACCGACGCGGTGCTCGGTCGGGCGCTGCGAATGGCAGTGCTGGAGCAGCAACGCGGCGAACCAGGTCTGCTCAACGAACTGCCCCGGCTGGTCGGCGAGGTCACCGAGGAGCAGGTCCGGGCCGCCGCGGCCACCATGCGCCCGGAGCGCCGGGCGGCCATCGAGGTCATTGCCGGAGGCGCCCGGTGAGCGCGAGGAGTGAGCCGGTTTTGCGAGCCCCACAGTCGCGAACGAATTGTGGCCCGGTGAGCGCGAGGAGTGAGCCGGTTTTGCGAGCCCCACAGTCGCGAACGAATTGTGGCCCGGTGAGCGCGAGGAGTGAGCCGGTTTTGCGAGCCCCACAGTCGCGAACGAAGGTGACACAGTGAGTATCGCTACTTCTCCTGCCGGCCCGCGTACGCTGCCGCCGCTCGGGCCGACCCGCAAGCTCAAGGTGCCCAAGCAGGCCGAGCGCACACTGCGCAACGGGCTCACCGTGATCGTCGTACGCCGGCCCGCCGTACCCCTTGTCGAACTGCGGCTCTGGGTGCCGTTCGGCCGGGTCCACCTGGCCCGCGGCGCGATGCTCTCGCAGACCATGCTCTCCGGCACCGAGTCGATGACCAGTGTGCAGATCGCCGCCGAGTTGCAGAAGGTGGGCGGCGGGCTCTCCGCGGGCGTCGACCCGGACCGGCTGATGCTCTCCGGCGCCGGCCTGGTCACCGGTCTGGACCGGATGCTGGAATTGCTGGCCGAGGTGCTGACCGGCGCCAGCTACCCCAGTGACGAGGTGGCCACCGAACGGGACCGGCTGGTCGACCGGATCCAGGTGGCGCAGAGCCAGCCTTCGCACCTGGCCCGGGAGGCGCTGCTCAAGCGGATCTACGGCCGGCACCCGTACGCGACGCAGACGCCGGAGCCCGGTCAGATCCGTGCCGTCCGACCGGCGGCGCTGCGCACCCTGCACGCGGAGCGGGTCCACCCGACCGGTGCGCAGTTGGTGCTGGTCGGTGACGTGCAGCCGGAGAAGGCACTGGACGCGGCCGAGCGGGCGCTCGGCGGCTGGTCGGGTGCCGGGCGTGTGGCCGAACTGCCGGCGACCCCGCCGCTGGAGCCGGGGCCCCTGCTGCTGGTCGACCGGCCGGGCTCGGTGCAGTCCTCGCTGCGGATCGCGCTGCCCGCGGTGTCGCGCACCGACCCGGACCACGCCCCGCTGCAACTGGCCAACCTGATCTTCGGCGGCTACTTCTCCTCCCGGTGGGTGGAGAACATCCGCGAGGACAAGGGCTACACCTACGGCCCGCATTCGGTGATCGAGCACTCCGTCGCGGGGTCGGTGCTGGTCGCCGCCGCCGACGTGGCCACCGAGGTCACCGGCCCGGCGCTGCTGGAGACGACGTACGAGCTGGGTCGGTTGGCGTCGCTCCCACCGAAGCCCGAGGAGTTGGAACAGGCCCGGCAGTACGCCCTGGGCACCCTCCAGCTCGGCATGTCCACCCAGGCCGGGTTGGCGGCGTTGACCAGCGCGTACGCCGGCAACGGTTTGCGCCTGGACTTCCTCGCCGAGTACGCGGCGAGGTTGGCGAAGGCGAGCATCGACGACGTCGCGCAGGCGGCGGCCCGCTATTTGGCCCCGGCTCGGGCGGCGATCGTGGTGCTCGGCGACGCGGAGCGGGTCACCCCGGGGCTGGCCGCGCTGACCGCGGTCCAGACCGAGCAAGAGGCGTGAGCGAGCGGAGCGAGCGAGCCATGGGGTTCAGCAGCGGGCCGTCTCACGGCGGCGTGCAGCGAAGCGGGGCGCCGGCGTGAGCGGGGAGGCGGCACCGCCGTTGGCGCGGTCCACGCTGGATCGGGCTGCGCACCGGCGGGGTGACTCGCAGTGGTTGACCGAGGCGTGGTTGCGCGCCCGGGTGCTGCTGCTCGACTCGACCGACGAGGGTCGGACGCTGGCCCGCACCGAGACGTCACCTCCGACGTTGGTGCTGTTCGGGGCGGCTGAGGTACCCGCCGGGTCAGAGTCGATGGCGATGTTCCTGGGTGTCGAGCCGGACGGGGTGCCGGTCTTCGCGGTCGACGCGCCTCTTCCGGCGATCCCGGGGACCAGGGCGGTCCACCTGCGGGAGGTGGGTCACCTGCTCGCCGACCGGGAGGCCGGCATCTTCACCACAGCGTTGGCGCTGGTCAACTGGCACACCCGACACGGTTATTCGACGAGCACCGGCGCGCCGACCGCAATGGACGAGGCGGGTTGGTCGCGGGTGGACCGCAATGGTGGGCGGATCTGGCCGCGTACCGACCCGGCGATGATCGTGCTCGTGCACGATGGCGTGGACGGCCCGGACGGTCGCTGCCTACTCGGCAACAACGTCGGCTGGCAGGGCACCCCGGGTGGTCGCCGCTACTCCTGCCTGGCCGGCTACGTGGAGCCGGGGGAGTCGGCGGAGGCGGCCGTGCTGCGCGAGGTCCGCGAGGAGGTGGGCATCGGGGTCGAGCGCATCGGGTACGTGGGCAGTCAGGCCTGGCCGTTCCCCGGCTCGCTGATGCTGGGCTTTTTGGCCACCGCGAACCCGGCTGAGCCGGTGCGGGTCGACCCGTCCGAGATCGCGTACGCCCGGTGGTTCTCCCGCCGGGAGATCGGGGCGGCGTTGGCCGGGCAGACGGTGGACGTGGGCGACGGTGCCCGGCTGATTCTGCCGCCTCCGTCGTCGATCGCGCTGTTCCTCATTCACCGCTGGCTGGACGGCTGGGTGGACGCCGACCGCTGAGCACGGTCCCGGCCCGTGGCCGCCGTTGCCGCGGCGGTCACGGGCCGGGAACACGGACCGTCGTGGTCGGCGGGTGCGAGTAACGCGGCGGGGGAGCCGGTCCGACCACGACGGACGTCCTGTGTAATCAGGTGCCGGTGTGGCCCGGTCTGTGTCGGAAGGCAGGCCGCGACTCGATCAGCGGGAGGACCTTCACCCGCTGCTTGCCGGCGCGGACCGCGCCGACGGTGGCCAGGGCGCGGGCCAGCAGCAGCGCGGCGTCCCGGTCCTCGGCGTGCACGATCTGCCGGCGCGGCTCGGGCGTGGTCGTCTCGTCGCGAAGTCTGTGGCCGTCCGCCCAGGCGGCGGCGATGTCCCCGTCAGCGACGGCGCGGATGTCGGTGCGAACGATCAGGAACCGCATGAGGGTCTCCGGATGAACCGCGACGGATGAACCAGTGTGGAAGTTCCACGTGCTCGAGGGTCATGTTACGCCCCGTGTTCATCCCAGCAACTGAAACGCGCCTATCGGTTTCGAGCCTCGTCCGATCGGCGGATGGCTGCTCAGCGGGGTCGCCGGGTCGCAATGGGACCGAGTCAGGGTCGCCGCGCGACCGAGCCGCAGGGTCACCGAGCCGCAGGGTCGCCGGGCGACCGAGCCGGCGGGTACGACGCGACGGGGCCGCCGGCAGTGCGCCGACGGCCCCCGTCCCGGTCACCGAGTCAGTTCAGATCGAACTGGCCCTTCTTCGCCCCGGTGATGAAACCGAGCCATCCCGTGCGGTTGAACAGCAGCACCGGGCCGCCCCGGTCCTTGCTGTCGCGCAGGGCGACCGCCGACGGTCCGGTGGCCAGCGGGGCGACCTCCACGCAGTTGGAGGTCTGGCTGCGTGTGCTGGTACGCCACGGGGCGTCCGCCAACGAGTGGGCGGAGACGGACGGCGTGTTGCGGATTTCGTTCATGGTTCTGCTCCTGATGTGCAGCGATCCAATGGGACGAGTGGTGCCGCACGTCCCGACGGAGGGTCCCCCGTGGATCACCTGTCCGTCAGTCGCCCCGATTCCCGGCGGCGTTGGGTCGGCGCCGTTGCCGGCCCGAACGCCACTGTGGATGGGGGCGTCGCCTCGGTCAGCCGTCCCGTCGCCTCGATCAGCCAGGAGAGGGTGTCCGAGGCGTCAAGTGCCGCCGTGCATAGCCACTCGAACACCACTTTATAGCGATTTAGCGTGATTGACTCGGTCGACATGACGTCGGTGAAGCCACCTTCGATGGCCAATGTCTCCGGATCGAGGGGATCGGCGAACCGATAGACCGAGAAGGCGGTCGGCGGAAGGTACCAATTGCCGATCTGGGTGTCCCGGGGCAGCACGTGCAGGGCCACGTTGGGCAGCAGCGCCAACTCGCAGAGCTGGAGCAGCTGTTCGTGCAGCACCTCCGGTGGCCCGGCCCGGCGGCCGAGAGCCGCCTCCTCCAACACGGCGGTGTAGCGGGGAGCGTGCGGCTCGCGGGTCAGCAGCGACTGACGGGCCAGCCGCGCCTGCACCTCGGTATCCGGCTCGTCGCCGGGCTCCGGCTCGCCCGCGCCCGCGTTGACCTGCCGGGCAGACACGATCCGGAGCTGGGCGTACCCGGGGGTCTGCAACAGGCCCGGCACCAGCACCGGGTTGTACTCGGAGATCTCCGCGCAGCCCGCCTCCAACTCGGCCCAGCCGCGCTGTTGCTGCGTCATCACCGGGAAGTTCTTCAACCAGCCGCGCATGTCGCCGGCCTCGTTGGTGATGCCCAGCAGCTCGTCGTGCAGCGCCTGGTCGGCGCCGTAGAGGTCGAGCAGGTCGCCGACGTCCTGCGGGTCCGGTCGGCTGCGGCCGTTCTCCAAGCGGGACAGTTTGGACGCGGAGGCCCAACCGATACGCTCGATGACCTGATCGCCGGTGAGGCCCGCGGCCTCACGTAGGCGACGCAGCTCGATGCCCAACCGGCGACGACGCAGGATCGGGCTGGGTGCGGCAGGAGGCACAGTGTCCTCTTTCCCGTCGACCGCCGCAGACGCGACGGTAACTGTATGAAATTCGCCCCCCACGGTCAGTATGGACGGCGCGACCGGTGTCGGAGGTTCCGGCGAGGGCGTGTCTTGCGAAAATCGCACCACGGGAATGCCGGATGAGGACGGACCCGCGGTCGCGGCCCGTCGACCTCGCCCACCTGGGCAGCCATCCCGCCGGAGGGACCCATGCGCACGATCCTGCGCCGACCCGACTTCCGCCTGCTCTTCGGCGGCCTGCTGGCCAGCATGACCGCCGAGTCGATCCTGCTGCTCGCACTCGCCATCTGGGTCAAGGATCTGACTGGCTCGAACGGGTTGGCCGGTGCCACGATCTTCGCGGTCATCGCGCCGATGACGCTGGCGCCGCTGGTCGGCTGGGTCGTCGACCGCTACCCGCGCCGACCGTTCTTCGTGGCCGCGAACGTGCTGACCGCAGCTCTGCTCGCACCTTTGTTCACCGTCCGCGACGCGGGCGACGTCTGGGTCGTCTATCTGGTGGCCGCCCTGTACGGACTCTCGTCCATCACGCTCGGCGCGGCGCTCAGCGGGCTCATCCGCGAGATGGTGCCTGTCGAACTGCTGGCCGACGCGAACGGCGTGCTGCAGACCGTACGCCAGGGGATCCGACTGGTCGGCCCGCTGGTGGGCGCGGCGCTCTACGCGGCGCTCGGCGGGTGGGCGCTGGCCGGAATCGGCATGGTCGGATTTCTGACCGCGGCGGCGGTGGTTACCGCGCTGCCCACCCCGCAACAGCTGCCACCGGCCGTACGGCTGCGGTGGCCGGCCGAACTGGGCGCCGGTCTGCGGCACCTGGCCGGCGAGCCGGCCCTGCGGCGGGCCCTGCTCGGCTACGGGCTCGGGTCACTGGTGATGGGCTTCAGCGAGTCGCTCATCTTCGCCTACGTCGACCAGGGGCTGAACCGGGATGCCGCGTTCGTGGGGGTGCTGGTCACCGTGCAGGGGGTCGGTGGGTTGCTCGGTGGACTCTGCTCACCGACGCTGGTCCGTCGGCTCGGAGAGGTCGGCACCCTGGCCGCCGGGGTCGCCTTCTTCTCTCCGGCCGCGCTCGCGCTCGCGTTCCCCGATCTGCGGCTCGGGTTCGCGGCGGTGCTGCTGGCCGGGGTTTCGCTCCCGCTGACGATGGTGGGTCTGCACACCCTGATTCAGCGCCGCACGCCGCCTTCGCTGGTCGGCCGGGTCGCCGCGGCCACCCAGGCGGTGGTCAGCGGGCCGCAGGCGATCTCTGTCGGGGCGGGTGCCCTGCTGGTCGGGTTCCTGGACTACCGGCTGATGTTCGCGCTGGTCGGGGTGGCCACCCTGGCCGCCGGCAGCTACCTGTGGCGGGGCCGGCACCTGAGCGCGCCGGCCGGGGCCCGCCACAGGTAGCTGCCGGCGGCC
>NZ_QGSY01000303.1 GCF_003857035.1 Micromonospora arida
GCCCACCAGTTGGCGTCGCCGAGCATGGTCATCAACGCTGGCAGCACCACTCCCCGGATGATGGTGGCGTCCAGCAGGATCGCCGCCGCCAGACCGATGCCGAGCTGCTTCATGTCGATCGTGCTCAGCGTGGCGAAGATCGAGAAGACCCCGACCATCACGATCGCCGCGCTGGTCACCACCCCGGCCGACGAGGTGATCCCGTACGACACGGCGTCACGGTTGGGCAGGCCGGACCGGACGCCCTCGCGGATCCGACTGACCACGAAGACGTGGTAGTCCATCGAGAGGCCGAACAGCACCACGAACAGGAACAGCGGCAGCCAGGACACGATCGCGCCCATCGACGTGAAGCCGAGCAGCCCCTGCGCCCACTCGCCCTGGAAGATCAGCACCAGCAGGCCGTACGCGGCACCGGCGGAGAGCAGGTTCAGCGCGATCGAGCTTGCCGCGATCACCACCGACCGGAAGGTGAACGCCATGACCAGGAAGGTCAGCACCAGCACGAAGCCCATGACCAACGGCAACTTGTCCCGGACGTGCTGGGCGTAGTCCTCGCTGTCGGCGACGCTCCCGCCCACCGCGTACTCGATGCCGGGAATGCCGCGCAGCTCGGCCGGGACCAGGTCCCCGCGCAGCCTCTCCAACGACTGCACCGACCGGTCGTCGCGACTGGCGTACGGGGTGGGGACGTCCAGCACCGAGACCCGCCGGTCGGCCGACACCTCGATCTTCGGGCCGTCCGCCTCGGCCGGGGCGAACAGCGGATCGCCGGCCGCACGGGTGGACAGGCCGGTGAGGGCGGCGCGTACCCGGTCGACCTGGTCGGCGGGTGCCCGGACGGCCACCACGTGATTGGTGCCGGCGCTCGGGAAGGCGGCAGTGAGCCGGTCGTACGCCTGCATTGCCGGAGTGGTGCGAGGCAGGTCCTCCATGCCGGGGAACTTCAGCTTCATGCCGAGCGCCGGCGCGGCCAGCGCGAGCAGCAGCCCGACCGAGATGACAAGCGTCGCCACCGGCGCGCGCAGCGCGGGCCGGAGCACCGCCGGCCACAGCCGGGGCGCGCGGGGCTCGCCGTGCCGGCCGGTACGCGGCGCGGTCAGTCGCCAGAGCAGCGGCACCCGGGGCCGGTCCACCCAACGGCCGAGCCGGGCCAGCAGGGCGGGCAGGACGGTCAGTGAACCGGTCACCGCGACGGCCACCACGAGGATCGAGCCGATGGCGAGGGACGAGAAGACCACGTCGCCGGCGAGCAGCAGCCCGGCCATCGAGATGATCACCGCGAAGCCGGAGACCACCACCGCGTGCCCGGAGGTCTCCGCGGCGATCTCCACCGCGTCCAGACCGGACCGACCCTTGGCGCGTTCCTCCCGCTCCCGACGGATGTAGAACAGTGAGTAGTCGACGCCGACCGCCATGCCGATCAGCAGGATCACCGGTGCCGTGGTGTCGGTGGCCGGCACCAGGTGCGAGGCGAGAGTGGACAGACCCATCGCGGCGGCCACCGAGGAGAGTGCCAGCAGCACCGGCACACTCGCCGCGATCAGCGCGCCGAACGCGATGATCAGGATCGCCAGGGTGACCGGCAGACTGAGCAGCTCGGCGCGCTTGAAGTCCTTACCCAGTGTGTCGTCGAGGGCCTGGCCGATCGACGGTCCGCCGACCTGCTCGACGCGCAGCCCGGGGTACGCGTCCTGCACGGTGGCGGTCGCGTCGCGCAACGGCTGCACCCGATCCGAGGCCGTCTCCGGGTCACCCGACATGGTGATCGGCAGCAGCAGCGCCGAGCCGTCCCGCGCGGTGACCGGCTGGCCCACCCCGGCCACCCCGGCGACCGTACGCAGCCGGGCCGCCGCGTCGTCGGCCGCCGACTTCGCCGCCGCCTGGTCCAACGCGCCACCACGGGAGGTGATGAGGACGTTGTCGACGGCCGGGTCGTCGAAGTCACCGGCGTCCACGATGAGGCTGGCCCGACCCGCCTCGCCGATCGCCTGGTCACCGCTGGTGGCCTCGTTGAGTCCGGCGGCGTTGCCGCCCACGAAGCACACCGCCACGAACACGGCCCACAGCGCGATCGCCCGCCACGGGTGCTCGGCGCTCCACCGCGCCAGCCGCACCGTCACCGGTCTTCTCCCCATCTCGGGTCCCCCTGTCACGTCAACCCCCTGTCAACGGTGCTGACGTTAGGTGCGTGACGAGGCGGTCACATCGGGGATCGACCCGGGCCCACCCTGGAACCACCGGACCGGGTGCGGGGGTGCGTCCGCCAGGGTCGAACCCCGATCCGGACGTACACCGGGGTCCACCCCGGAGCGACCCGCCGCGACCCGCCGGCATCGCCCCGAGCCGGCTCCGGGTCATCCCCGGAGGGAACCCCGAGGCCGTGGCTGACAGCGCGGGCAGCTGTACGAGGACCGGTTCATGAACGCCTCGCGGCGGATCGGCGAGCCGCACCGCCGGCACGGCTCGCCCTCGCGGCCGTAGGCGTTGAGCGCCCGGTCGAAGTAGCCACTCTCGCCGTTGACGTTCACGTAGAGGGCGTCGAAGCTGGTGCCGCCCTCACTGATCGCCTCGGCCAGCACGTCGCGGACGTGGCCGAGCAGGCGCTGAGCGGCCGGGCCGGTCAACGCGTCGGTGGGTCGACCGCCGTGCAGCTGGGCGCGCCAGAGCGCCTCGTCGGCGTAGATGTTGCCCACCCCGGAGATCAGGGTCTGGTCGAGCAGTGCCCGCTTCACCTCGGTGTGCCGGCGGCGCAGGGCCGCGACGAACGCCTCGTCGGAGAACTCCGGGTCCATCGGGTCGCGGGCGATGTGCGCGATCTCGTCGGGCAGCTCGGCGCCACCCTCGCTCACCGAGAGCCCGCCGAACGTGCGCTGGTCGACGAAGCGCAGCTCCGGGCCGTCGTCGTTGAACCGGAACCGGACCCGTAGGTGGGTCTCGTCCGTCGTCCCGGGTGGCTGGAGCAGCAGCTGACCCGACATGCCGAGGTGCCCGACGATCGCGTCACCGCTGTCCAGTGGCAGCCACAGGTACTTGCCGCGACGGCGGGCGTCCAGCACCGTCCGGCCGGCGAGCACGTCGGCGAAGTGCACATCGCCGGGAGCGTGCCGGCGAACGGCACGCGGATGACGAACCTCGACGGAGGCGATCCGACGGCCGACGACCCACTGGGCCACCCCCTGTCGGACGGTCTCCACCTCGGGCAGCTCAGGCACGCCGCCGACCCGTCTCGTGACCGTCGGCGCCCCCGGCCGGCAGTGCCTGTGCCAGGTGGTCGGCCTGCTCGGCCTGAGCCGCCCGCTCGGCGCGCTCCAGCGGCCCGAACGGCTCGTCGCGGTCGGCCGAGTCGTCCCGAACGGTCGGCTGCTCCTGGCGATCGTCGCCGGCCCGACCATCCTGGCCGTCGCCGCCGTTCTGGCCGTCGCCGCCGTTCTGGCCGTTCTGCTCGGCGAGCGTCCGCCAGGCGGCCTCGGCGGCCCGCTGCTCGGCCTCCTTCTTGCTGCGCCCCTCGGCGCCGCCGTACCGGATGCCGGCCACCACCACCCAGGCGGTGAACGTCTTGAGGTGATCCGGGCCGGTGCCCTCGATCCGGTACTCCGGGACGCCGAGACCGAGCGCCGCGGTCAGCTCCTGGAGGCTGGTCTTCCAGTCCAGGGCGGCCCCGCGACCAGCCGACTCGGCCATCAGCGGGTCGAAGAGCCGGTGGATGACGATCCCCGTGGTGTCCAGGCCGTACTGGAGGTAGATCGCGCCGAGCAGCGCCTCCAACGTGTCGGCGAGGATGCTCGCCTTGTCCCGGCCACCGGTCGTCTCCTCACCCTTGCCGAGCAGCAGGTACGCGCCGAGCCCGTCCGGGCCCAGACCGCGGGCAACGTCGGCGAGCGCCCGCATGTTGACCACGCTGGCCCGCAACTTGGCCAACTGACCCTCGGGCAGGTCCGGGTGGTTGTGGAACAGCGCCGTGGTGATCACCACGCCGAGCACCGAGTCGCCGAGGAACTCCAGCCGCTCGTTGGTCGGCAGCCCGCCGTTCTCGTACGCGTACGACCGGTGGGTCAACGCGCGCTGGAGCAGCTCGGGTTCCAGGCTCACTCCGAAGGCGGCTTCCAGGTGACCGACGGACGCCCGCCGCCGCTTGTCGTTGCTCATGTGCGTACCTCGGTGTCGGTGGAGCGGTCGGTGCGATCCGTCGCGGCGTCGCGGTCGAGCAACGCGGAGACCAGATCGGTGGCGCGCCGCCGCCACAGGTGGGCGGCGAGAGCTATGCCGGAGGCGACGTCGTCGGCGCGGGCGGACCCGTGACAGACGACCACCGTCCCCGCGACGCCCAGCAGGGCCGCCGCGCGGGGCGCGCCGCCCTGGGCAGGTGGGCCGCCGGCCATCGCGTACGCGCCCTCGATGGCCTTGAGCAGCACGTTACCGGTGAAGCCGTCGGTGACGACGACATCGGCGCGCGCACCGAGGGCCACGTCGTACCCCTCGACCAGGCCGACGTAGCGCGCCCCACCGGGCAGCGGTTCGACGGCGAGCAGCGGGTCGGTGGCGCGGCGGACCCGGTCGCCCTTGCCGGCCTCGGTGCCGACCGAGAGCAGCCCGACCCGGGGCGCGGCGATCGAGTGGGCCACCGCCGCGTACGCGGCGCCGAGCACGGCGTGGCGGGCGAGGGTGGCCGGGCGGGGTTCCAGGGAGCCGCCGACGTCGAGCAACACGACCGGCCCCGCCACGGCGGGCAGGGTGGCGGCCAGCGCGGGTTGGCGGATCTCCGGCGAGCGGCCGAGGCCGAGCACGGCCGCGGTGACGGTGGCGCCGGTGGCGCCGGCGGAGACCAGGGCGTCGGCGGTCCCGTCCCGGACGGCGGTGACCGCGGCCCGGACGGTGCTCTCGGAGCGGGCGGCGCTGGGATGGTCGGCCATGCCGACGACGTCGCGGACGGGCCGCACCGTGATCCGGGCACGTTGCGCCGGATCGAGGGCAGCAATCAGCTCGTCGGCGACCTCGGTCGGACCGACGAGAAGCAGATGCAGGTCAGGGTCGGCGCGCATGGCCCGCAGAGCGCCGTCAACCACGACGGCGGGAGCGTCGTCCCCGCCGAGGAGGTCAACGGCGATCCGCGCGGCGCCCGGCTCCACCGGAACGCCGGCCGGATTGGGCCGGCCGGCGTCGGAGGGAGCCGGAGCACCGGGCGAATGCCAGGATGCGCGTGCCGCCCGACCTGGGGTCGGGGGCGTCACTCGGCGTCCAGGTCAGACCTCGAGAACCTGGCGGCCGTTGTAGGTGCCGCAGACGGAGCAGGCGGCGTGCGGCAGCTTCGGGGACTTGCACTGCGGGCACGCAACGGTCGCGACCACGGTCGCCTTCCAGTTCGCCCGGCGGGACCGGGTGTTGCTGCGCGACATCTTGCGCTTCGGGACGGCCACGGTTCTTACTCCTCTGTAACGGTCAGTTGCGACAGGCCCGCCCAACGCGGGTCGATCTGCTGGTGACTGTGGTCGGCCGGCAGATCGTCCCAGTGCGCCCCGCATTCGGGGCACAGTCCTGGGCAGTCCTCCCGGCAGAGCGGGTTGGTCGGCAGCGTGAGCACCAACGCGTCCCGCAGCGCCGGCTCCAGGTCGATCAGATCGCCCTGCATCCGGCCCACCTCGTCCTCGTCGGTCGTGGCGTCCGTGGTGCTGTCCTCGTACGCGTACAGCTCCTGGATCGTCACGCCCATCGAGTCGTTGATCTCGCGCAGGCAACGGCCGCACTCGCCCCGGACGGGACCGGTGATGGTCCCGGAGACGAGCACGCCCTCGGACACGGACTGCAACCTCAGATCGAGGTCGAGGTCCGCGCCCTCCGGCACGCCGATCAACTCCACACCGAGGTCCGCCGGTGCCGGCACGACCCGCTGGACCTCACGCAACGCGCCAGGGCGACGCGGCAGGTCCCTCGTGTCGAGGACCAGCGGCGACCTGGGGTTGAGTGTCGATGGCGAGTGCTTGGGCATAGTTAGACTCCGGCCGGTGAGAGGCCGACAAAAAAGGTTACCTGGGCGACCGCCGGACCGTCGAACCGGGGGCGACGCCTGCCTGAGAAGTCGGCTGGTGAGGTGCCGCTCAGAAGGGTAGCGGGCGTTCCGCCTCATCCCCAGCGAAGGTGCCGATCTCTCGCAGCGCGTGCATCTTGTCCCGGCCGCGCTCTATCGAGGCCAGCGCCCGGGTGAGGAACTGCTCGAAGTTGGCCAGCGCGGTGTCGACGTAGTCGTCGACCTCCTCACGCAGGCGCTGCGCCTCGGCGCGGGCCTCGCCGATGATCCGGGCGCCCTCGTGCTCGGCCGACACGGTGATCTCGTTCACCGAGACCAGGCGGGCGTGTTCTGCCTCACCCTCGCTGATGATCCGGTCCGCCTCGCGCTTGCCGGCTTCCATGATCTTGTCGCGCTCCTCCAGGAGCGCGGCGGCGCGACGCAGGTCGGCGGGGAGATCGGCACGCATCTCATCGAGGGCAGCGATCATCTCACCCCGGTCGACCATGCAGTTGTTGCGCGACATCGGGACGGAGCGGGCCTGCTCCAGGATGGCGATCAGTTCGTCGATGCGATCGAGCGGGTCCACCGGCTACCTCACTCCTGTCGTTCGTCGGCCGACCTCCATGATGCGGGCTACGGCCGTTCCCCGCGCCACCAATCATGTCGTGCCGGCCCCACCGCCGCCCCACTCACCCCAACCCGGCGAGTCGCGACATAGTCACCCGCAGCTCCCGCCGCGCCTCCCTCGCGCCGATCTTGCACTTCCGGTCGCGCCAGACCACGGCGAAAGGGGGCAATCCGAAACCACAAGTGCAAGATCGCGAGGGCGTGGGGGCAGGTCAGGGGCGGGGGCCCAGGCGGGCCTGGAGGGCTTCGCGGACCGGGTCGGGGACGTGGGCGGAGATGTCGCCACCCCACTTGGCCACGTCCTTGACCAGGCTCGACGAGAGGAACGAGTAGAGCGGGTTGGTCGGCATGAAGAGCGTCTCGACGCCGGCCAGACCGATGTTCATCTGGGCCATCTGCAACTCGTAGTCGAAGTCGCTGACCGCCCGCAGGCCCTTGATCAGCACACTGGCCTGCTGGGCCCGGCAGAAGTCCACCAGCAGCCCTCGGAACGACTCGACCCGCACGTTGCCGTACGACGAGGTCACCTCGCGGAGCATCTCGATGCGCTCCTCGACGGTGAACAGGCCACTCTTCGACTGATTCACCAGCACACCGACGATCACCTCATCGAAGAGCCGGCTGGCCCGCCCGATGATGTCGAGGTGTCCGTTGGTGACCGGGTCGAACGAACCGGGGCACACCGCACGTCTCATGATCGGCGACCGTACCAAAGGGTGGTATCGCCGTAACGGCGACTGCGCTCGGGGGTGATCCCCTCCACCCAGTCGAACTCCCTGGTACGGCGGGACCGCTCCACCACCACCAACGCGTCGGGCGCCAGCCAGCCGCCGTCGACCAGCGCGGCCAACAGCGCGGTGATCTCCTCGTCTGGAACCGCGTACGGCGGGTCGGCGAAGACCACGTCGTACGCCTCGCCGTCCGGTCCGGCGGCCAGCACCGTCGCCACCTTGCCGGTGACCAGACGGGCCGCCGGACCGGCACGGAGGGCGGCCACGTTCTCCCGGATCACCCGGGCCGCCCGCGGGTCGGACTCGACCAGCAACACGTGCCGGGCACCCCGGGAGAGCGCCTCCAGGCCGACCGCGCCGGAGCCGGCGTACAGGTCGGCGAAGCGGGCGCCGTCGAGATCGACCTCGGCCTGGACGGCACTGAACAGCGCCTCCCGGACCCGGTCCGAGGTGGGTCGGGTGCCGGCGCCGGACGGCGCGGCGATCCGCCGGCCACCGAGCGTCCCGGCCACGATCCGGGTCACCGTTTCCTCCTGCTCATGCCCGCGACGCTACGCGATGCGGCCCGGACCCGGTCAGCACGGCGCGGATCCGGGGAGTTGGCCGGCCGGCGACGACGGGGAGCACCTGAGCAGCTCCGACGGTGCGGTATCCACCGTGGAGCCACGGCGGACGAACCCTCCCCAGTGACCGGATCGGCACCTTCGGTATATCAAAGATCACGAATCAGTGACATTGCCGGATGGCAATGATCTGAACTCCCCTCATTAACCACCCATCAGTACAGTCTCCCCCTGTCCCCGCTTTCGCCGCGGGAACACCACCGCGTCGCGCGACGCCACCGGTGAGCAGGTGACCCCCCGGCCACGATGTCTCCCGGCCTCCCGCCACGCGATCCGTACCCCCCTCACCAGGAGCAGGCGTGAACCCTCCCAAGTCTCCGTTCCGGCGCGTCGCGGCCATCGCCGCGGGCGCGTTGATCGGCATCGCCGGCGTCGGCGTCCTCGCGAGCCCCGCGAGTGCCCACCACCCCGAGCCCTCCGGCACCTACTGCCTGACCTCCGACGGCCAGGTCAAGGTGACCTGGACGGTCGGCAACAGCGAGAACATCGACGCGAAGATCACCACGCTGAAGTCGACCGTCCCGGCCGAATTCACCGGCAGCCTGGCGCAGGACGCCACTCTCCCCGCGAAGGGCGAGGGTTTCCTCACCGGCACCCAGGCCCACCGCTTCGACCAGAAGCGGCCGACGATCGAGCTGACCGTCGAGGCCCGCTGGGTGCGCTCCGACCGGATCGTGACCGAGTCGCGGACCGTGGCCGCCGAGCCGAAGGGCACCTGCGCGGCAGAGGCCACGCCCTCGCCCAGCAGCCCGACGCCGACCGCCACTCCGTCGGCGACCCCCACCCCGACCACCCCTGCCACCTCGCCGTCGCCGAGCCAGCCTCCGACCCAGAGCCCGACCCCGACTGCCACCCCGGCTCCGGCGGAGCCGGTGGGCTCGGTCGAGTCGACCTGCGACAAGCTGACCTTCACGATCGAGAACCCCGCCGACGGTGAGACCGTCACGCTCACCCTGACCCCGAACAAGGGCGAGGTGAAGACGCTGGTCGTCAAGCCGGGCGAGACCGGTTCCGTCTCCTTCGACGCGACCGAGGGTCTCGTCGTCACGCCGGCCGCCGAGGGCCTCGACGACACCGCGCCGATCGCCTGGGAGCAGCCGGCCGACTGCGCCCCGGGTCAGGGTGGCGGTAAGGACGAGCCGGCCCTGCCGCTGACCGGTGCCGCCACCGGCGGCATCATCGCCGGCGCCGTGGTGCTGCTGGCCGCCGGTGCCGCCCTGTTCGTGGTGGCCCGTCGTCGTCGGGTCCGCTTCACCGCCTGAGACAACCCGCTCTGACAGTTGAGGGCGCGTCGACCACCCGGTCGGCGCGCCCTCAACCATGTGGTGGCCTGCGTGGTCAGCCCTTTTCCAGGTACTCCGCGCGGTCCTCGTCCACCAGTGCGGCCACCGAGGCGGCCAGTGCCGGGCTGCGGGCAAGCTCCGGGTCGTCCTCGATCAGGGTGATCGCCTCGGCGCGGGCGTCGCGGATCAGGTCGGCGTCGCGTCGCAGGGACAGCAACCGCAGGTGCGAGCGGTGCCCGGACTGGGTGGCACCCAGCACGTCGCCCTCGCGGCGTTGTTCCAGATCCAGTTCTGCGAGCTTGAAACCGTCGCTCGTGGACGCCACCGCGTCCAACCGTTCCCGCGCCGACGAACCCTCGGCCGCCTCGCTGACCAGCAGGCAGAGCCCGGGGGCGGCACCCCGACCGACCCGGCCCCGCAACTGGTGCAGCTGGGAGACGCCGAACCGGTCGGCGTCCAGCACGATCATCACGGTGGCGTTCGGCACGTCCACGCCAACCTCGACCACCGTCGTCGCCACCAGCACGTCCAGGTCACCGGCCGCGAAGGAACGCATCACCGCGTCCTTCTCGTCGGCCGGCAGGCGACCGTGCAGCACCCCGATCCGCAGGCCGTGCAGCGGGCCCTCGGCCAGCAGCGGAGCCACCTCGGTGACCGCCAGCGGTGGCCGACGGCCGTTGTCGTCCTCGGGTGGCGGTTCCTCGTCGCTGGTCGGCCCGTCACCGATTCGCGGACACACCACGTACGCCTGGTGGCCGGCGGTCACCTCCTCGCGCAGCCGACGCCAGGCCCGGTCCAGGTAGGCGGGCTTCTCGGCGGCCGGCACCACGTGCGAGGCGATCGGCGACCGCCCCCGGGGCAACTGGGAGAGCGTGGAGACCTCCAGGTCGCCGTAGACGGTCATCGCCACCGTGCGCGGGATCGGGGTGGCCGTCATCACCAGCACGTGCGGCGGCTGATCGGCCTTGGCCCGCAGTGCGTCGCGCTGCTCCACGCCGAAGCGGTGCTGCTCGTCGACCACCACCAGGCCGAGGTCGGCGAAGTCGACTCCCTCGTAGAGCAGGGCGTGGGTGCCGAGCACGATGCCGGCGGCACCGCTGGCCACCTCGCCGAGCGCCCGGCGACGGGCCGCCGCGCCCAGCGAGCCGGTGACCAGCTCGACCCGGGTGGCGTGCTCGGCGGAGCCCAGCTCACCGGCCCGCCCGAGCGGCCCGAGCAGGTCGAGCATGCCGCGGTGGTGCTGCGCGGCCAGCACCTCGGTGGGCGCCAGCAGCGCGGCCTGCCCGCCCGCGTCGACCACCTGGAGCATCGCCCGCAGCGCCACCACCGTCTTGCCCGAGCCCACCTCGCCCTGCAACAGACGGTGCATGGGGTGCGGGGTGGCCAGGTCCGCCGCGATCTCCACACCCACCTCCCGCTGACCGGCCGTCAGCTCGTACGGGAGTCGGGCGTCGAAGGCTTCCAACAGCCCGCCCGGGCGCGCCGGGCGGGGCCGGGCCGGCCAGTCGGCCGCCCGGTGCTTGCGCTGCACCAGGGTCACCTGAACGGCGAAGGCCTCGTCCCACTTGAGGCGCCGCCGCGCCTGGTGCAGCGCCTCCTTGCTGGACGGCCGGTGGATCTCGGTCAGCGCGGGGCCCAGCCCGACCAGCTTGCGGCTGGCCCGCACGGCGCTCGGCAGTGGATCGTCCGGCGGGGTGAAGGTGTCCAGTACGACGCGCACGCAGCGCGCGATCACCCAGGTCGGCACGGCCGCGGCGGCCGGGTAGACGGGGATCAGCGCCCCGGCGAACTCCTCGATGTCGTCGCTGACCGCCGCCTCGCCGTCGCCACTCTCGCCGAGCAGGACGTACTCCGGGCCGTTGAGCTGCCGTTTGCCCCGGAACTCGGTGACCTTGCCAGCGAACAGACCCCACCGGCCTGGGCGCAGCTCGCGCTCGCGCCACGCCTGGTTGCCGAAGAAGGTCAACGTCAGCACCCCGCCGGAGCCGTCGCCGACGGTCACCTCCAGCAGGTTGCCCCGCCGCTGACGCATCGGGCGCACCGCGGTGCGCTGCACCTGGGCCAGCACGGTGACCTGCTCACCGACGTCCAGTGAGCGGATGTCGGTGTGTTCACCACGCTCGTCGTAGCGACGCGGGAAGTGGTAGACGAGGTCACCCGCGGTGTGCAGGTCGAGGTGTGAGGCCAGCGCCTTGGCTGTCTTGTCCCCGACCAGCTTCTTCAGCGGAGTGTCCACCGTGGCTGGTTCGCTCATTCGATCCCTACCAGGAGCGGATAAAACGGCTGGCCGCCCGGGTACGCGTGCACCTCGACGAACGGCCAGCGTCGCGCGACGTGCGCGCGGACGGCGTCGGTGAGCCCGGCCGGAGCGTCCACCCCGGCCAGCAGTGTGACCATCTCGCCGCCACCACCGAGCATCCGGTCGACCACGGCCGCGCAGGTGTCGGTGAGGTCGGTGCCGATCAGGTGCACCTCCCCCTCCACCAGCGCCAGCACGTCACCGGGACGGCACGGGCCGGCCACGGTCAGCGCCTCCCGGCTGGCGTGGCAGACCTCGGCGTAACGGCAGGCGCCAGCCGCCTCGGCCATCGCGATGACGTCGTCCTCGAAACGGCGGTCACCGTCGCGGACCGCGAGGGCTGCGAGGGCCTGGACCGGCGAGCGGGTCGGCACCACGCTCACCTTGATGCCGTACCGATGGGCCTCGCGGGCGGCCGCGCTCGCCACCGCCTCGGTGTTGGCGTCGTTGGGCAGCACCACCACCCGGGCCGCGCCGGTGCTGCGGACGGCGTCCAGCAGCTCACCCGTGGACGGGTTGCCCGGCACGACGGTGGCGCCCTCGGCGGCGAACAGGTCGGCGATGCCGCCGCCGGTGGCCACCACCACCGCGGCCCGGCCGGCCACCAACGGGCCGGAGGGCGACTCCGACTGGTCGGCGAAACGGGTGACCGAGATGCGGTACGGGCGGCCGGCGGCGACACCGGCCTCGACCGCCGCGCCCACGTCGTTGACGTGCACGTGGACGTTCCAGGTGCCTTCCGGCTCACGCCCGTCACCGACGACGACCAGCGAATCTCCCAGGGCGTCGAGTGCCCGCCGCAGCCCGGCGACCGCCTCGGCTCGGGCGTCGAGCAGGAACTGCACCTCGTACGCGTACTCATCCGAACCGGTCTCGCGGGCGACGGTGGCCGCCGGGCGGGCCGAGCGCGGCGTCGGGGCGGGCCGGACCGTGCGCTCCCCGGTCAGCACCTCGACCAGGGCGTCGAGCAACACGCACAGCCCTCGGCCACCGGCGTCGACCACGCCCGCGCGGGCCAGCGCCGGCAGCTGTTCCGGGGTGCGGGCGAGCGCCTCGGCCGCCGCCCGGGCCGCGACGCCGGCAACCGTCCGCAGGTCGTCGCTGTCCGCGCCCTCGGCCGCGGTGGCGGCCGCCGCGACCACGGTGAGCAGGGTGCCCTCGACCGGCCGGGAGACCGCTGTGTACGCGGCGGCGGTGCCGGAGCGCAGCGCGGCGGCCAACTCCCGGCCACGCACCGCCGGCACCCCGGCGGCCTGGTCGGCGAAACCACGCAGGATCTGCGAAAGGATCACCCCGGAGTTGCCCCGCGCGCCGAGCAGCGCGCCCTGGGCCATCAGCCGCAGCGCGTGCCCGTGCGCCGTCGGCCCGCTGTCGGGGAGGGTGTCCAGATCCATGGCGAGGGCCTGCTGCGCCGAGGTGAGGGTGAGCACCAGGTTGGTGCCGGTGTCGCCGTCGGGCACCGGATAGACGTTGAGCTGGTCGATCTCGCCCTGGTGGCGCTTCAGTGCGGCCAGCCCGCTCGCGCACCAGCGGCGGACCGCGGCGGCGTCGAGGGTGTCCAGCACGGGCAGAAGCCTACTGGCGCGCACCGACACTCGTCGGACTCGTCCGGCGTGTCCTCGCCGGCCCGGGCCGGCGCTGGCCGCCGCTCCTCGCCGACCTCGGCCGGCGCTGGCCGCGGCGGGGGCGAGCGCCTCCGGTACCCTTGCCGCCGGGCCGGCCCACCACAGGGCGGACGGGCCCACGACCAGGCGTGAGCCGGGGCACGGGCGAGCGCCGGACCGGGCCGGTTGGCCGGGTCGGCGAGTCATCGGGTAACCTGACCAGGTTGCCCGGGCAGCACCTGCCGGCGACCTCATGAACGTATCAATCCCAGGAGTATCCCGTGGCTAGCGTGTGCGACGTCTGTGGCAAGGGACCGGGCTTCGGCCACAACGTGTCCCACTCGCACCGGCGGACCAACCGCCGCTGGAACCCGAACATCCAGTCGGTGCGTACCCCGGCCGGTGGCGGCAACACCAAGAAGTTGAAGGTCTGCACCTCGTGCATCAAGGCCGGCAAGGTCACCCGCGCCTGACGCGGTAGCACCCACCTTTCGTTCGGCTCAGCCGGCGGACCCCGAGGGTCCGCCGGCTCTGTCGTGTGCCCGGGCAGACGCCGCACAGCGGCCCGCCGGTGCATGGCCTGCCGGCCAGGCGCGCAGGTCAGAGGGTGCGGCCGAAGGAGACGCAGCCCTCCGCGTCCTTGTAGAAGCCGAAGTTCGGGATCCGCTCGTACCCGGCGGAGCCGTACATGGCGATCGCCTCGGGCTGCTTGTCGCCGCATTCCAGGACCACCCGCTTGCGGCCCTGCTCGCGCGCGGAGCGCTCGACGGCCGCCAGCACCGCGCGGGCCACACCCCGCCCCCGTGCCGCCGGGGCCGTGTACATCCGCTTCAGCTCCGCGGTGTCCGCGCCGTGGCTGCGCCAGCCACCGCAGCCGACCGGCTCGCCGGCCAGGTAGGCCACCAGGAACGCGCCGTCGGGCGGCTCGAACTCGGCCGCGTCCACCGGGGTGTCGTCGCCGGTGCCGCCGTAGCGGGCACCGAGGTCGGCCAGTGCGGCGTGGATCAGGTGCTGTGCCACCGGCGCGTCGAACCGCACCGCCCGGATCTCGATCTCACTCACGGTATCCAGGGTACGGCCGCCGGCGGGCCTCACCGGAAGTGGTCCCAGCCGGCCGGGCCGTCGTAGGCGCTGCCGTCGACCGTCACACCGGCACCGTCGGTGACCAGGCCGATCGGCCGCCAGCCCGACGGCAGGACCACCGCCGGGGGGAAGGTCGCGGCCAGCGCGTGGTCGTCGCCACCGGCGAGGACCCAGGTGTACGGGTCGACGCCGAGTGCCTGCGCCGCGTCGGCCATCTGCCGGGGCACCTCGAACCCGTCGCGGCGTACGTCGATCGCCACCCCGCTGGCCGCCGAGACGTGCCCGAGGTCGGCGAGGAGCCCGTCCGACACGTCGATCATGGAGGTGGCGCCGAGCTGGGCGGCTTGCGGGCCGGCCTGGTAGGGCACCTGCGGCCGCCGGTACGCCTCGACCAACAGCCGGGGCGTACGGAAGCCCCGGTTCAGCACGGTCAGCCCGGCTGCCGCGAACCCGGTGCGCCCGGCCAGGGCGAGCACGTCGCCCGGTCGGGCCCCCGAGCGCAGCACGGGCGGACGGCCCGCCAGGTCACCCAGCGCGGTGACCGCGACGGTCAGGGTGGGACTGGCCGACATGTCCCCGCCGACGACGCTCGCGCCGACCGTAGCCGCCTCCGCGGAGAGCCCGTCCGCCAACTCCTCCGCCCAGGCGGTGTCCAGGTCCGCCGGCATGCAGAGAGCGACCAGCAGGGCGGTCGGCGTGGCACCCATCGCCGCGATGTCCGCCAGGTTGGCGGCTGCCGCCCGGTGCCCGACGTCACGGGCGGAGGACCAGTCCCGTCGGAAGTGCCGCCCGTCGACCAGCACGTCGGTGGAGGCCGCCACCCGGCCGTCCGGCGCGGCCACCACCGCCGCGTCGTCGCCCGGGCCGAGCAGGGTCGTCGGCCCGTACGACAGCCGGGCGGTGATCTTCCCGATCAGCCCGAACTCCCCGATCCCGGACACCCCGACGCCGCCGCGGGCGTTCCGCCCGTGCTGCCCGGCTCCGCCGTGCTCGCTCACCGCTGCTCCTTGACCACCGATAGGGATCAGACCTGGTCCGTAAGGTAGTTTCACCCTTCGGGCCGCTCCCGGGCGGCGACGGACGGAGGTCGAGTCGTGGTACAGGCGTACATCCTCATCCAGACCGAGGTCGGCCGCGCACGTGACGTGGCGGGTCTCATCGCGGACATCCCCGGCGTGGTACGCGTCGACGCCGTCACCGGGCCGTACGACGTGGTCGTCCTCACCGAGGCGAACACCGTCGACGAGCTCGGCAAACTCATCGTCAGCAAGGTGCAGATGGTGCCCGGCATCACTCGCACCCTCACGTGTTCGGTGGTGCGGCTGTAAGTGGACGAGATGACGACCTCCTCCTCGGCTCTGGACGACGACGGGGCGCGCGACGCGGCCGACGGGACGTCCGAGCCGGCTGACGGTAACCGGGAGTCGACCGATCCCGCCGCCGCCGCGCCGGCCGGCCGCGATCGGACCATGCGTGGCGCGGCCCTGCTGGCCACGTTGATCGCGCTGCCGATCACGCTGCTGGTGGCCATGCTGGCCTTCAGCAAGCTCAGCCCGGACACGCCGGCCGCCGCGCCGACGCCCTCCGCGACCACCGCGCGGGTGCAGTCCACCACCCCGGTGGAGATGGCCGCCCCGGCGCTGGCCGCCCGCCCGGCCACGGTCTGCCGGGCCCTGCTCTCCCAGCTTCCGGCGAGCATCCGCGACCTGGCCCAGCGGCCGGTCACCGCCGGCCCGGAGCAGAACGCCGCCTACGGCGACCCCGCGCTCACCGTGGCCTGCGGCGGCACCGAGCCGGCCTTCCCCAGCACCGACGAGGTCTGGACGGTCAACCGGGTCTGCTGGCACCTGGCCGAGCAGGCCGACGCGGCGGTCCTCTCCACTGTCGACCGGGAGACGCTGATCACCGTGCGCGTCCCGCGCTCGTACGAGCAGCCGTTGCAGTGGTTGCCGACGATCTCCAGCACGATCGTGGCGAGCGTGCCCTCCGGCGGCGCGATCCCGTCCGGCTGCCAGCGCTGAACTCGAACCGACTCCGCCCGCGCCGGCTGACCTGCGCGGGCGGGGTCGGACGGCTCAGTGCAGGCCGACGCCGCGCCGCTGGGCGGTACGGATCAGCCGGTTGACCAGCTTCGGGTACTCCAGACCGGAGGCCGCCCACATCCGCGGGAACATCGACGTCGGGGTGAAGCCGGGCATCGTGTTGATCTCGTTGAGGTAGACGTCCAACTCGGGGGTGACGAAGAAGTCGGCCCGGGCCAGACCGGCGCAGTCCAGCGCGGTGAACGCGCGGACCGCGTACTCCTGCACCTGGCGGGTCACCTTCTCCGGCAGGTTGGCCGGAATGTCGTACTCGCAGGAGTCGTCGAGGTACTTCGCCTCGAAGTCGTAGAAGTCGTGGTCGGCGACGACCCGCACCTCGGCCAGCACGGACGCCTCCGGCGTGCCACCGGCCTCGCCCTCCAGCACACCGCACTCGATCTCGCGGCCGACGATCGCGGCCTCGATGATGACCTTCGGGTCGAACTGCCGGGCGGCGGCGACCGCCGCGTCCAGCTCGGCCCAGTCGGTGACCTTGCTGACGCCGAACGACGACCCGGCGCGGGACGGCTTGACGAAGACCGGCAGGCCGAGCCGCTCCTTGTCCTGCTCGCTGAGCGTCATGCCGTTGCGCAGCACGGCGTACGTGCCGACCGGGATGCCCTCGACGGCACAGAGCTTCTTGGTGAACTCCTTGTCCATCGCGGCCGCGGAGGCGAACACGTTCGCCCCGACGTAGGGGATGCCGGCCATCTCCAGCATTCCCTGGATGGTGCCGTCCTCGCCGTAGGTGCCGTGCAGCACCGGGAAGACCACGTCCACGTCGGCCAGCGCCCGGGGGCCCTCGGTCGGGTCGAGCACCATGAGTCCGTTGCCGGTGGGGTCGGCGCGCAGCACGATGTCGTCGCCCGAGTCGGCGGTGATCTCCGGCAGCTGACGGGCGTTGATCGCGAGCTGGGCGGGGTCTCCGTTGGTCAGCACCCACTGGCCGGCCCGGGTGATGCCCACCGGCACCACCTCGAACTCGTCCGGGTCGAGTGCGCCGAACACGCTGCCGGCGCTGACGCAGGAGATGCCGTGCTCCGGGCTGCGGCCGCCGAAGACGATCGCCACGCGGGTCTTGCCTGGGGTGGTCACTCCGGTCACCTCTTCGTACGCGACTGCGGCTGGTCGTGCTCGCCGGTGGCGCTCACCCGGTTGACCTTACTGTGCGTGGCCACCGGGCGAGGCGATACCCGGCGAGCCACGGCACGACACGGCAAACGGTCAGGAGAGGATATACGGTGTGT
Organism: Micromonospora arida; assembly: GCF_003857035.1. Taxonomy (GTDB): domain Bacteria; phylum Actinomycetota; class Actinomycetes; order Mycobacteriales; family Micromonosporaceae; genus Micromonospora; species Micromonospora arida. The sequence goes on from NZ_QGSY01000303.1 coordinate 17,586, forward strand.
AACCGGATGGTAGCCGTGCCACAGACCGCTGACCTGGGGCTGCTCAGTCCCGGGAGTGCCGGCGGCCGACCGCGATCACCTTCACCCGCTGTCGACCGGCCCGCACCATGCCCAGCGCCATGAACGCTCCGGCGATGCGGTCGGCGGCCTCCCGGCTGCTGGCGCCGACGACCTGCCGGCGCCGTTCCGGCGCGACCCGCTCGTTGCGGTTGACGCTCTCGACGGGGCGCACGTCGGTGAGCACCACGAGGAAGCGGGTCATCGCACGCCGCCCGAGGGTACGGCGGGGGGCTCCGGGCGGGTTCGCACGTCGTCTCCTTCCGGCAGGCCGGGATGGAGGGGCGGCACGCGACGATCGGGTACGGGGGAGAAACCCGATCGCCGCGCGCCCCATCCCCTCCGGTCGCTCACCACCACCGTCGCCACGACAACCGGCGGTGAGGACGCCATCACAGATTGACACGTGTATAGGCGTGAATGCAACTCCCATCGACGTTCTCTCATGCAGACGTTCCCGCAAATGTATGCGACCATCGATGCATGGCTCCGAAGACAGCCCGCGCCCGCCGGCTCGGCATCGCCCTGCGCCACCACCGGGAAGCCGCCGGGCTGACGCTGGAGACCGCGGCGGATGAGATCAACAGCACCCGCAGCACCCTCTCCCGCTACGAGAACGCCCAGACCCTGATCAGCCCCGCCACCGTGCGCGCCCTGCTCACGTCGTACGGGGTGAGTGCCGAGGAGGTGGCAGCCGCGGTGCAGCTCGCCAAGGACGCCCGCAAGCCCGGCTGGTGGGTGTCGTACTCCTACCTGCTGAGTCCGCGCACCATCGACTTCATCGCGCTGGAGGCCGAGGCGACCGCCATCGCCAACTTCGAGCCCTCGGTGGTGCCCGGCCTGTTGCAGACCGCGGACTACATCCGTGGCGTGATGCGCGGCGGGCCGCACACCCTCGGCGACGACCTGGTGGAGCAGCGGGTCAAGATCCGGCTCGACCGACAGCAGCGGCTCACCGCCGACCAGCCACCCATCCTCGACGCGATCATCGACGAGGGCGCGCTGCTACGGCCGGTCGGTGACCAGTCGGTGATGAACGGGCAACTACGGCACCTGGTCAAGATGGCCGAGTTGCCGAACATCAGCGTCCAGGTGATCCCGCTCTCCGCCGGCTACCACCGGGGCACCCGGGGTTCCCTGCACATCCTCGAGTTCGCCGACCCGGAGGACCCGATCATCGCGTCGGTGGAGACCGTCGCGGGTCAGATGATCCTCGACCGCGCCGGCGAGACGCGTACCTGCACCAAGATCATGGAGCATCTCCGAAGCGTGGCGCTCAGCCCGGCGGACAGCCGCGAGATGCTCCTGTCAGTCCTGAAGGGACGGTAGGACCGATGACCCCGATGATCACAGCGGCCTTGGCCGCGGCGCCGTGGCGCAAGAGCAGCCGCAGCGGCGACGAAGGCGCCTGCGTGGAGGTGGCCGCGATCCCACAGTTCGTGGCAGTCCGCGACTCCAAGGACCCGGCCGGCCCGGCCCTGCTGTTCCCAACGGCGGCCTGGGCCGCCTTCGCCCAGGCGCCACCGCAGCGCTGACCAGAGGTGCCGAGCCGGTGCGGGCCGAGGCCCGCGCCGGCTCAGGCAACCAGCGGGCGGGGCTCCGGAACAGCGCGCAGCGCCTCCAGCGCGGCGATCGCGACGCCTCGGGCACCGGCCATGTCCCGGTCCGGCACCAGCGCGAAGGTGGCCACCGCCGCCTGCTCCTCGCGGAGCACTGTGTGCTCGCGGACCGTCGCCAGGAACCAGTCGCGGAACTCCGGTGCCGCCTCCACCACCCCGCCTCCGACGAAGTACGCGTGCGGGTCGGTGAAGTTCGCGGCGACGGTGAACAGCCGCCCCAGCGCCTTCGCCTGCTGGGTGAAGAGGTCCCGCGCGAGGGCGTCCTCGCGCTCGCCGTACCCCCGGACCAGCTTGGCCGCCCGGGCCACCGGCTCGGCGGCGAGCGGGTGGTCGGGGTACCGGGTCAGCCAGTACGGCAGCAGGTTGCGTTCGATGCCGGTCAGCGAGGCGACGCTCTCGACATCTCCGGTGAAGCCGCAGGCGCAGGTGGGCTCCGGCTGATCCGGGCCGAGCAGCCCGTTCAGCGGGATGTGCACGTGGCCCAACTCCCCCGCCATCCCGGCCGCGCCGGCGATCACCCGACCGCTCTCGACCACACCGCCGCCGAGGCCGGTGCCGACGATCGCGGACACCGACGAGCGGTTCATCGCGTCGGCACCGAAGTAGACGTGGTGGGCGTAGAGCGCGGCCGCGTTGCCGTCGTTGTGATAGATCACCGGCAGCCCGAGCCGTCGCTCCAGCGCCCCTCGCACGTCGAAGCCGCGCCAGGCCGGCTGGGAGAAGTTGGTGGAGCCCCGCGACGAGATGACACCCTCGGCGCTGGCCGGGCCGGGAGTGTCCAGCCCGACCGCCTGGACCAGGTCACGCGGCACGCCGGTCTGCGCCAGGGCGCCGTCCAGCGCCTGGGCCAACGCCTCGATCGCCGCCTCCGGCCCGGCGCGCACCTCGCTGGGGATCTCCAACAGCCCGTCCACCAGGAAGTGGCCGTCCACCGTCAGCACGGTGGCGTTGTTGCTGGTGCCGCCGTTGTCCAGCCCGACGACCACCGGCACCCCTGCGCTGCCCACCGAAACCGCCTCCCGCCGTCATGAGTGTGAGCCGAGGCTAGTGCCAACC
>NZ_QGSY01000171.1 GCF_003857035.1 Micromonospora arida
CCCGGGGGCTATCCCCCGCCCGGCGGCTACCCGGCCGGCGGTGCCTACGGCGTCCCCGGCGGTGGCTACGCCAACAACGAGGACAAGACCTGGGCCATGGTCGCGCACTTCGGCGGCGCCCTCGGCGCGCTGGTCAGCTTCGGTCCGCTGGGCTTCGTCGCCCCGCTGATCGCCTACCTGGCCCGCGGCCAGCAGTCGCCGACCGTCCGGGCGCACGCCCTGGCCGCCCTCAACTTCCAGATCCTCTGGTCGATCATCGCGTTCGTGCTGCTCTTCGTGAGCTGGTGCCTGCTCTTCCTGCCCAGCATCGCCGTCGTGGTGATCCAGATCCTGTTCGGGATCATCGCCGGCATCAAGGCCAACGAGGGCACCCCGTACCGCTACCCGATGACGGCCAACTTCATCAAGTGAACCGGGCCGGCCGCTCCCCCGGCCGGTCCGCAACACCGCTGCCCCGGTTCCGGGGCGGCGGTGTTCTCAGGGCAGCAGGTCGCGGACGACCGCGTCGGCGAGCAGCCGCCCGCGCAGGGTGAGCACCGCCCGGCCTGCGGCGTACTCGTCGGCGGCCAGCAGGCCGCCGGCCAGCGCCCGCTCGGCGCCGGCCCGGCCTGCGGCGTCGAGCACCGCCAGCGGGAGGCCGCTGGCCAGCCGCAGCCGGAGCATCACGTCCTCCATGTGCGCCTCGTCGACTGTGAGCACCTCCCGGGCCAGGCCGGGAGACTCGCCGGCGGCCAACCGCTTGGCGTACGCCGAGGGGTGCTTCACGTTCCACCAGCGCACCCCACCGACATGGCTGTGCGCCCCCGGCCCCAGCCCCCACCAGTCCGCTCCGGTCCAGTAGAGCAGGTTGTGCCGGCAGCGAGCCTCCTCGGTGCGGGCCCAGTTGGAGACCTCGTACCAGGAGAGCCCGGCCGCGTCGAGCGCGGCCTCCGCGGCCAGGTAGCGGTCCGCTGCCACGTCGTCACTGGGGTACGCCAGCTCGCCACGCCGCATCCGGGCGGCGAGCCTGGTGCCGTCCTCGACGATCAGGGCGTACGCGCTGACGTGGTCCACTCCGGCGGCGACGACCTGCTCCAGCGAGGCGGCGAAGTCCTCGGCCCGCTCCCCCGGGGTGCCGTAGATCAGGTCCAGGTTGACGTGCTCGAACCCGGCGTCGCGCGCCTCCAGGGCGGCGGCGGTGGCCCGGCCGGCGCTGTGTTTGCGGTCCAGGATCGCCAGCACTCCCGGGGAGGCGGACTGCATGCCCAGCGAGATCCGGGTGTAGCCGGCGGCCCGCAGCAGCTTCAACGATTCCGGGGTGACCGACTCGGGGTTGGCCTCGGTGGTCACCTCGGCGTCGGCGGCCAGCCCCCAGGTGCGGTCGATGCCGTCGAGGATGCGGGCCAGGTCGTCGGCGGGGAGCAGGGTCGGCGTGCCGCCGCCGACGAAGACGGTGTCGACCCGGGGCGGCGGGGTGTCGCCGAGCACCCGGGCGGCGAGCGCCAGCTCGGCCAGCACGGTGTCGGCGTACCCCTCGCGGCTGGCACCGCCGCCCAGTTCGGCGGCGGTGTAGGTGTTGAAGTCGCAGTATCCGCAGCGGCTGGCGCAGAACGGCACGTGCACGTACACGCCGAAGCCGCGCGCGCCGACCGCCGCGGTGGCGGTGGCGGGCAACGATCCGTCGACGGGGACGGTCTCACCATCTGGAAGGACGCCGGGCATGGCCACTAGTGTGCCCGGCATGACCTCTCCCGACGTCCTCGTGCGGGTCGCCACGGCCCGCGGGGTGACCACCCTCACCCTGGACAGCCCGCACAACCGCAACGCGCTCTCCACGGCGCTGATGACCCAACTGCTGACGGGGCTGGCCGACGCCGTCGCCGACGAGGCGGTTCGGATGATCGTGCTCGACCACACCGGCCCGGTCTTCTGCTCCGGCGCGGACCTGAAGGAGACCGCGGCGGCGTACGCCAGCGGGACGGTGCCAGCCGGAATGCTGGGTGACGTGCTCGCGGCGCTCTGGGAGTGCCCGAAGCCGGTGCTGGCCCGGGTCGGCGGGCCGGCGCGGGCCGGTGGGCTGGGCCTGATCGCGGCCGCCGACCTGGCGGTCTGCGCCGACGAGGCGACCTTCGCGTTCACCGAGGTACGCATCGGGGTGATCCCGGCGGTGATCTCGGCGACCGTGCTGCCCCGGCTGCACCCCCGCGCCGCCGCCGAGCTGTACCTGACCGGGGACACCTTCGACGGTCGCCGGGCCGCCGAGATCGGCCTGGTGACGGCCTCGGTCCCGGCGGACGGGTTGGACGACGCGGTACGGGGCTACTGCGACTCGCTGGTGCGCGGCGCGCCCGGGGCGCTGGCCGGCGCGAAGGAGCTGCTGCGCCGACCGGGTACCGCCGAGTTGCGCGCCGAACTGGCTCGCCTCTCCGCCATCTCGACCGGCTACTTCCTCTCCGACGAGGGGCGTGAGGGGGTCATGGCCTTCCGGGAGAAGCGATTGGCTCCATGGGTGCCCGCTCTCGACGACTGACGGTCGGGGCGCCACCGTCGTTCGGCGGCGCCCCACGGTCGGGTCACCAGGCGGTCGCGCCACCGTCGACCGGGTAGTTCGCCCCGGTGATGTACGACGCCCGGTCGGACGCGAGGAAGACCACCAGCTCGACGACCTCCTCGGGGCGCGCGAAGCGCTTGAGGAGCGTCTTGGCGGTGATGGCGTCCCGGGCCTCCTGGTTGTCACCGAGGTCGCGTTCGCTGGCCGGGGTGAGGGTGGGCCCGGGGCTGACCGCCACCGCGCGGATGCCGTGGGGCGCTCCTTCGAGGGCGAGCTGTCGCGTCATGCCGATGATGCCGGCGTTCGCGGCGGTGTGACCGACCATCGGCGGGACGTGGCCACCGATCATCCCGGCCATGGAGGCGGCGCTGATGATGACACCGCCACCGCGCCGGACCAGGTGCGGCCAGGCGTACTTCGACACGAAGTACGGAATGTCGAGTTCCCCGGTGATGGTGTAGCGCCAGTCCTGCACGGAGAAGTCGGGCATCGGGCCGAAGCGGAGCGCTGCTGCGTTGTTGTAGACGACGTCGAGCCCGCCGTAGGCGGCCGCGGCGTCGTCGACGAGCTTGCGTACCTGCTCGGGGTCGGTGAGGTCCACCGGCGCGATGCCGGTCATCTCGCCGCCGGCACGACGGACGAGTTCGACAGTCTCGTCGTTACCGGCGACCTGGAGGTCGGCCCCGACGACCTTCGCGCCTTCGCGGGCGAAGGTCAGCGCCGCGACGCGGCCCAGACCACCGCCGGTGCCGGTGATCAGCACGACCTTGCCATCGAGCGTTCCCATGGCACTCCTCCTCGTTCGTCGACCAACGCGCCCTGGTATGGGAGGTAGGTCGGATTGATATGTCAACCGAAATAAGTCCTTGACCGATCAATCGCTTCCCGTTGTCGAGTACCCTGTGACGCTCACGACAGCCCTGCACCGGGGCGGGCGACAAGAACGACGTGGCAGGTGAGATCGCGACCGGAGCGGGAACGTCGCCAACCGGTACGCGACAGCGGAGCGGACCCCGAACCGGTCGGAGTCGGCCAGGCTGGGCCCGAACCACTCGGACGACCCGCGGAGGGCCTGCGGGGACGTACGCTTGTCAGACTGTCGATCTGGGGGTGTGGGTGCGAACTCGGGCAACCGTGGCGGGTGGAGTGGTGCTCATCCTCGTCGCCGTGATCGCAATCTGGCTCGTCGTACGGCAGGTGGGCAACAACCTCACGTTGCCGCTGGTGGCACGGAAGTGCACAGTGCAGGCCGACGGACGGGTCGCCCTGGACGCCGACCAGATGGCCAACGCGGCGACCATCGCCGCGATCGGCGCGAAGCGTGGAATGCCCGAGCGGGCCGTCGTGGTCGCGCTCGCCACCGCGTACCAGGAGTCCGGGCTGCGCAACCTCGCCGACGGCGACCGCGACTCGGTCGGCCTGTTCCAGCAGCGGCCAAGCCAGGGCTGGGGCACTCCGACGCAGATCCGCGACCCGCGCTACGCGGCCAACCGGTTCTACGCGGCCCTCAAGAAGGTGCGCGGCTGGGAGGAGATGCGGGTCACCGATGCCGCCCAGCGGGTGCAGCGCTCGGCGTTCCCCGAGGCGTACCAGAAGTGGGCCGACGACTCCGAGGTGCTCAGCCGGGCCCTGCTCGGCGACGCGAGCGGCGCTGTCGCCTGCTCGGTGGGGCGCACCCCGGTGATGCACGGCGCGGCGGCGGCCGCACAACTGACCCGCAACCTGGTGCTGGACTGGGGGCTCAAGGGCACCGACCCGACCGACCAGACCGGGTTGGCGGTGACTCCGGGCGACCAGCGCGACGGCTGGCGGTACGCGCACTGGCTGGTCTCGCACGCCCAGGACCACGGCGTGAAGCGGGTCCGCTTCGGCGACCTGGAGTGGACCGCCCGCGACGGCTCGTGGGGCCGGGTGGACAGCCGGCAGAACCCCGCCGGCCAGGTGGTCGCCGAAGTGTTCAACGAGGGTTGACCGGCCCGGATCTCTTAACCGGCAGTCACCGCACAATCGGGCAATAGGCACGGAATCGCATTATTGATCGCTGAGATCTCACTCTGTGCGTTTCTTCCGCTGCATGGGGTCCCGCCATGGCCCAATACCGCGCCACGCCCTCCCCGGTGCCTGGGCCACCGCGTTACGATCGGCGGCCTGTGCCAGAAAAGGTTTCACCTCATGGGGAGGGGTACGACGCGGTGTTCGATTACGGCGACCGGACCGGTTACGAACCGATCAGCGACACTGACCGCAAGGAGTTCCACGAGCAGGGTTTCCTCCTGCTGCGCAACGTCCTGACGGAGGACCACCGGGCGGCGCTGGAGGCGGCGGTCGACCGCGTCTACGCGGAGGAGCAGGCCAAGGGCACCACCAAGAAGGACGGCACCCTGCACCTGCTGGGCTTCCTGGAGCGCGACGAGCTCTTTGGTGAGCTGCTGACCCACCCGATCGCCTTCCCGTACATGTGGGGGCTGGCCGGCTGGAACATCTACACCCACCACAACCACCTGGACGTCACCCCGCCGGCCGCCGAGCCGGAGAAGCCGTACTGGGGTTGGCACCAGGACGGGTACCGGCAGAACTCCGACCCGGAGACGATGGACCCGAACCTGCCTCGGCCGATGTTCTCGCTGAAGGTCGCGTACGTGCTGTCGGACCTCTCCGAGACCGGCCGCGGCGCCACCAAGGTCATCCCGGGCAGCCACCTGAAGAACTCGCTGCCCCGGCCTGCGGACCTCACCGTGCAGAACCCCGACCCGGAGGGCACGGTGGAGATCACCGCCAACCCGGGCGACGCCTTCATCTTCGACCGCCGGCAGTGGCACTCGCGGTCGACGAACCTGTCGACCATCACCCGCAAGATGCTCTTCGTCGGCTACACCTACCGGTGGATCCGTCCGCTGGACGAGCTGCACCCCGACGTGAACGGCGAGTGGTACCGCAACCGCACCCCCGTGCAGCGCCAGCTGATCGGTGAGGGCACCCACACCGCCAACTACTGGGGCATCAACTGGGACGGGTACGTCGACGACGAGATCCCGCTCCGCAAGGAGCTCAAGGAGCGCGGCCTGCTCGACCGCAACATCCCCTGGCTCCGCTGATCCACTGCTCGTAGGACGGCCCCCTGCCGACGCTCAGCGTTGGCAGGGGGCCGTTTCACGTCCGCGGACCGACCGCTCGGGCCCAGCCCGTTCCCGACACCGGAGACCGCACTGTCGGTAGCGTGGCGGGTGCGCAGGTCGGGGCGCGGCGCCCAGGGCGTGCGGTGGCACAGGAGGCAGCGCAGTGACATCCGCTCCGCTCCCCCGGATCCTCCGCCGCCGCGGCGAGCCGGAATACCCGACCTTCCTGGAACTCTTCTTCGATCTCGTCTACATCTTCATGTTCTCCCGGCTCGCTGCCAGCCTGGCCGAGGACCTCACCGTCCGGGGCGCGGCGCAGAGCGCCGTCCTGCTGCTGGCCGCCTGGTGGGTCTGGGTGCTGACCGCGTGGCTCACCGACCTGTTCAACCCTCGGCTGCCGATCATCCAGGCGACCACCCTGCTGGTCATGCTCGGCACCCTGCTGATGGCGATCGCGACTCCGTACGCCTTCGGTCGGTACGGGTGGCTCTTCGTCGCGGCCTACTTCGCCATTCACCTGGTCCGCGACGCCGTCCTGATCCCCGGCACCCGCGTGAACCGGCCGATTCAGGCCAGGAGCATCCGGGTGTTCTTCTGGTTCGGCGTCACCGTGACGCCCTGGGTGGCCGGGGTGTTCGCGGACGAGACCGCCCGACTGGCGCTCTGGTCTCTCGCGGTGGCGGTCGACCTCGGCTCGGCCCGGGTCGGATGGCCGACGCCGAGGCTGGGGCGTACCGAGCTTGCCAGCCAGATCTTCACCGGAGTGCACCTCTCCGAGCGGCACCGGGCGATCTTCATCGTCGCGCTCGGCGAGTTGATCCTGAGCACCGGCACGGGGCTCGCCGGGAGCGGATTCACGGCCGGCGCGGTGGCCACCAGCGCGGTCGCGTTCGTCAGCGCGGTACTGCTGTTCCAGCTCTACTTCCAGCGGGTCCAACGGATCCTGGCGCCACCGAGCGTCGCAACTGTGGAACGGGTCCGCTCCGGCACCTCCACCTCGTACAGCCATCTGGTCATGGTGGCCGGGGTGGTGCTGGTCTCGACCAGCACCTCGCTGGTCATCGACCGGCCGTTCGGTCGCGCACCGGTCGAGCTGATGGTCGCCACCCTCGGCGGACCGGTCCTGTTCCTGCTCGGCAGCGTCCTGTTCGATGCCGTGGTGACCGGCCGGACCCTCTGGTCCCGGGTGCTGGCGATCGTGGTGTTGTGTGCCCTGGTGGCACCCGCCACCCTCCTGTTCCCGCCCCTGGCCGCCCTGATACTGGCGAACCTGGTCCTGCTGGTCACCCTGGTTGGGGAAGGGCTGGCCGCGCGCAGACGCCTGGTCGGGGCCGCCGTGCCATCGCGATGAAGGGCCGTCGGCGGCCGTCGTGGAGAGTCACCGCAGCATCGGTGGTGCCGGCGTACGCGTGTGTCGCCGGGTGCTCACCAGGTTCGCCACGGCGATCAGGAGCAGCACCGCCATGGCGAGCAGGGCGACCAGCATCGGCGGTAGCAAGGGCGTGGCCGGTGCCAGGCCCGCCAGCAGCACCAGCCCGGCCAACCGGGACCGCGAGATCCGCCCGAACACGGTGAAGTCGAGGACGCCCCGGCCGACCAGGTACAACGCGGGTCCGCCGAGGATCACCGCGGCCCACGAGGGCGGGGTCTCGCCCAACGGGCGGCTCACCACGAGCCGGCTGGTGACCGCCGCGCCGACGATTCCGGCCACCATGATCAGATGGGTGACCGCGGCGGACTGGGTGAGCAGCGCCGGGTTGGACGACCGGGCGATCGCGTCGGTCAGCAGCTCACCTGCGCGGTAGATGTAGATCCGCCACATCAACACGATGGTGGTGAACACGACGAGAAGCGCCCAGGCTCGCTCCAGGGTGTACTCGCTCATGCTGAAGGTCGTTCCGGTCACGAAGATCGAGACACCGAGCGCGATGATGACGAACTGCCGGTAACGCTCGGCCACCCGCCCGCCGACCAGCCGCCAGTCACGCGGTCGTGAGCGGCCGATCCCGGGCACCGGCCAGCCCAACACCGCCGCTCCATACTCGACGACGACAGCGAGCACCCAGATCGCCAGCTGCCCCGAACCGCCGACGAGCGCCCCACCGATCCAGGCGATGCCCGCGACAGCCTCCCAGATCAGGATCCGGATGCTGCGACGCGGCGGCCTCCTGTGCGAGACGACCAGCATGTAGTAGGCCGCGGTACTGAGGTGGATGACCACGTACGTCGTGGCGAAGGGCAGCCGGCGATCGCCGTACGCGTCGGCCGCGAGCGCGGCCAACAGCAGGCTGGCCGCCGCCACCCAGATGAACTGCCCCTGCCCGGCCGGGCGGGTCAGGTCGACGCTGTCCGCCGTCCACACGGTCAGCGCCCAGATCATCGTGAACCCGAGCAGCAGCACCAGCGTCTCGACGACGCCCGTCCAGGTCAGGTCGTCGGCCAGGACCGTCGCCAAGGTGACCAGCGCGAAGACGTAGACGAGGTCGAAGAAGAGCTCCAGGAACGCCGGACGCTCCAGCCCCGGAGCGGGTGGTGACGCCGCCGCGGCACCGCCGTCCGTCGTCATCGACATCGCGCTCCACCCGGTCCCCGCCGCACGTTCCCCGTGGGGACAATACGGGCAAATCCGTCCCTGGGCCCGTCATCGGGGTTCTTCCGGGTCGGATCCGACGAGCCTGCCGGTGCTCGTCGCGGCGTCGCGGCGGATGCCGTCGCGGCCGGTCAGCCTCGGGCGGCGAGGCGTCGGCGGGCCTTCTCCCGGATCGGCTCCGGCAGGTCCTCGGCGTCGAGCAACCGCGGCAACAACTCCGGCTCCAGGCTGGTCGCCCGGAACACCTCGCCGATGGTGACACCGTGCGCCGGCCGGTCCACCACCTCGACCGGGTCGCCCGCGCCGACCTCCCCCTCGCGCAGCACCCGCAGGTAGGCCCCGGGCGATGCCCGGACGGTGAACCGCTTGATCAGATCCGGTACGCCCCAGAACCCGGCGAAGGTGGTGCAGGGGGTGCGCGGCTTGGTGACCTGGAGCAGGGCGGAGCCGACCTGCCACTGCTCTCCGATCACCGCGCCCGTCACGTCGACCGCGTAGGTGGTCAGGTTCTCGCCGAAGCCGCCGGGCGGTATGGCGCGGCCCAGTTCGGCCACCCACCAGGCAGCGTCCTCCTCCGCGTAGGTGTAGACCGCCTGGTCCGGGCCACCGTGATGGGCCCGCTCGCCGATGAAGTCACCTGCCAGGCCGCCGGTGAGCAGCGAAACCGGGCCGTCGACCGGCCGCTTGTCGATGCCGCTGCGACCGCTCGCGTCGCCGGCCCACCCAGCCTCGGTCACGATGCCGAGGTTCACCGCTGCCACCCTGCCCGTCATGACCATCAGCCTAGTGGCGGTCCACAGCGCCGGCCGCCCTCGCGGCGCGGGGCCAGCATCGGCGCCGGCCCTAGCGGCGCGGTTCAGCGTCGGCGCCAGCCCTCGCGGCGCGGGGGTCAGCCCTTGACGGCGCCGGCCACCAGGCCGGAGACCATCCGACGCTGCACCAGCAGGAAGAAGATGATGACCGGCAGGGTGAACAGGGTGGACGCGGCCATCACCGGCCCCCAGTTGGTGTCGTCCCGACCGAAGAAGAAGGTCATCGCCACCGGCAGCGTGTAGCTGCCCTGGTCGTTGATGAACGTCAACGCGAAGATCAGCTCGTTCCACGCCGTGATGAAGGAGAAGATGCTGGTGGCCACCAGGCCGGGCGCTACCAGCGGGAAGAGCACCCGGCGGAAGATCTGGGCCCGGCTGGCCCCGTCGATCGCCGCCGCCTCCTCCAACTCCTTCGGCACCGCGGCGACGAAGCCGCGCAGCATCCAGACCGCGAACGGCAGCGAGAAACCGAGGTACGTGAGGATCAGGCTGGGCAGGGTGTTGTAGAGCCCGAGCCGCTGGATCATCAGGAACAGCGGGATGACCAACGCCTCCAGCGGGATCATCTGCACCACCAGCAGCATGATCAGGAAGCTGGTCCGCAGCTTGAAGCGGAACCGGGCCACCGCGGTCGCGGCGAGCAACGCCACCAGACCGCTGAGCACCACAGTGGAGACGGCTACCAGCGCGCTGTTGAGGAAGAAGTCGAGGAAGCTGACGCCGGGGATCAGGTTGCCGGTCAGGATCTCCCGATAGTGCGCCAACGTCGGATGGGTCGGCACCGGCTGCGGGGTGGCCGAGAAGATCTCGCTGCTCGGCTTCAGCGAGGTGGAGATCATCCAGTAGACCGGAAACGCCGCGAAGAGCGCGACCAGCAGCCCGGCGCCGTTGAGGGCGATTTTCTTCACGACTCGTCCTCCTGCCTGAGCACCATCCGTACGTAGAAGCCGGTGACCACGAGCAGGATCAGCGTGAGGATCACCGCGATGGCCGCGCCGAGCCCGTACTTGGGCGGCGGAGAGAAGGCTTCGGCGTACGAGTAGATGGCGAGCATGAACGTCGGCCGGTCCTGGGTGCCGCCGGCCAGCACGAACTGCTGGGTGAAGACCTTGAAGTCCCAGATCGTGGAGAGCACGATCAGGATCCCGAAGACCGGGCGCAGCAACGGGAAGGTGATCTTCCAGAAGACCCGCCACGGGCTGGCGCCGTCCACCCGGGCCGCCTCGTGCAGCTCGCTCGGCACGCTCTTGAGACCGGCCAGCACGCTCACCGCGATGAACGGGAACGAGTGCCAGACCACCACCAGGGTGAGGATGGCGAAGAAGAGCAGCGGAGAGTTGAACCAGCCGTAGCCGGTCCAGTCGCTGCGCCCGAACAGGCTGTTCGAGAGCCCGTCCGGCAACGCGTTGAACAGCCACGTGACCAGGCCACTCGTGTCGTCGAAGATCCACTTCCAGACGATGGTGCCGGTCAGCGCCGGCGTGGCCCAGGCGAGCATCACGCAGCTGGCCACGAACGTCGCCATCTTGCGACCGAGCCGGTTGAGCAGCAGCCCCACCAGGGTGCCGAGCACCATGGTGAGCAGCACGTTGGCCGCGGCGAACAGAACCGTGTTGCGCAGCACGGTCAGGAAGAACGGGTCGGACAGGATCTCGACGTAGTTGCCGAACCCCACCCACGGCCACTCCCGATCGCCGCGCAACTGCCGGACACTGTTCAGCCGGTAGAAGGACATCACCACCACCTGGCCGAGCGGCCAGAGCAGCAGCACCCCGATGATCAGCAGGGCGGGCAGGAGCAGCAGGTAGGGCAGGCGGTCCACCCGGCGACGCCGCCGCGCGGGGTTCTCCCGCGCGGCGGCCGTCTCCGGGCTTTTTGTCTGTAGGCTCACTTGCTGTTCAAAATGCTTTCCATCTCACCGGCCGCATCGGCGGTAGCCTTCTCGACCGTCTTCTGACCCTTCATGACCGAGCTGTTCATCGCCTGGGTCACCGTCTTCGTCCGGCTGACCTCCACCCACTTCGGGGTGAGCGGCGTGAGCTTGGTGTTCTGCATGGTGGTGGCGAACGCCGCCATCACCTTGTCGTTCGCGTACGCGTCACCGGAGACCAGGTCCTTGTAGACCGGGAAGAAGCCGAGGCTGCTCGCGAAGCTCTGCGCGTTCTTCTTGTTGAGCAGCACGGTCAGGTAGTCCCAGGCCAGGTCCTGCCGCTCGCTGTCCTTCCAGATCGCCACGTCCGAGCCGCCCGCGAAACCGGGCGCCGCCTTGCCGTCCGGGCCGGGGATCGGGAACGTACCCCAGACCTTCTCGATCTCGGGGTTGTCCTTCTTGATGGCACCCTGCTGCCAGCTGCCGGCGAAGGCCATCGCGGCCTTGCCGGTGGCGAACTGGGTACGCGCGTCGATCTCGTTCCAACCCGCCGCCGCCGGCGGGGCGACCTTGTGCACGGTCACCAGGTCGGTCCAGAACTTGACGGCCCGCTGCGCCTCGGGCGTGGTGTAGCCGGACTTCCAGGTGCCGCCCTGGTTGCTGGCGATCTCGCCGCCCGCGCCCCAGAGGAAGGAGTAGAAGGGCAGCTCGGAGTTGCCAGGCAGGGCGATGCCGTAGGTGCCCTTCTTCTTCGCCTGCACGGCCTTGGCCACCGTGACCAGCTCGTCCCAGTTCTTCGGGGGCTGCACGCCGGCCTCGGCGAACCAGTCGGTGCGGTAGTAGATCGCGCGCACACCGGCGTACCAGGGCACGCCGTACTGCTTGCCGTCGAGCTGGGCGTTGCGCACCAGGTCGGGCAGCAGATCCTTGCCGTCGGCCCAGCCGCCCATCCGACCACTCACGTCGGCGAGCGCCTCCTGGGCGGCCCACCCCTGAGTCTCGGTGTTGCCCAGCTCGGTGATGTCCGGCCCCTCACCGCCGGCGAGCGCCGCCTGGAACTTCTTGGGCGCCTCCAGCCAGGGGATGTACTGCACGACCACGTCGGTGTCGGGGTGCTTCTGGCGGAACTCGGCCTCGACCCCGTCGAGGAAGGAGTTCTGCGCGTCCCCGCCCTCGCCCATCATCCAGACCGTGAGCTTGCTGTCGTCAGCCGCATCGTCGCCGGAGCCTCCACAGCCGGTCAGCACCATCGCGGCCGAGGCCACCATGGCGGTGACCGGGGCCAGCCGCTTCCACCTGTTCACGCCACTTCTCCCCTCGCGCCGCCTGGAACTAACCTTCTCCGCCGCACCCTAGTACGGAGAATTCCTTTACGACAGTGGGCAGGACTGGCCGAAGCGTGGCGACCGTACCGCAGCGGCCCGACGACCGGCACTCCAACATCCGGCCAAAGTTGGGCCTTCCAGCACGAAAGAGCGCCCGGCTCTCGGCCGGGCGCTCTTTTCAGTCGTGCTGTCCTACCAGTGGTGCTGTGTCGCCAGATGATGCCGGGTCGTTATCGGGTGACGCTGCGGCGGCGACCCACACCGGCCACCAGCGCGACAGCGATCGCGGCCACCACGACCTGCACCAGCAGCTCGGCCCAGTCGATACCGCTCGTCTCGGTCGCGATGCCGATGGCCCGCGCCAGGACGGTGCCCAGCAGGGCGGCGCCGATACCGATCAGCAGGTGCAGCCAGATCGGCATGTTCTGCCGGCCCGGGACGACCAGGCGGCCGAGCGCGCCGACGATGAGACCGACAACGATCGCAGTGATGATGCCCCACACGGTGAGCTCCACGGCCACCCTCCTTCAAAGAATGTCTGACACACGGTGCGTGTGCTTCCTGTCGTGACCGTTAATTGCCCTACCCATCGAAAATCCAAACCGACTTCGATCACCAAACGATCACGACTTGGCCGACAGGGACACGTTCCACCGCGGGCCACCGACCACCTGGCTAGCCGGCCACCTGGCCGCCTGGCCGCCCCGACCACCTCAGCCATTCCCGAACGTCCGGGCGCCCCGGCCATCGGGCCACGTTCAACGCGAAGTCATCGAGGCCACCGCATCCCCCGAAGGCGGATGGCGTCTTCAACCCGAGAGATCTTGGACAGGTCTCGGCCCGCACGCTGGGGACGGTCGGTCTTAAGGGCGGCGCGGCGGGCCGAACCGACGCGGTCCGCGGCGGCGGGCGGAACGCCGATGGGCGCCCGACCTTTCGGCCGGGCGCCCATCGAGGTGTCGCGGTGGTACGAGTTGGTGCTGTGGTGTTATCGGGTCACGCGGCGGCGGCCACCCACGCCGGCCACCAGCGCGACAGCGATCGCGGCCACCACGACCTGCACCAGCAGCTCGCCCCAGTCGATACCGCTCGTCTCGGTCGCGATGCCGATGGCCCGCGCCAGGACGGTGCCCAGCAGCGCGGCGCCGATACCGATCAGCATGTGCAGCCAGATCGGCATGTTCTGCCGGCCCGGGACGACCAGCCGGCCGAGCGCGCCGACGATGAGACCGACAACGATCGCAGTGATGATGCCCCACACGGTGAACTCCACGGTCGCCCTCCTTCAAAGAATGTCTGACACACGAGGTGTGTGCTTCCTGTCGTGACGGCTAAGTGCCCGACCCACCGAAAGCCCAAACCGACTCACCTCAATCGACAACGTCAGCAGTCGATGCTTCGGAGGTGCGTCGGTTGACGCGTGAGTGCGTCCACACAGGTAGGAGCCCACTTCGCCGATCCATTGGCACCACGACAGCGACAAAAAAATTTTCGGCACCCGGTGGCCACACTCCCCCCATCGGCGCACGCGAGGAGTCCGGAAACGCGACGCGCCCGGGTGCGGATGGCACCCGGGCGCGTACGGTGGCGCGAACTACTTCTTGCCGGCGTTCTTGCCGTCGCCGGAGTCGGAGGAGAGGGCGGCGATGAAGGCCTCCTGCGGCACCTCGACCCGGCCGACCATCTTCATCCGCTTCTTGCCTTCCTTCTGCTTCTCCAGCAGCTTGCGCTTACGGCTGATGTCGCCGCCGTAGCACTTGGCGAGCACGTCCTTGCGGATCGCCCGGATGGTCTCCCGGGCGATGACCCGGCTGCCGATGGCCGCCTGGATCGGCACCTCGAACTGCTGGCGTGGGATCAGGGTGCGCAGCTTGGCGGCGATGGTGACGCCGTAGTTGTACGCCTTGTCCTTGTGCACGATGGCGCTGAACGCGTCCACCGGCTCGCCGTGCAGCAGGATGTCCACCTTCACCAGGTCGGACGCCTGCTCGGTGGTGGGCTCGTAGTCGAGCGAGGCGTAGCCCTTGGTACGACTCTTCAACTGGTCGAAGAAGTCGTAGATGATCTCCGCGAGCGGCAGCGTGTAGCGCAGCTCCACCCGGTCGGCGGAGAGGTAGTCCATGCCGAGCAGGTTGCCCCGCCGGCCCTGGCAGAGCTCCATGACCGCGCCCACGTAGTCGTTGGGCGTCAACACGGTGGCCCGGACCACCGGCTCGTACACCTCGGCGATCTTGCCGGTGGGGTATTCGCTCGGGTTGGTGACGACAATCTCCTCGCCGTCGTCCGTGATCGCCCGGTAGACGACGTTGGGCGCGGTGGAGATCAGGTCGAGGTTGTACTCGCGCTCCAGCCGCTCCCGGATGATCTCCAGGTGGAGCAGGCCGAGGAAGCCGCAGCGGAAGCCGAAACCGAGCGCGCCGGAGGTCTCCGGCTCGTAGTCCAGGGCGGCGTCGTTGAGCTTGAGCTTGTCCAACGCCTCGCGCAGGTTCGGGTAGTCGGACCCGTCGATCGGGTAGAGGCCTGAGTAGACCATCGGCTTCGGGTCCTTGTAGCCACCCAACGCCTCGGCCGCCGGCCGGCTGTTGATGGTGACCGTGTCACCGACCCGGGACTGCCGGACGTCCTTCACACCGGTGATCAGGTAGCCGACCTCGCCGACGCCGAGCGCCTCGGCCTTGACCATCTCGGGTGAGATGACGCCGATCTCCAGCAGCTCGTGCACCGCACCGGTGGACATCATCTTGATCCGGTCGCGGGCGCTGATCCGGCCGTCGATGACCCGGACGTACGTGACGACGCCACGGTAGACGTCGTACACCGAGTCGAAGATCATCGCCCGGGCGGGCGCCACGGCGTCACCGACCGGTGGGATGAACTGCCGGACGATCTCGTCGAGCAGGTACGGAACGCCCTCGCCGGTCTTGCCGGAGACCCGGATGCAGTCCGCGGGGTCACCGCCGATCAGGTGGGCCAGCTCCTCGGCGTACTTCTCCGGCTGCGCGGCCGGCAGGTCGATCTTGTTGAGCACCGGGATGATGCGCAGGTCGTTCTCGAGGGCCAGGTAGAGGTTGGCCAGGGTCTGCGCCTCGATGCCCTGCGCGGCGTCGACCAGCAGCACGGCACCCTCGCAGGCGGCCAGCGACCGGGACACCTCGTAGGTGAAGTCCACGTGCCCCGGGGTGTCGATCATGTTGAGCACCGCGTGCTCACCAGCCCGCTCACCCTCGCGGATGGTCCACGGCATGCGGACGGCCTGGCTCTTGATGGTGATGCCGCGCTCGCGCTCGATGTCCATCCGGTCCAGGTACTGCGCGCGCATCTGCCGCGGGTCGACCACGCCGGTGAGCTGCAACATCCGGTCGGCCAGGGTCGACTTCCCGTGGTCGATGTGGGCGATGATGCCGAAGTTCCGGATGCGACCGGGGTCGGTGGCACCAGGGGCGTTCGCGCCGGGATCGAGCTTCGGTGGCACAGCGGTCCGTTCTGGTCGGCTGACGTGAACAGGCCGGCGCGCCGCCGACCCCCTCTATGTTCCCACGCCGCCGGGGTGCGCCCACTGCGCGGGCGATGGAACGGCCCGGAGACCCCTCACTCCAACGGCGGCTCGACGAAGAGCGCGGCCAGTCGGGGCAGCCGGCGACGCGCCTCGTCCTCGTCGTCGAAGTCCCAGAAGTCGTTGAGATCCGGCGTCCGCACCGGGTCGCGGTCCGCCGGCAACTCGGTCGCGGTGGCCTTGCGGTACGCGTCCCACGGCACCGAGAGCATCTGCTCGGCGGAGAACTCCTCGCCGCTGAGCGAGGCCGCCCGCACCTGGGGCAGTTCGGCCAGCGAGTCCGGTTCGGTGACCGCGCGGGCGAAGACGGCCCGACCCTGGGTCATCAGCCAGCCCCGGAAGTGTTCGAAGCCGTCGGCCGAGGCGCCACCGTTGATCAGGTACGCCGCGCCCCACAGGTCCGCCTTGTGCGAGGCGGCCAGCACCCGCGTCTGGTGCCGCGCGTACCCGATGATGTCCTCCGGGTCGCGCTGGGCGAGCAGCGCCACGGCCCGCGCGGCGACCGGGCCGGGCTCACCCCCGCCGCCGGCCCGCGCCTCGTCGATCAGCTGCCAGAAGTCCTCGGTCCTCATGGCTTGGCAGTCTGGCAGTGTCGCCGTGCGTCGCGCACGTACCCCGGGGCAGCATGGTGGGATGTCCCCTCCCCTGCTGCCGCCGGTGCCGTACCACGCGAGTGCCCTGCGCCCGTCGTGGCCGGCGTTACCGGCGGCGCTGCGGGCCGCGGTCGCCGAACGGCTCGGCGCGCCGGTGGTCACCGCCCGGGTCGCGGGCGCGGGCTTCACCCGCGGGTTCGCCGCCGTGCTCGACACCGCCGACGGTGGTCGGGCCTTCGTCAAGGCCGCACCCGCCGCCGAGCAACCGCATCTGGTCGACTGGTACGCCCGAGAGGCCGCGATCCTCGACCGGCTGCCGGTCGACCTGCCGGCGCCCCGCCCCCGGTGGACCCTCTCCACCGCCGGCTGGTTCGTGCTCTGCACCGACGCCGTCGACGGGCACACCCCGCACCTGCCCTGGGTACCAGCCGAGTTGGACGCCACCCTCGCCGGGTACGCGCAGGTCGTCGCCGCCCTGGCCGACCCGCCGGCCGAGCTGACCTCGCTCGGCCTGCCGCACCTGGCCGACCTGGCCCGGTCGGACATCCTCTGGTGGGAGGAGGTCGCCGCCGGTCGGGAGCCGACCCCACCACTGCCCGCGCCGCTGCTGGGCCGGCTGCCCGAGCTGGTGGAGTTGGAGTCCCTCCTCCCCCGGTACGCAGCCGGCGCGACCGGCCTGATCCACGGCGACCTGCGGGTCGACAACGTGCTGATCGACTCGGACGGCCGAGCCTGGTTCTGCGACTGGACCTGGGTCTGCTCCGGGCCGGCCTGGTTCGACCTGGTCGGCCTGCTGCTCACCGCGTACGCCAGCGGGCTGGACGCGGACCGGCTCTTCGCCACGCACCCGGCCACCGCCGGCGCGCCCCCGGACGCGCTGGACGCGACCCTGGCCGCGTTGGCCGGCTACTACCTCACCGGCGCTGCGGCGGCACCGCCGACGGCCTCGCCGCACCTACCCGCCCACCAGCGGTGGAGCGGCGAGCAGTCGCTCGACTGGCTGGCCCGCCGCCAGGGCTGGAGGTGACGCGGACCGGCTGGCGCTGCGGCGGACCGACCTGCCGCCGGGCTGGCGGTGAGCCGCCGCCGTGTTCGCTGGCGTAAACTGGTCTCCGACGGGCCGGGTCCGTCCGCGCGAAGGCCGAGCCGTTTTGGCTCGTCCCCGGCGACCTGGTAACCTGGCTCTTCGCGCAGCGATGACGCACGTTCGTCATCACGCGCAATAAGCTGACCAACCCGAGCTATCAAGACGAGGCTGTCGCGTGGCGAACATCAAGTCCCAGATCAAGCGCAACCGGCAGAACGAGAAGGCCCGGCTGCGCAACAAGTCGGTCAAGTCGTCGCTGAAGACCGCCGTCCGGAAGTTCCACGAGGCTGCCGAGGCCGGTGACGTCGAGAAGGCGACCGCGCTCATGCTGGACGCCTCGCGCAAGCTGGACAAGGCCGTCAGCAAGGGCGTGATCCACTCCAACCAGGCCGCGAACCGCAAGTCCGCGATCGCGAAGCGCGTGGTGTCGCTCTCCGCCTGACGACTTCACCGTCAGACTGATTCGGAAAACCCCGGGCCCCAGGCCCGGGGTTTCCGTGTGTCCAGAGGTCGGCCGTTTCTGTCCGGGACGGCCGTTCTGCGCGCATCGGCCCCGACGGGGTCGGCGCTCAGTCTGACGGGTTGGCCCGTCGGGGCGGTGGCACCGGGTCGGCGGTGATCACCACGCCGGGAACGCTGTGTGAGATCCACTCCACCCGGGCTCGGCCGACCACCGGCTCCATCTGCCGGCGAAACCGGTCCCGTTCCTGCTCGGGCACGAGCGCGGCGGAGCGGACCACGATCGCGGCCACCATGTCGTTGAGCTTCACCATGGCGGCCACCACGACCGGCAACACCAGCACCGCCCACCAGCTGACCAACTCGGCGAGGGCGAGCAGCACCGCCAGGGCGATGGCACCCTCGAAGAAGAGGAAGCACAGCACGCCGCCGGGGTTGACGAACCGCAGGCCGAGGAGCCGTGCGTAGAGCGGCCGGTAACGCTCCTCGTCCACGGGAATGGTGGCCCACGCCGGGCGGTTCGCCCCCGTCACCTGGCGCTGCCCTGCCGGGCCGCCGCCACCGAGAAGACCGCACGCTCCAGGGCGTACGCCCGGTCGTCGGAGCCGCCCTTGACGGCCGCGTTGCACTCGGCGGCGACCTGCATGGCCCGGACCAGGCCCTCCGGTGTCCAGCCCCGCCCCTGCCGCTGTGCCCGCTCGATCTTCCAGGCGGGCATTCCGAGGTTGCTGGCGAGCTGGTACGGACTACCTCGCCCGGCCGACGCCACCCGGGCCACAGTGCGCACTCCGTCGGCCAGGGCGTCGGCGATGGGCACCGGGTCGACCCCGACGTGCAGGGCCCAGCGCAGTGCCTCAAGCGCCGCCGGCACGTCGCCGACCATGGTGGCGTCCGCCACCGTGAAGCCGGTCACCTCGACCCGGCCCCGGTAGTAACGGGAGACCGTCTCGGCGCTGATCCGCCCATCGGTGTCCGCGACCAGTTGGGAGCAGGCGGCGGCCAGCTCACGCATGTCGTTGCCGACCGCGGCGATGAGCGCCTCGGCGGCGTCGTCGGTGCACTTTCCGCCGGCCCGGCGGATCTCGTCGCGAACGAAGGCCACCCGGTCGCGGTGCCCCTTGATCTTGGCGGCCGGGACCACCGTCGCGCCGGCCGCACGCAGACCGTCGGCGAACGCCTTGCCCTTGGCACCGCCCAGGTGCAGCACCAGCAGCTGGACCTCCGGGTCAGGATTCTTCGCGTACGCCAACAGCGCGGCGACCAGGTCCTTGCGGGCGTCCTGGCCGGAACGCAGGATCAGCAGCCGCCGCCCGCCGAACAGCGAGGGGCTGAGCATCTCGGCGATCTCGCCGACGGTCAGCGCACTGGCCTGGTACTCGCGGACGTCCACCTCGGGGTCGACACTGCGAACCTTCGCGACAGCTTCGGTGACCGCGCGCGTGGCGAGCAGTTCCTCGTCACCGAGGACGAGCAGAATGGGGGCGAGGCTGGCGGGGGTCACGCCGCCCATATTCGCACGGCCTGCGGCGGGATCGTGCCTGCTCATTCGCTGCTTGATCGGCGCAGCCCGCACACAGCGCAAATCCAGACATCCAACTCAATTCCCCATTTAATCCATAAGTCGCCCGATTGATCAGAGGCCTCTCGGCCCACGGGGGTCAGGGCTGGCGGCCCGCGGGCACACCTCGCCGGGCTACCGCCAGACCGTCGCCCGTTCGGACCACCGCCACGTCGCCGTCCGTGTCGGTACGCAGCACCCGTACGCCGCCCCTGCCCAGTTGGGCGAGCAGCCCCGGACTCGGGTGCCCGTAGGTGTTGCCGGTGCCCACCGGCACGAGCGCCACTGTCGGCCGCACCGCGTCGAGGAAGCCCTGGTCCTGATACGCCGACCCGTGGTGCGCGACCTTCAACACGTCCGCCCGTAACTGGCCGGGGGCCGCCCGCGCCAGCATCGCGTGCTGTTCCTCGGTCTCCGCGTCGCCGGCCAACAGGATCCGTACCCCGGCCACGGTGGCGCGCAGCACCAGCGAGTTGTTGTTCGGGTCGGACCTGGTCCCGGCCAGCGGGTACGGCGGGCCGAGCACCAGCAGGTCGACCCCGCCCACGGGGTGGCGAGCGCCGGCCACGGTGGTCAACAGTGCGGCCCGCCCGCCGTTGGCCGCAGCCCGAACCAGGTCCCGACCGCTCTCCGGGTCGGTGGACGAAGGCGTCAGCACGGCACCCACTGTCTCTGATACACATCTCCGAGCCCACGAGACGCGTAGTAAGCTCGTATGC
>NZ_QGSY01000239.1 GCF_003857035.1 Micromonospora arida
CTGAAGAGGTGTACGGCAAGGTCGGCGAGGGCCGTGGCGGTCTGCTCGATCGGTTCACGGGGGAGCACGATGTGGCTGACCACCAGGCGGACGATGGTGTCGGCGGCGAAGGCCAGCGCGGCCTGGTCCGCTCCGGGCAGGTGATCGCCGGCCCAGTCGATCAGCGCGCCGGACGCCTCGGTGAGGACCACCTCGGCCCGCGTGGTGAGGTACGGAAGTAGCTCGTCCGAGCCGCCTCGGGCGCTGGTCAGGATGGCCTTGACCAGCGGGTTTTGCGCCGCCGTGCTGAGGGTGTGCGCGATAGCCGCGTACGCGCCGGCCCGTACGTCTGTGCCGTGGGCGAGCAGAGCGGCCCGGACGGCGCCGACGAACCGGTCCACCTCGGCGCGGGCGAGGGCTTCGGCCAGCCCTGCCTTGCTGCCGAACTCGTTGTAGACGGTCTGTCGGCTCACCCCGGCGGCGTTCGCGACGGCACCCATCCGGACGCCGTCCCATCCGGTCGCGACGGTCAGGGCGCGGGCGGCGTCGACGATGCCGGTCCGTACCGGGGTGGGGCCAGTCTGCTCAATCATGGTGGTCGAAGTGTAGGTCGTTCAGCGCACCTCGATCTGGTACTGCGCCTCGACCCAGAACCGCCCGCCGTCGGTGCCACCGAAGCTCAGGTCGTGTCGGCCGGGGCGGGGCGGCGGGATCAGCCCCCACAGCCCCCAGCAGGAGACAGGCACCGACCACGGCCACATGGTGACGACGTTGTTGAAGAAGCCGCGGACCGGGAACGGCTCGGCCGAACCGGCCGGTGTCAGCGCGATCGGCAGTCCGTCGAGCTGCGCGTGCCCGGTCGCGTTGAGGTCGGCCTCGGCCGGGCCGGTTTCGCCGCCGACCTGCCACCAGCAGAACGCCGGGAAGAAGAGCGGCCGTCCGGCGGGAACCACGCAGTTCCGTTGCGCAGAGCCACCGTGCGTACCCGCGAGGAACCACACGTCGGCGGGCTGGTGATGCCCGGCGTGCCGGCCGGACCGGTCGGCGATCGGGCTGGTCGGCCGCCGGTGTCGGGCCACCCAGCTCACCCATCTCGCGGCCAGATGTGCCAGATCGGGGGCCTCGGGCTCGGATGTGGGAGCCGCTCCGGTGTGCGGATTGAGGAAGGTCATGACGGCAGATGCTAACGATGCCGCGCCCGAGCGCACTGCCCTGACGAGCGGCGCATAGGATGTGCGGTCATGGCACGCGTGCTCACTCCCCGTGCGGAGGATTTCCCCCGCTGGTACCAGGACCTGATCGCCAAGGCGAAGCTGGCCGACAACGGCCCGGTTCGCGGCACCATGGTCATCCGACCGGCCGGCTACGCCATCTGGGAGCGTATGCAGGCTGAGATGGACGCTCGGATCAAGGCGGCGGGTGCGGAGAACGCGTACTTCCCGTTGTTCATCCCCGAGAGTTACCTCAAGCGCGAGGCGCAGCACGTCGAGGGCTTCTCGCCGGAGCTGGCGGTCGTCACCCACGGTGGTGGCAAGCCCCTGGCGGAGCCGGTGGTGGTGCGTCCGACCAGCGAGACGGTCATCGGCGAGTTCATGGCCAAGTGGATCGACTCGTACCGGGACCTGCCGCTGCTGCTCAACCAGTGGGCGAACGTGGTCCGGTGGGAGCTCCGTCCGCGGATCTTCCTGCGTACCAGTGAGTTCCTCTGGCAGGAGGGGCACACCGCGCACGCCACCCGTGAGGACGCCCGGGCGTACGCGCGGCGGATCCTGCACGAGGCGTACGAGGATCTGATGGTCAACGTGATCGGCATTCCGGTGGTGGTCGGCCTGAAGACGACGCGCGAGCGCTTCGCCGGGGCGACGGCCACGTACACCTGCGAAGGCATGATGGGCGACGGCAAGGCGTTGCAGCTGGGCACCAGCCACGAGCTGGGCCAGAACTTCGCCAAGGCGTTCGACATCAGCTACTCCTCCAAGGAGGGCGGCCGGGAGCACGCCTGGACCACCTCGTGGGGCACGTCCACCCGGATGCTCGGTGGCCTGATCATGGCGCACGGCGACGACAACGGCCTGCGCGTGCCGCCGAGGCTCGCGCCGATCCAGGCGTACGTCATGATCGTCAAGGACGGCGACGGCGTGGGCGAGGCGGCGGCCAAGCTGCGCGACGGCCTGCGGGACGCCGGTGTCCGGGTCGCGCTCGACGACCGGACCGACACCCCGTTCGGCCGCCGGGCCGTCGACGCCGAGCTGCGCGGCTATCCGGTACGCGTCGAGGTCGGCCCCCGTGACCTGGCCGTGGGCAACGCGACGGTGGTGCGTCGGACCGACGGCTCGAAGACCCCGACGCCGGTGGCCGACGTGGTCACCGCGGTGCTGGCCGCCCTGGAGACCGACCAGCAGGTGCTGCACGACCAGGCACTGGCCAACCGCGAGTCCCGCACGGTGGAGGTTGCCACCCTCGCCGAGGCGATCGAGGCCGCCGCGACTGGCTGGGCGCGCGTGCCGTGGTCGGCGGTGGGCGTGGCCGGCGAGGCTGAGGCGAACGGTCAGGGCGTCACGGTGCGCTGCCTGCTGCGCGCCGACGGTTCGGTACCGGACTCGGAGGACGAGTCGGATCTGATCGCCATCCTCGCCCGCGCCTACTGAGGTGCGGCCGGGCAACCCCGTCGACCGGTTCGCGCCGGGTCGGCTGATCATGCATCGGAACGTGCGGCACGGCCGGATCGGGTGGGTCCGGCCGGCCCGCGTGGTCAGCGACGACGATCGAGGCTTGCTGGTCTTGATCGCCCGGGACTCGCCGGTGGCCCACGAGGTGACCGAGGCCGGGCTCAACATGCGGGCGATGCCTTTCGCCCAGTGGATCTCGTCGACCTACCGGTTGGCGCACGGACGCTGGAACGGCCCGCCGCTGCTGAAGTTCCTGCCCACGGGGGCGGCGCACTCCGTCTGGTGGTTCTCCGACACTCAGGGCCGGTTCGCCCACTGGTACGTCAACCTGGAGGAGCCCGGCGTCCGTTGGGACGACGGCCCGGTGGCCGGCGTCGACGTGGTGGACCAGGACCTGGACGTGGTGGTGTGGCCGGACCGCAGCTGGGAGTGGAAGGACGAGGGCGAGTTCGTCGAGCGGCTCGCCTTCGGCGCCGACTACTGGGTGACCGACGAGAAGGCGGTCCGCGCCGAGGGGGAGCGGGTGATCGCGCTCGCCGAGGCCGGCGAGTTCCCGTTCGACGGCACCTGGTGTGACTTCACACCCCCAGCGGAGTGGGGCATAACGGACAAACTGCCATCGGGATGGGATCGTCCACCGGTGCGCTGAGCGGTATCCCAGGTCACCGACAACGCGGTGTACGGGTCCGATGCGGGAGATCGGCATCGGATCTGGCAGAATAGGTCGCTGGTATCCGGCGCGCGTCCGGCGCCCTCTAACCCGGGCACGTCGCCAGTCCACCGAGTAGTCTCCGGCCCAACCCCACTGTGCCGGTCGGCGCTCACCCATGCACACCGCCCGTTTGGGCCGGTGAGATCGCAACAGGAGCGAAACAACTGTGGCCGTAAAGATCCGGCTCCTGCGGATGGGCAAGATCCGCAACCCGCAGTACCGCATCGTCATCGCCGACTCGCGCACCAAGCGCGACGGCCGGGCGATCGAGTTCGTCGGGGTTTACCAGCCCAAGGAAGACCCCTCGATCATCGAGGTCAAGTCGGAGCGGGTCCAGTACTGGCTGTCCGTCGGCGCTCAGCCGAGCGAGGCGGTGCAGCGGCTGCTGGAGCTGACCGGTGACTGGCAGAAGTACAAGGGCCTGCCGGCCCCGCCGCCGCTCCTGGTCGCCCCCGAGCGGGCCGACCGCAAGGCGGCGTACGAGGCTGAGGCGAAGGCCGCCGCCGGGCTCGCCCCGGAGACCCCGGCCAAGCCGGCCAAGAAGGCCGCCAAGGCTGCCGAGGCTCCGAAGACCGAGGCTCCGGCTGAGGCTCCGACGGCTGAGGCGCCGAAGACCGAGGCTCCGGCCGAGGCCCCGGCCGCTGCCGACGCCGGTGAGCAGGCCTGACATGCCACTGCGTCCGGCGTTGGAGCACCTGGTCAAGGGCATCGTCGACCACCCGGACGACGTCCGGGTGCGGATGGTCGATTCCCGTCGGGGCAAGCGGCTCGAAGTCCGCGTGCACCCCGAGGACCTCGGCACTGTGATCGGGCGGTCCGGTCGGACCGCCAAGGCGCTGCGCCAGGTGATCGGCTCCATCGGCGGGCGCGGGGTTCGCGTCGACATCGTCGACTCGTACTGATGCAGCTCGTCGTCGGCAGGATCGGCAAGCCGCACGGTGTCCGCGGTGAGGTCACCGTGGAAGTGCGGACCGACGAGCCCGAGGCACGGTTCGCCCCCGGTACAGTGCTGCGCACTGAGCCGGGGGCGAAGCCCCCGCCTGCGCGCAACACTGTGCTGGGCGCTGAGCCGGGGGCGACACCCCCGCCTGCGCGCAACACTGTGCTGGGCACTGAGCCGGGGGCGACACCCCCGCCGGCCAGCGATGAGCCCGGGGTGCCGTTCCGGGTTCCCACGGAGCTGACCATCGAGGAATCCCGCTTCCACCAGGGTCGGGTGCTGATCGCGTTCGAGGGCATCCTGGACCGCAACACCGCCGAGGCGCTGCGCGGGACGCTGCTCGTGGTGGACAGCGCCGACGTGACCCCACCGGACGACCCGGAGGAGTTCCACGACCACCAGCTGGTCGGGTTGGCCGTGGTGACCCCGGCCGGCGAACGCCTGGGCGAGGTCGCCCGCATCGACCACGCGCCCTCGTCCGACCTGCTGGTGCTGCGGCGCCCCGAGGGGCGTACCGCGTTGATCCCGTTCGTCCGGGCGATCGTCCCGGAGGTCGACCTGGCCGGCGGACGTGTGATCGTCGACCCACCAGCCGGACTGCTCGACCTTTAGGACCAGCCCGCATGCGCGTCGACGTCGTGTCGATCTTTCCGGAGTACTTCGCCCCGCTGGACCTGTCGCTGATCGGACGGGCGCGGGCCAACGGCGTACTCCAGCTCGCCGTGCACGACCTGCGGACCTGGACCCACGACGTGCACCGCACTGTCGACGACACCCCCTACGGTGGCGGGCCGGGAATGGTGATGCGCCCCGAGCCGTGGGGTGAGGCACTGGACGCCCTCGCGCCGCTCGACGCCGCGCCGCCAAGGCTGCTGGTGCCGTCGCCGGCCGGGGCCCCCTTCACCCAGGCCATGGCGTACGAGTTGGCCGCCGAGTCGCATCTGCTCTTCGCCTGCGGCCGCTACGAGGGGATCGACCAGCGGGTCCTGGCACACGCCGCCACCCGGATGCCGGTCACCGAGGTGTCGCTCGGTGACTACGTGCTCTTCGGCGGCGAGGTCGCGGTCCTGGTGATGCTGGAGGCGGTCACCCGGCTGCTGCCGGGGGTGCTGGGCAACGCGGGCTCGTTGGACGAGGAGTCGCACGCGCACGGGCTGCTGGAGGCACCGATCTACACGAAGCCGCCGAGTTGGCGTGGGCACGACGTGCCGGAGGTGCTCCGCTCCGGTGACCACGGCAAGATCGCTCGCTGGCGGCGCGAGGAGGGTCTGCTGCGCACGGCCGCCCGCCGGCCGGACCTACTGGCCGCGCTGCCGGCCGATCGGCTCGACAAACGGGACATCGCGGCCCTGGACCAGGCCGGATTTCAGCCTCCACCGGGGGATGTGGCAAAGTAGGGGGGTTGCCGCATCCGTCCGCGCCCGCGGTCGGCTGCGAGGATCCCCGACCGGGGTCGGTTCGCCGATCACCACCCGGGAATCAGAATCACCCACCCGCGCACCGAGTGACGGTGCGCCGTGAGCCTTACGAGGACGCAGCGATGAACATCCTGGACGCCCTTGACGCCCAGTCGAAGCGGACCGACCTTCCCGACTTCCGGGCCGGTGACACCGTCAAGGTGCACGCCCGCGTCGTCGAGGGCAACCGGTCCCGTGTCCAGATCTTCCAGGGCGTCGTGATCCGCCGCCAGGGTGACGGTCTGCGCGAGACCTTCTCGGTCCGCAAGGTCAGCTTCGGTGTCGGCGTCGAGCGGACCTACCCGCTCAACGGCCCGGGCATCGACCGGATCGAGGTCGTGACCCGCGGTGCCGTGCGCCGCGCCAAGCTCTACTACCTGCGCGAGCTGCGCGGCAAGAAGGCCAAGATCAAGGAGAAGCGGGAGAAGCAGCCCAGCTGACTTCCCGCTCGCCACGCCGCCCGAGCTGCGCGTATGCCGTACCGACCAGAGCGCATTACCCTGGTCGGTACGGGCGCAGCGAGGCGGCGGTCCCGCCCAGGAGGCGGGCAGTTGTCCACTACCGCCCGTGGAGCCTCGACGAGGCTCCCGGGCGGTGGTGTTTCTGCGGACCGGGGAGTGGCGTGGTGCAGACGCTTGACGAGGACGGCACCGTCGATCCGTGGCGCCGACGGGCTCGCCGCACCCGCCGGCAGATGCCTCTCTGGCAGGAGCTGCCGCTGTTGCTGGTGGTCGCGTTCTGCCTCGCGGTGCTGATCCGCACCTTCCTGCTCCAGGCGTTCTTCATTCCGTCCGGCTCGATGGAGGACACCCTCCTCGTCGGTGACCGGGTGCTGGTCAACAAGGTCGTCTACGACGTTCGTGACCCGCTGCGCGGCGAGGTGGTGGTCTTCCGGGGCACCGACCGCTGGGCGCCGCAGGTCGACGAGCAGCCGAAGCCCGGCGTCGCCGGCCGGCTCGGCCGCACCGTCGGCGACCTGGTCGGGGTGAGTCGCCCCGGTGAGAAGGACTTCATCAAGCGGGTGATCGGTCTCCCCGGTGACCGGGTCAAGTGCTGCGACAGTCAGGGCCGGGTGACCGTCAACGGCACGCCGCTCAACGAGTCGTACGTCCTGCGGGACTCCCCCCTGGACCTGCCACCCAACCCGGCGGAGTGTCGCTCCCGGCGCTTCGACGAGATCGTCGTGCCGCCCGGTCAGATCTTCGTGATGGGTGATCACCGCGAGGTCTCCCAGGACGCGCGTTGCCAGGGGCCGGTGCCGATCGACAACGTGGTCGGCCGGGCCTTCATGGTGGTCTGGCCGTCGTCGCGGTGGAGTGCGCTGTCGGTGCCGTCCACGTTCGAGGACGTCTCCGGGCCGGCCACGGCGTCGCCCGGTGCGACTCCGGCGCGACCGACTCCGCAGGGCGGTGTGCTGCTGATGCTTCCGTTGGCAGCCGCGCTACGTGGTTCCCGCGCGTTCCGGACGGTGCCGTCCAGCCGGGCAACGTAGGCTCCTTGGCGTGATTGACGAGCAGACCGACAAGCCGCGCAGCTCCTTCTGGAAGGAGCTGCCGATCCTGCTGGGTGTGGCGATCCTGGTCGCGGTGCTGGTCCGCGCCTTCGTGCTGCAGACCTTCTTCATCCCCTCCCCGTCCATGGAAAACACTCTCAAGATCGATGACCGTGTGCTGGTCAACAAGTTGGTCTATGACTTCCGGTCACCGCACCGCGGCGAGGTGATCGTGTTCAAGGCTCCGACCGCGTGGAGCGGCAACCCCGACGGTGAGGACTTCATCAAGCGGGTGATCGGCATTCCCGGGGACCACGTGGTCTGCTGCGACCCCGAGGAACGGCTGATGATCAACGGTAAGTCGCTGGACGAGCCGTACATCTTCTCCATGGACGGGATTCGGGACAAGCCCGCCGACCAGGAGTTCGACATCACCGTGCCGGAGGGCCGGCTGTGGGTGATGGGCGACCACCGGTCGGCCTCCGGCGACTCACTGGAGCACTGGCAGCAGTCCCAGCAGAACATCACCGAGGCCACGATCCCCGAGGACGACGTGGTCGGGCGGGCGTTCACAGTCTTCTGGCCGGTCAGCCGGGCCACCTGGCTGACGGTGCCCGACGGGTTCGACGGCATTCCCAAGCCGTAGGCCGTACGGGGCGTGGGCGATCCGTCCTCGGTCTGGCAGGCTGGTGCGGTGACCGTCTACACCCCTCGACGCGCGGCCCGCGTGCTGCTCGTCGACGCGGCCGGCCGGGTCCTGCTGTTCGAGGGCTTCGACCCGGCCCGACCCGGGCACCGATACTGGTTCACTCCAGGCGGTGGGCTCGATCCGGGGGAGGCGCCGGCAGTGGGCGCGGCCCGGGAGTTGGCCGAGGAGACCGGCCTGCGGCTCGACCCGGCCCAGTTGGGCGAGCCGGTCTGGTCCGACGCGACCGAGTTCTCCTTCGACGGCATCTGGTACCGCCAGGAGCAGGATTTCTTCCTGTTCGGGGTGGATTCCTGGCGGGTGGACACCACGGGCTTCAACGACATCGAGCGACGCAGCATCGCCGACCACCGCTGGTGGGTTCCGGCCGAGTTGGCGGCCAGCGGTGACCGGTTCTACCCGCCCGAACTGCCCGCCCTGCTGACCCGGCTGGGGCAGTCGACCACCGCCGGCCAGGGCGAGGCGTCGTGCTGACCCCGCCGCGCACCGTGGTGCGCCGCGAGGCCGGCCTGTACGCCCTGGAACGGGCGTTGCAGCGGCGTGGCTTCCGGCACGTCGCCGGCGCCGACGAGGCGGGCCGGGGGGCGTGTGCCGGTCCGCTGGTCGCCGCCGCGGCGGTGCTGCCCGAGGGGCGGCGTGGCGAGATCGATGGGCTGGCCGACTCGAAGCTGCTGACCCCGGCCAGCCGGGAACGGGTGTACGCGGAGGTCGTGGACCGCGCGCTCGCGTACGCCGTGGTGGTCATCCCGGCTGAGGAGGTCGACGCCCGGGGTCTGCACGTGTGCAACCTGGCCGCGATGCGCCGGGCGCTCGCCTCGCTCACCACCCGCCCGGAGTACGTGCTGACCGACGGGTTCGGCGTGGACGGCCTGGGTGTGCCCGGGCTGGCGGTGTGGAAGGGCGACCGGGTGGCCGCGTGCGTGGCGGCGGCCAGTGTGCTGGCCAAGGTCACCCGGGACCGCCTCATGGTGGAGTTGGACGGCGTGTTCCCGGCGTACGGCTTCGCCGAGCACAAGGGGTACATCACCCCGGAGCACTCGGCGGCGCTGCGGGAGCACGGGCCGTGCCGGGAGCATCGGTTCTCGTACGTCAATGTCGCCGCGGTCTCCGGCCGCGACGGCCGGCCGCCGCGCGCTCGACGGCCCGGCGGCCACGGCTCGGATGAGCCGATGGAGCGCTCCTGGGCGTCAGGGGGTACCGTCGGCGTGGCGTTGGGCGAGCAGCCTCGGCCTCCGACGCCGGTGGGGGAAGATGTGGCCATGGAAGGCGGAGTGCGATGAGCGCGGAAGATCTCGAGAAGTACGAGACCGAGATGGAGCTGCAGCTCTACCGGGAGTACCGCGACATTGTCCGCCAATTCTCCTACGTGGTGGAGACGGAGCGCCGGTTCTACCTGGCCAACCAGGTCGACCTGCACGTGCGTAACTCCGACGGCGAGGTCTACTTCGAGGTCGAGATGCACGACGCCTGGGTGTGGGACATGTACCGTCCTGCCCGCTTCGTGAAGAACGTCCGGGTGATGACCTTCAAGGACGTCAACGTCGAGGAGCTGGAGAAGCCCGACATCTCACTGCCCGCCGACTCCGGCTTCGGCGGCTGAGCGCACCCGAGCCGCCGGGCCGTGCCACGGACCCCCCCACCCGTGGCGTGACACCCCGCCGCCGATCACTCGGCCGGCACCACGACCTCGACCCGCTGCACCATGTTGTTGGCGAAGCCGCCACGGTTCCACTGTTGCTCGACCGG
This sequence comes from Micromonospora arida, assembly GCF_003857035.1. Classification (GTDB taxonomy): domain Bacteria; phylum Actinomycetota; class Actinomycetes; order Mycobacteriales; family Micromonosporaceae; genus Micromonospora; species Micromonospora arida. Next base: position 9,702 of record NZ_QGSY01000239.1, read on the forward strand.
CTGGGTCCGCCCGGACGCGTCGGTGGCCCGCGCGCCGAGCACGTACCGGCCGGGGGTGGCGACCCACTCGTGCCGCCAGCGCCGCCAGGCGAAGTCCCCCGCGTCCGCCGGGTCCAGCTCGGCCGGCGCCCAGCTCTGCCCGCCGTCGGTGGTCACCTCCACGGCGACCACCGGGGCGTGCCCCGACCAGGCCCGACCATCCAGCGTGCACGGGCCCTGTCGCAGCACCCGACGGCGGGACATGAAGTCGGGGAAGCCGGGCGGGCGGACCAGCGCCCGCGGCTCGATCCGGGTGACCGGCACTCCCGGGTCGTCGGCGTCGCGGCGTACCCGGTAGGCCACCGCGTTCTGGTACCCCTCGAACGGCTCGGTCCGCACCTCGATCGAGTGGACCCACTTCACGTGCGCCATGCCGTACCAGCCCGGCACGATCAGCCGCAGCGGCGCACCGTGCTGCGGCAGCAGGGGAGCGCCGTTCATCTCGTACGCCAGCAGCACCTCCTCGCGCAGCGCGTCGGCGACCGGAAGCGCCCGCTGGTAGTCCTGCTCGATCCCGCGCTCCACGCCGTGATCCGCGCCGGTGAAGACCACGTCCACCGCGTCCGGGTCGACGCCCGCCTCCCGCAGCAGCGGAGCGAGTGGGGTGCCGGTCCACTCCGCGTTGCCGACCGCCTCGACCAGCCAGGGCTGACTGACCGGCCGGGGGTGCAGCAGGGCCCGCCCGTTACCGGCGCACTCCAGGGTCACCTGCCGGGTGACGCGGGGCCGTTCGCGCAGGTCGGCGAGGGTGACCGTCAACGGACGGTCCACCGCACCGCCGATGGTCAACGTGTGCGCCGCCGGGTCGAGCTCCGGGATGTCGTAATGGATCAGCAGGTAGTGCAGCCCGGCCGGGGTGACGTCGTAGCGCAGCGCCTCCAACGGGATGCCGTGGTTGCGGGCCGCGAGCTGCAACTCCTCGGCGCTGATCGTCTCGTCCGGCTCCGCGAGCCGGGACGGGCCGCTCACGTCGCCCACCGTCGGCCCGGTGGGGTACGACGTCCGGTCATCGAGAGTGGTCATGCGGCCTCCCCGGTACAGACGGCGGCACCCGCCGTACGCGCCCAGCCTAGGCCCTCCGCGGCGGCCCGAAAACGGCACCGGAGGGTACGGCGGCGTTTATGCGGCGGGCCGTGGACAGCTTCCCGCCGTCCCTGGCATAACAGATCACCGACGCCGTTGGGTGGTCGTCCACAGCACCTCCGGTTGTCCACAGCCCCGTCGGCCGGGCTGGCGGACGACCCGGCGTCGGCCGGAGGCTGCCGTCATGCGACAGCCAACCGTCCGTTCGATCCGCCGCACTGTGCTGCTCTGCGCCGCGCTCCCGCTCGCGCTGACCGTCCAGCTCTGCGGGCTGGCGGTGCTGATAGCGGCGGTGCCCGGCCAACCACCGACACCGACCGTGCCGGTCGCGGCCCTGGGGGAGCCGGTCGTCGCCCCGACCATGCCGGTCGCGGCCGGGGCCGTGCCGGTCGTCGACCCGGCGCCCGCCGGGCGGTTCCGCTGGCCGGTCGACGGGTTGCCCCGTCCGGTGCGCCGGTTCGACCCGCCGCCGCGACCGTGGCTGCCTGGCCATCGCGGCGTCGACCTGGCCGCTCCCGCCGGAGCGGTGGTCCGCAGCGCCGGGCTGGGCACCGTGCTCTTCGCCGGTCTGGTGGCCGGTCGACCGGTGGTCACCGTGGGGCACGCCGACGGGCTGCGGACCACCCACGAGCCGGTCCAACCCGCCGTACGCCCCGGCCAGCCGGTCACCGCCGGCGCACCGCTGGGCGAGCTGCTGCCCGGGCATCCGGGTTGCCCGGCCGAGGCGTGCCTGCACTGGGGCCTTCGCCGGGGCGAGGAATATCTCGACCCGCTGGCCCTGCTCGGCCTCGGCCCGGTGCGCCTGCTCCCGGTCGGTCCGGCCCCGGTGTCCGCTCCCGGCCGGTCCGCTCCCGGCCGGCCGCTCAGCGCTGGGCGAGCAGTGCCGGCAGCCGTGCGCCCAGCCGTTCGTACTCGTCGGCGGCGTTGTAGACCTGGCCGGTGAGCCGCAGCCACCCCCGGCCGTTCCAGCTCATCACCGCCACCTCGGCGGCGAGCCGCTCACCGATCCGTGCCTGCAACGCCCGCGCCGCGTCGATCGTGGTGCCCGTGCCGGCCGGCAGCGGGATGAGGCGCAGCGCCACCCCCGGTCCGCCGGGGTCGGGCAGCTCGGCGGGCGCCACCCCCAGCGCGTCCCCCACCACCCGCTGGCCGTACGCGGCGAGCGCGGCGTTGTGCGCCCGCACCCGGTCGACGCCGAGACTGCGCATCGTGAACAGGCCCGCCGGGGCGGCCAGCCAGGGCGTGTAGTCGAGCGTGGCCTGCCACTCGAGCCGGGCCGGGAAACCCGACTCCTGCTCCCAGGACACCACCAGTGGCTCGATCCTCTCCCGCCACTGCGGTGCCACCGCCAGCAGGGCGGTCCCGCGTGGGGCGTACGCCCACTTGTGCAGGTTGCCCACCCAGAAGTCGGCGCCGATGCCGGCCACCGGGGTGGACAGCATGCCCGGGGCGTGCGCGGCGTCCACCAGGACCGGCACGCCGTGTTCGCGGGCCACCCCGACGATGGCGGCGGTCGGAAAGAGCTTGGCGGTGGCCGAGGTGAGCTGGTCGACGACGAGCAGCCGGGTCCGCCCGGGGCGCAGGCCGGCGCGGATGCTCTGCACGATCTGCTCGTCGGTGGCGGCCAGGGGGATCGGCAGGACCCGGCTGACCGCGCCGGTGCGGCGGCACTCGCGCTGGATGGCCAGGCTCACCGCTCCGTACCCGTGGTCGGTGCTCAGCACCTCGTCGCCGGCCTTGAGGTCCATCGACTGGAGCACCACGGCGACGCCGGTGGTGGTGTTGCCCACCAGGGCGCTGCCGTCCGGGTCGGCGCCCAGGAACCCGGCGAGGTGCCGGCGGGTGTGCGCGATCCGGTCGACCAGCCCCTGAGTGAAGAAGCGCAGCGGGTTCGCCTCCATCTCGTCGCGCAGCCGCTGCTGCGCGCGCTGCACGCCGATCGGCACCGCGCCGAACGAGCCATGGTTGAGGTGGCTGACCGCCGGGTCCAGGGAGAAGAGCAGGCGGGCGCCCGGGATCGGCTCAGGGGGATTCGGGACGCTCACTTGATGATCGTAACCGCCACTCGTGCGCGCCCTCCGGCGCTTGATCAGGCGTGCGTGCGCGCCCTCCGGCGCTTGATCAGGCGCGCGGGTGCGCCTGCCGGTAGGCGGCGCGCAGCCGCTCGACCGAGACGTGGGTGTAGATCTGCGTGCTCGCCAGCGACGAGTGGCCGAGCAGCTCCTGCACGGCGCGTAGGTCCGCGCCTCCCTCCAGGAGGTGGGTGGCCGCGGAGTGGCGCAGGTCGTGCGGGCTGGTCCGGGGCAGTCCGGCGGTCTCTGCGTACGCACCGACGATCTGACGCGCGGTCGTCGGGTTGAGCCGACCACCCCGGGCACCGAGCAGCAGCGCGTTGCCGGAGCGGGCGCCCACCATCGCCGGGCGGCCCCGGCGCAGCCAGTCGTCCAACGCCCGCTGGGCGGGCACCCCGTACGGTACCGAGCGCTCCCGCCCGCCCTTGCCGAACACCCGGATCACCCGCCGGCCGTGGTCGACATCTCCGACGTCCAACCCGCACGCCTCGCTCACCCGTACGCCGGTGGCGTAGAGCAGCTCCAGCAGCACCCGGTCCCGCAGTGGCACCGCCTCGGCCCCGTCCGCTGGACCCGACGCCGGCCCGGTCGCTGCGTCCGTCCGCTCTGCGTCGGCGCGCGCCTGGTTCGGGAGCTTTGGGTCCGTGCGCGCCTGGTTCGTGGGTGACGGGTTGGTGGGCGGTGCCTGCCGGGACGGTGCCTCGACCAGAGCGGCGGCCTGATCGGCGCGCAGCACGCTGGGCAGCTCCCGGTGCGCGCGAGGGCTGGCCAGCGCGGCGCCCACGTCGGCGGGGAGCAGACCGGCCCGGTGTGCCCAGGCGCTGAATGCCCGTGCCGACGCGGCCCGCCGGGCCAACGACGTGCGGGCCGCGCCAGTGGTGCGCTGCCGCGCCAGCCAACTGCGCAGCACCGAAAGATCCAGCTCGGCGAGGTCGACGCAGCCCATCCGGACGGCGTGGTCGAGCAGCGAGACCAGATCGGTGACGTACGCGCGGACGGTGTGCGCCGACCGGTTACGGACCCGGGACAGGTGCTCGGCGAAGTCGTCGACAGCGTCGCGCAACGCTGGCGGGAGTGCCTGGTGCATGGCCCGGGTGCCCCGGTCCGCCCGGCTCACCGGGGCCGCGCCGACGTGCCGGGCCGGTTGCTCGGCCCCGGCACCCTCACTGACGGCTGACACGGCACCAGCCTACGGCCGGTCCCCCTCCGCCACCGGAGTGGCGTGGCGGGACCTACCTCCTCGGATCACCCCGGCCGGGGGGTGTGGCTGGCCGGGGAACACGACGGTGCCGGTGTCCACCCCCGACTACCGGCGGTTGTTCCTCTTGGCCAGGAACACGACCAAGCCGACGACGAGCACGGCGGTCACGACGAGACAGCAGAGCACGCTGATGTGCCACGGCTTGATTGCACCCATGATCGGGCACGGTACCGGCAGTATCGGCTGGCCGGGATCCCGACCGCGAGCGGTTACGGCATCCCGGCCGGGTGGCGGTGACGCATCCGCTCAGGTAACAGGTCGAGCGGACGTCTCCGCCGCCGCACGCTTCCGGTTGGCGGATGGGGCGAGGGCGTAACCGTCGTCGCGACGGACCACCATGGACAGCTCCTCCAGCAGCGACAGCTTGCGCAACGCGGTCCGTAGGTCGACGCCGGCGCGGGCGGAGAGCCGGTCCACGCCCATCGCACCTCGGCGGGGCAGCGCCTCCAGCAGCGACCGCGCCTCGTCGTCCAGCGCGTCGGTGGCCCGCTGCGGCCCACGCGCCAGCGGGGCCAGGTCCGCGCCGATCCGACCCACCTCCTCCAGCACGTGCGCCACCCCGGTGACCAGCCGGGCCTTGTCGGGGTACTCGCGCAGGAACTCGTGCGCGCCGACGGACATCGCCGAGGTCACCGGCCCCGGCACCACCATGGCCACCCGATTGGAGTGGATGGCCCGCCGCGCGGTCTGCGTCGCGCCACTGCGCGCCGACGCCTCCACCAGGACGGTGCCCCGGGTGCCTGCGGCGATCACCCGGTTGCGGATCAGGAACCGGGGCCGTAGCGGCTCGGCACCGGGCGGCCACTCGCTTACCAGCAGCCCCGTCTCGGCGATCCGGTCGAAGAGCGCGGCGTTGCCCATCGGGTACGGACGGTCCAGCCCGCAGGCGAGCACCGCGACGGTCAGACCGCCCGCGGTGAGTGCGCCCCGGTGGGCGGCGGCGTCGATGCCGAACGCGCCACCGGACACGACCGTCCAGTCCCGCTCCGCCAGGCCGTAACCCAGCTCGGTCGCGACGTGCTGCCCGTAACCGGTGGCCGCCCGCGCCCCGACCACGGCCACCGAACGATCCAGAGCCTCGCCGAGCGGCCAGCTTCCGCGTACCCAGAAGCACAGCGGCGGGGCGGTCTCACCATCCACGCGGCGGCTGACGTCCGGCAGCCGCAACGCGGCCAGGCTGGCGACCTGGGCCGGCCACTCCTCGTCGTCCGGCGTGACCAGGCGGGCGCCCAGTCGGTCCGCCCGCTCCAGGGCCTCCGCGGCCACTGCCCGCGCGTCGCCGGCCGCCGAGCGTGCGGCGACAGTGGTGTGCAGCCAGCCGTCCGGGCTGCCGCCGTCGAGCAGCAGATCCAGGGTCGCCACCGGGCCGTGCCGTTCGACCAGGTGATACACCGCCCGCGTGCCCGGCTCCGCCAACCAGGTCAGGGCGATCCGGGCCAGCCTTCGTTCCTCCTCGGCGCTCACGTCGCCTCCCCCGTCCGTAGTTGAAGCGCTTCCCGGACGTCGTCCTGGTCAGGTCGGTCGCGACCGTCGAGATCGGCGATGGTCCAGGCCATCCGGATCACCCGGTCGAAGCCGCGCGCCGACAGCGAGCCGGAGTCGAGCCGGCCCCGCAGCTCCACGGTGACCCGGGCCGGCAGCCGCCACGGCGGTCGGCGCAGGTGCGGCCCTTCCACCTCGGCGTTGAGCCGCCGGCCGAGGCCGGCCCAGCGGCTGGCCGCCGCCTGCCGGGCCGCCGCCACCCGGGCGGCGACCGTCGCCGAGGGCTCGACATCGCCGTCGGTCGCCATCAGCTCGGCCGCCCGCACCGGCATTAGCCGTACCTGGACGTCGATCCGGTCGAGCAGGGGCCCGGAGAGCCTTCCCAGGTAGCGGCGGCGAACCAGCGGCGAACACTCGCAGTGCGCATCGCCGGCCGGTTTCGCGCACGGACACGGGTTGGCAGCCAGCACCAACTGGGTGCGGGCCGGGTACACGGTGCCGCCTCCGCTGCGGCTCAGCTGGATGCGGCCGTGCTCCAGCGGCTGGCGCAGCGCCTCCAGCGCACCCTTGCTGAACTCGGGAGCCTCGTCCAGGAAGAGCACCCCGCGATGCGCCAGCGACACCGCGCCGGGTCGGGCCAGCCCCGAGCCGCCCCCGACCAGCGACGGCACGCTCGCGGTGTGGTGCGGCGCCTGGAACGGCGGGCGACGCAGCAGCCGACCACCCGGCGGCAGCAGCCCGGCAACCGAGTGCAGCGCGGTGACCTCCAGGGCCGCGTCGTCGTCCAGCTCGGGCAGGATCGACGGCAGCCGTTCGGCGAGCATCGTCTTGCCGGCGCCCGGTGGGCCGAGCAGTGCGACGTGGTGCCCGCCGGCCGCGGCGACCTCCAGGGCGCGCCGACCCATCTGCTGCCCGGCGACGTCGGCGAGATCCGGTCCACCGGCCAGCGGCTCCGGGATGTCCGCCGGTGGTTCGATCAGCGGGGTCCCGTCCCGAACGAAGGCGACCAGCCGGTGCAGGTTGTCCACCGCTCGCACCCGTACCCCGGGGATGACGGCGGCCTCGGCGGCGTTGCCGACCGGGACGATCACCCGCGCGATGCCGGCCTGGGCTGCGGCGGCGACCATCGGGAGCACGCCGCGCACCGGCCGCACCGTCCCGTCGAGCCCCAGCTCGCCGAGGACCACCACCCCCTCCAGAGGGAGCAGCGGCAGCTCACCCGAGCCGCCCAGCAGCGCTGCGGCGATGGCCAGATCGAAGGCCGACCCGAACTTCGGCAGCGTGGCGGGCAGCAGGTTGAGGGTGATCCGCCGGTTGGGCCAGCGCTGGCCGGAGTTGACCACGGCGGCGCGGACCCGGTCGCGGGCTTCGTGCAGGGCGGTGTCCGGCAGACCGGAGATCACCACCGCAGGCAGACCGGCGGCCAGGTCGGCCTCCACCTCGACGAGGTGGCCGGTCACGCCGACCAGCCCCACGCAGAGCACCTTCGCGTAGCTCACGGCGCGTCACCGATCCTCCGGGTACGCATGTCAGAACGCGCCCTTGAGGTGGTCGACCTGCGCCGGACCGGCGTCGGGCAGCCGCACCGACAGCACGTCGAAACGCACCTCCTCGGCGGTCGTACCGGTCTCGGTCAGCCACTGCGCGGCGAGCCCTCGCAGTCGGCGGGCCTTGGCCGGTACGACCGCCTCGGCCGGGGTGCCGAAGCCCTCACCCCGGCGGGTCTTCACCTCGCAGAAGGCGAGCACCGGCCCGTCCCACGCGATGATGTCGATCTCCCCTGCCGGGCAGCGCCAGTTTCGGGCGATGGGTCGCAGCCCCGCCTCCGTCAGGTGCCGGGCCGCACATTGCTCGCCGTACGCGCCAACCGCCTGGTTCCGCTTCGTCATGGTCGGCACGGTGCCCGCCGGAGGGTGATCGCCGCGACCCGGCAGCAGCCCAACTGTGGACAACGGGGGTGCTGTGGACAGTCGGACGATCATGCTCACGGTGTGCTAGTTGCGTTGGGCAGCCGACCGAGGCCGGTGGAGCGCGGCCGGCCCCGCTCCACCGACGGGCCACCATGATCAGGTGATGAGAAGTAGGTGTCAGGACAGCCGCTGACCTGTTTTTCGTCACTTGATCACGGTGTGGGGGCCCGCGTCGCCGCCACCTCGACGCGGCTCCTGCCCCGCTTCCGCGGGGACCGGTGGCGCGGGGCCGGCCGGGTTGAAATGGCGCGGGCGTGGCCGGTCGCATACGGTGCCTGACGTGGACGGACGACGAAGTTTTCCGGAAGATCAGGAGTCGCGCTGGTACCCCGACGAGCGGGGTCGCGGTTACGGCGAGTCGGAGTGGCGCGGCGCGGGCGATCCGCGGTACCGGGACAGCGAAGTCCCCGAGCAGCGTGGTGCGGAAGACGGCCGCTCCGTCGAGGACACCGGCGTCGGCCGCCGCCGCGAACCGGACTCGGGACGCTTCGGCGCCGTCGACGCGAGCCGCTTCGGTACGCCGGAGTCGGATTCGGGTCGTCTGAACGCGGTGGACATGGGTCGCTTCGGTACGCCGGAGTCGGACTCGGGTCGCTTCGGCGCCCTGGACGCTCAGACCGGTCGGTTCGGGGGGAGCGAGGCTGATTCGGGGCGCTTCGGCGCGGTCGACCCGTTGGGTGCCGGCCGGCCGGAGGCGGACGGTTACCGGGCCACCCGATCGCGGCGGGCGGACCGGGACCCCTCGGAGACCTCCGGTGAGCTGCCCGGACGCCGGGCCGCCCGCGAGACGACCACGGCGGGATCTCCGGTGACCAGCGCCCCGCCGGAGACGTCCCGCGACAGCACGTCGACAGCGCCGGCGACCGTGCTCGCTGACCAGGCTCGTCCTGCTCCGCTCGCTGGGTACCCGATCATCGAGCCGACCCGGGGCAGCGGCGACACGCCGCACCCGCTGGAGATGCCGACCGGTCCGATGCCGGGGATCGGCCCCCGACCCGACCTGCCCGTAGGCGAGCCGCCGGTGTACCCGCCGGCCGCCGACGGCGTCTATCGGACCCGTCGACCGGTGCTGGCCGTACTCTTCGCTCTGCTGGTGTTGGTCTTCGAGGTTCCCGCGTCGCGGGTGCTGCTGGCGGGCGTGACCGGCGACCCGGTGGACGCCGGGAACGTGGTGGTGGGTATCGCCCTGGTCGCCGGCCTGCCGATCTTCGCGACCGGGCTGTACGGGCTACGAACCGGAGGTCTGGCGCTCGCCGACAACGGCCGGGGCTGGCTGCGCCCACCGACGGCCTACCTGACCGTCGGCCTGGTGCTCTTCGTGGCCGCCGCGCTCGCCGCCGGCTGACCCGGGCCGGGCCCGCCGCCGGCCGTCGCGTGCTCGCTGACGGTTCGGACAACAACCAGGAAATAGTGGCCTCCGGCGACGCGGAGGCCACTATTTCCACGAACCAGTGCGACCTTCCCGGCAACGCGCGCGGATCGAGCAGCATGGGGCAGGCGGGCGGGGGAGCGGCGGAGCAGCACGCCACGCGCACCCCGGGACGGCTGAACGGGTGAGGGGCGTACACTGGCCAACTGGCGACCGCCTCGTGCGGTCGACCTCGCGCGCCCTCTTCACGAATCGTCGTGGAGCGACGGCCTCCCTGGTCCCGATCTTGATCGGGTCCACCATGGGTCGGCGACCAGGCGCCAGGACGCCCGGCCACCGGCCGGGCGTGACAACCAGGGACCTTGAGGAGTACCCCAACCATGGCCGTCGTGACCATGCGTCAGCTGCTGGAGAGCGGTGTCCACTTCGGGCACCAGACCCGGCGCTGGAACCCGAAGATGAAGCGCTTCATCATGACCGAGCGCAACGGCATCTACATCATCGACCTGCGCCAGACCCTCGAGTACATCGAGAAGGCGTACGAGTTCGTGCGTGGGACCGTCGCCGAGGGTGGCAGCATCCTGTTCGTCGGCACCAAGAAGCAGGCCCAGGAGGCGATTGCCGAGCAGGCGACCCGGGTCGGCCAGCCGTACGTCAACCACCGCTGGCTCGGTGGCATGCTGACCAACTTCCAGACCGTTTACAAGCGGCTTCAGCGGATGAAGGAGCTGGAGGGCCTGGGTGACCTCAGCGGCACCGCCGCCGGTTACACCAAGAAGGAGACCCTGCAGCTCTCCCGCGAGAAGATCAAGCTGACCCGCACCCTCGGTGGCCTGCGGGACATGCAGAAGCTTCCCGCCGCGGTCTGGATCGTCGACACCAAGAAGGAGCACATCGCCGTCGACGAGGCCCGCAAGCTGGGCATCCCGGTGATCGCGGTGCTGGACACCAACTGTGACCCGGACGAGGTCGACTTCCCGATCCCGGGTAACGACGACGCGATCCGCTCGGCGGAGCTGCTGACCAAGGTCGTCGCCGCTGCCGTCGCGGATGGTCTGATCGCGCGTTCCGGCCGTCGCCGGGGCAACGACGAGAAGCCCGAGGGCGTCGCGAGCGACGAGCCGCTGACCGAGTGGGAGCGCGAGCTGCTCGAGCCGAAGAAGGCCGACGAGTCG
>NZ_QGSY01000137.1 GCF_003857035.1 Micromonospora arida
TTTACTACGCGTCTCGTGGGCTCGGAGATGTGTATAAGTGTGTGGTGGTGGGTTGCCAGGACGTCGGCGCCGAAGTCGCTGACGGGGCGGCGCAGCACGGTGTGCGCGTGGTTGCCGTCTGCGGTGGTGTTGTCGTACTCGATCAGCAGGTCGTCGCCCTGCACCCGGTAGTAGTGCCGCCGCCCGGGGTGGGTCGGGCCGGCCCAGGCGAAGTGCAGTGGGCCGGCGTCCAGTCGGGTCGCCTCCCGGAGGGCCAGTTCGGGTGGCAGCCGGTCGAGGTAGAGGGCGACCACCTGGTCGAGCAGCGCGCGGCCGGTCGGTCCCAGCCGCTCCGCCGGTACGCCGAGGGGCTCCAGCGGCGCGTCGACCCGCCCGCGGGTGGCGCTGATGATGTCCGCCGGCGCGTCGTCGGCGATGATCGCGGCGGCCCGCTCGGCCGGGCCCAGCGCGTCGAGCAGGGCGCGGGCCAGGTCCTCCTCGACACCGAGTGGACGGGAGACCGGCCGGCCGGCGTAGCGGACCGCGGCCGGGTTGGCGCCGAAGAAGATCGGCGCGGGGGAGACCTGACCGTCCACCACTGTCATGTTCACCGACAGGTGGTGCCCCTCGAGTCGCCACGCCCAACGGTCGTCGCGCGCCGGGTCGCCGAACACGGCCACCCAGTAGTCGCCGCTGTGCCGCCCGCGCTGCCAGCCCTCGGCCCGGTCCAGCACCTCCTCCAGCGAGATGATCGCCATCGCCTGTGCGTACGCCGAGGGGCTGAGCGCGGTGGCCAGCAACCGGTGGGCGGCCTTGCGGGCGGTGACGTCGAGCTCGGCGAGGCAGACGCCCGGTCGGGGTCGAGGCCGGTATTCCAGCCAGCGTCGGGCCGCCTCGTCGTCGAACGAGTGCATCGCGCTCTCGCGGGCGGCGGGGTCGAGGGCGGTCAGCAGCGCGGTGCTGGCCGCCCGCATCTGCTCGGGCAGAGGATCTTCCACCGCCCCTGTATACCGCCCGGCCGTGCCGGTGTCAGCCGACGCGCAGCAGCTCGGTCATCTCCGGCAGGTCGAAGAAGTTCGCGGTCTCGACGGCTGACGGGTTGCCGTGTTCCGGATCCGCGCCGGCGGCGAGGAGCGCGCGGACCGCTTCGGTGCTGCTGCGGAAGACCGCCGCCGCCAATGCGGTCTGACCGCGGTCGTTGGCCCGGGTGTGGTCGGCGCCGCGGCTGAGCAGGGCGGCCACCGTGTCCGGGTGAGAGTGGTACGCGGCCAGGATGAGCAGCGTGTCGCCCTTGTCGTTGGTGAGGTTGACCGGCAGGCCGGCGTCGATCTGCGCCGCCAACTCGTCGGTGGCGCCGGCTCGGGCCAGGTCGAACATCCGGTGCGCGAACGCCAGCGTCTCGGCGTCGAGGTTCTCGGTCACCGGTCCAGGTTAGCCACACCGGTCCTGATAGGTTGCTCGGCCGGCGCGCTGGGGGAGGGGTCCGATGGGTGAGACGGTGTACGTGGGCAACGCGGGCGTCGACGGCGCCACCAACGCTGGTTGGCTGCTCGGGCACTTCGCGCCGCCGGGGGAGATCCGGCACAGCACCGACGTCGAGGTGAAGTGGGGCGTGCATCCGCCCGGGCAGGCCCGGTCCCGCTGGGCGACCGGCGAGCGGCGCACCACTCTGCTCGTACTCGTCGAGGGGTGTTTCCGGGTGGAGTTGCCGGACCGGACGGTACGGCTGGCCGAGCCGGGCGACTACGTGGTGTGGGCCCGTGGGGTGGACCATTCGTGGTTCGCCGAGCGCGCGTCGGTGGTGTTGACCGTCCGCTGGCCCTCGTTGCCGGGCTACCGCGCGGACCCGCCGGTGCTGCGCTGATTCACCCGAGCGGCTGACCTGGCGTCCCACCAGACGGAATTACCTACTAAACCTATAGGCTTTGCCGTCTAGAGTACGAGGGCACCCCGCCGAACGACCCGCGAGGAACCGCCATGACGCACCACCGTCCGGAGCCCGACCTGCTCACCGTTGCCGCCGGATGGGCCGACCCGGCCGGCTGGCCGGTCGCGCTGCGTTTCGACCCGGCCGAGCGCTGGTACGCCCGCCTCGCCGTCAGCGACGAGCACGAGGTGTGGGCGTTGACCTGGCTGCCCGGGCAGGGCACCGACCTGCACGACCACGGCGGCTCCTCCGGAGCGTTCCGGGTGGTCGGCGGCGTGCTCACCGAGGAGACGGTCAGCGCCGGTCGACTACGCCCCCGACTGCTGCCGGCCGGCGCGGGCCGCCGCTTCGGCCCCCGGCACGTGCACCAGGTGACCAACCGGGGCTCGGCGCCGGCGGTCAGCGTGCACGTCTACCGGCCGGCGCTGCTGCGGATGACCCGATATCACCTCCTGAACGGGCGGCTGCGGGTCGCCGAGGTCGCCGAGGCCGGCCGGTCCTGGTAGCCGCTCCCACCGAGAACCCTGTCACCGGAAGGACCCGAGAATGCAGATAACCGCCGAGCACTGTCCCGCCCCCGTGCCGCCACCGGGCTCCAGGGGCATCGACGAGATCCTGACCGCCGCGCGGGCCCGGCTGCGCCGGCTGGACCCGGAGCGGGCGCACCTGGCGTACCGGGCCGGAGCGTTGCTGGTCGACATCCGCCCGGCCGCGCAGCGGGCCGCGCACGGCGTGGTGCCGGGCTCGCTCATCGTCGAACGCAACGTGCTGGAGTGGCGCTTCGACCCACGCTGTGCGGCCCGGCTGCCGCAGGCCGTCGACTACGACGTGCCGGTGGTGATCCTCTGTCAGGAGGGCTACACCTCGTCGCTGGCCGCCGCCGCGTTGCAGGACGTCGGCCTGCACCGGGCCACCGATGTGGTCGGTGGGTTCGCGGCCTGGCGGATAGCTGGCCTGCCGGCCCTCGGCCCGACCCCACTGCACCACCCATCTCCCCTCGCGTCCCCGGTCAACGCCGGCTGGGCGCGCCGCTGACCGTCACGCCACACCCGGCGTGGCGCGCGTACCGCCACTCAGGAGGCATCATGTCCGTCGTCGCCATCCCCACGCGCCGCCACCCCGGCGTGCGCCCGCCGGCCCGTGCGCGCACCAGCCCGACCCTGACCATCACCCTCGATCTCGTCCCCGGGCCGCTGAGCCCCCGGCTGGCCCGCCTGGTGCAGCTGCTGGGCGAGCTGGCCGAGTCGGGGGAGGGCCAACTGCGTGCCGTGGAGGAGCCCGCGTCGGCCCCGCGCCCCGCCGCGCCGCCCGCCGCACCGGACCACGTCCGCATCCTGGCCGGCTCGCGGATGGTCCGCCAGGGCGACCGGATCATCGCGTTGACCCGCATCGAGTACGAGCTGCTGCTGTTCCTGGCCGAGCGGCCCCGCCGGGTCTTCACCCGCCTGCAACTGCTCTCCAGCGTCTGGGGCTATGAGCACGCGGTGGCCCGGACGGTGGACGTGCACGTCCGCCGGCTGCGCGCCAAGCTGGCCGGCTCGGAGGTGGTCACCACCGTCTACGGCGTCGGCTACCGACTGGCCGACGAGGCCCTGATCAGCGTGGATCACAGCAGCTGAGCCCTGGTCCGGCGGCGATGTGACCGCCTGGTGAACCGGTCGGGGACCCCCGTAACGGGGCATCTCGACGACTCTGCTGTAATCATCAGGCCTCGTACGCAGAGCGAGCATCTGGCTCCGATGTGTTCGTCAATTGTCACATTCATGCAACGCAGCCGCCTCTTGACCCTCGCCCAGGCGCCGGGAAACATCGATGGAGCGGCGTCCCGGGCCGTGGGGAGATACCCGGACCAGCCCAAGGAGGACCATGTCGGTCAGCCCCGCGTCGTCGCGCGCCGGATGGCATACGTCCCAACCCGCGGTGCCCGGTCGACCTCCCGGCGGCCAGCGTCGCCCGGCGAACACCGCCGCGCCCGTGCTCACCGTGACGCTGTCCATCCCGCTGGCCTGTGAGGAGTCGCTGACCCCGGCGGCGCGCCGGCTGTTGGAGGCCGCCCGCGAGATGTTGGAGCGGGGCGAAGGCGTGATCATCGGCTCGGTTCCGGCCGAACGCCGCCCCGACCAGGCGCCCGCCAACCGGTCGCCGACGCGCCCGATCAGCCCGACCATTCCCGCCCTGCACATCCTCGCCTCGTCGCGCTCGGTGCTGCGCGACGAGGAGCCGCTGCCGCTGACCCGGCTGGAGTTCGACCTGCTGCTGCACCTGGTCGCCCACCCGCGCAGGGTGTTCACCCGGCTGCAACTGCTCAACGCCGTCTGGGGCTACGAACACGCCGGCGTGCGCACCGTCGACGTGCACGTGCGTCGGCTGCGCGGCAAGGTCGGCGTGGACGTGCCGCTGGTCACCACCGTCTACGGCGTGGGCTACCGGCTGGCCGACGACGCCCGGGTCACCATCGACCGCAGCGGCTGACCGGCGGCACCGACGTACCCGGCGCGGGGCAGGATGGTCCGGTGCGCATCCGCCCCATCTCGCCCGACCTGCTCGTCACCGAGCTGACCGGCCGGCTGGCCGACGCGGCGACCCGGGCCGCGAGCGCCACCGCCGGGCCCGCGCGGCTGCGGGTGGCCGTGGACGGCGCCCCCGCCGCCGGCGCCGACGAACTGGCCGCGGCGCTGGTCGACCCGCTGCGCGCCCAGGGGCACCCGGTGCTGCACGTCCGCGCCACCGACTTCCTGCGCCCCGCGTCGCTGCGCTTCGAGTTGGGGCGCACCAACCCGGACTCCTTCTACGAGGCCTGGGTCGACGAGGCCGGGCTGCGTCGGGAGGTGCTCGACCCGGCCGGTCCGGGCGGCAGCGGCCGGCTGCTTCCGTCGCTCTGGGACGCCGACGCCGACCGGGCCAGCCGCGCCCGCTACGTCGACCTGGCGCCCGGCGGCGTCGTCCTGGTCAGCGGCTCGCTGCTGCTCGGCGGCGGCCTGCCCTTCGACGTGACCGTCCACCTGGAGTTGTCCCCGGCGGCGCTGCGCCGGCGCACCGAACCGGCTCTGCAGTGGGCGCTGCCGGCCTTCGACCGGTACGCCGAGGAGGTCGTCCCGGCGAGCTTCGCTGACGTCGTGGTACGCGCCGACGACCCCCGCCGACCGGCGCTCGTGGAGCCCGGCGGGAACGACTGACAACAACCGAGAACTTGTCGGTTTGCCCGGCTGGTCCGGCGGGTACTCGCCCGGCTCACAGAGCGCGGGTCATCGCCCGCGCACCGAACGCGACCGTGACCGGGGCCCCGCGCCGCCGGCACCCGGTTCACCTTGAGCCACAGGCCCAGGAAAGGCAGGCAGCGATGCTCGTCCACGACACGGTCGGTACGGCCCGGTCCCAGACGGAGATCGACCAGATTCGACAGTCGCTCCAGGCGCGCTACGACGAGCTGACCGGGGAGTACGACCAGGCGGTGCTCCAGAGCCAGGTGCTGCGGCTGGTGGAGGTCGGCGACACCGCCGGCGACGACCAGGCCGACAGTGGCACCAAGACCGCCGAGCGGGACACCGCCCAGTCCCTGTTGCGCACCATCCTCGACCGCCGCGCCCAGTTCGAGCACGCCCTCGGCCGGCTCGAGGAGGGCACCTACGGCTGGTGCGAGGGATGCTCGGCGGCGATCCCGGTGGAGCGGCTGGAGATCTTCCCGTCCGCCACCACGTGCGTGACGTGCAAGCAGACTCGCGAGCGGCGGGCGGCCTGAGCCACCCCAGCGGTTGCCGGTCGGTCCGCGACGCGATGGACTTCCCCAATGGGTGACATCCTCGTGGGCACCGCGTCCTGGACCGACCGCACACTGCTGGACTCGGGGTGGTACCCGCAGACCGCGGACACCCCGGAGAAGCGGCTGGCCTACTACGCCCGGCAGTTCCCGCTGGTCGAAGTGGACGCCACCTACTACTCGCCGCCCGCCGAGGCGACCGCGCGGCTGTGGGCCGAACGCACCCCGGCCGGCTTCACGTTCAACATCAAGGCGTTCAGCCTGCTGACCGGGCACCCCACCCGGGTCAGCGCGCTCTACAAGGACCTGCGCCCGGAGACCGACAAGAAGAACGTCTACCCCGACGACCTGCCCGCGCAGTCGTACGAGGAGGTGTGGACGCGCTTCCTGTCCGCGCTGGACCCGCTGGTCGAGGCCGGCAAGCTGGGCGCGCTGCTGTTCCAGTTCCCGCCGTGGTTCACCATCAAGCGGGCCAACAAGCAGTACCTGCTGGAGGTGGCGAAGCGCTGCGCGCCGCTGCGCCCGGTGTACGAGTTCCGCCACGCCTCCTGGTTCGAGGGCGACAACGCCGACGAGACCCTGGCCTTCCTGCGCGAGCACAAACTGCCGTACGTCTGCGTGGACATGCCGCAGGGCCACCGCTCGTCGCTGCCTCCGGTGCTGGCCGCCACCGCGGACCTCGCGGTCATGCGCTTCCACGGGCACAGCGACAAGTGGACCAGCAAGGACATCCACGAGAAGTTCGGCTACCACTACTCCAAGCGGGAGTTGGCCGACTGGGCGCCGAAGCTGCGCGAGCTGGCCGACGAGGCCGGGCAGACCCACGTGCTCATGAACAACTGCTACCGCGACTATGCGCAGACCAACGCGAAGACCCTCGCGGATCTCCTCGACGCCGGCTGACCTCACCCGATCCGGGTGGGGACGACTCACCCCACCCATGGGCAGGGTGGACGCGGTGGGTACGGCCGCCCGAGGACGGCCGACGCCGGAGACGACACGGAGGTGACGGGGATGACGGTTCGAGTGGTGACGGATCGACGGCGTGGTGCCGTCCTGCACGTGGTCGGCACGGCCGACAACGCCCGGCGCGCCCCACAGGGCAGCCCGGTACGGGCCCGTCGTGGCCCGGCGGGGCCGCCGCGCCGCGCCGACGACCGACGGTGGGACACCACGGAACGGGGGTCGACCGATGGCTGACTCGATGATCTCAGCGTTCGAGTCCTCGCTGGACAAGACGAACCTTATTCTCAAGGACATCGAGAACGCCTACGGCTGGCCGAAGGAACGGCGCAACCAGTCGTACGCGGCGCTGCGCACGGTGCTGCACCTGCTGCGCGACCGGCTGCCGGTGGACGAGAGCGTGGAGTTCGCCCAGCAGTTGCCGGTGCTGGTGCGGGGGATCTACTTCGACGGCTGGGTGCCGTCCGACGTGCCGATCAAGCTCAACCGTGACGACTTCCTCTACGAGGTGCGGCAGGGCTTCCCGTACGACGCGGAGGGTGGCGCGGAGCGGGTGACGCAGGTGGTGCTGGACACGCTGCGCCGCCACGTGACCCAGGGTGAGTGGCAGGACGTGAAGGACACCATGCCCAAGGACCTCGCCACGATGATGCCGTGACGGCCTGACACCGCGAGCCCGTCCGACGGTTGTCGGGCGGGCTCAGTGGTCGGCGGCCTCGGCGGCGGTGGGCACCCGCGACACCGGGTGCCCGGCCCGGCGGGCCAGCGCGGCGAACGCCACGGCGTCCACGATCGCGGCCCCGCCCGGATCGTTGTTGAAATAGACGTACGCCGGCTCGTCCGCGCCGAAGGCGTCGGTCAGCCGACCCACCCAGGACCGCAGCGCGGCCGGACCGTAACGCGGCCACGGCCGCGCCCGCCCCTCGTGCAGCCGCAGGTAGCCGAAGTCGGTGGTGCGCCAACGGGGGGCGACCGGGCGGCCCAGCCGGTCCGCCCAGACCAGCGCGGCCCGACGCCGCTCCAGCACCGCACGGGTGGCGGCGGTCCACCAGGAGGGGTGCCGGGGCTCGACCGCCACCCGCACCTGGGCCGGGAACAGTCGCAGCGTCGCGTCCAGCGCCTCGACGTCCGCCCGCAGGTTCGGTGGCAGTTGCAGCAGCACCGGGCCGAGCCGGTCACCGAGCGCGGTGGCGCGGCCGAGGAACCGGGCCACCGGCTCCTCCGGGTCACGCAGTCGCTTGATGTGGGTGAGGTAGCGGCTCATCTTCACCGCCACGCAGAAGTCCGCCGGGGTGCGCGCCCGCCAGGCGGCGAATGTGTCCCGCTCGGGCAGCCGGTAGAAGGCGTTGTTGACCTCGACCGTGGCGAACCCGGCCGCGAAGTGCTCCAGCCAGAGCCGCTGCGGCAGCCCCTGCGGATAGAAGCGGCCGCGCCAGTCCCGGTACTGCCAGCCGGACGTGCCCACCAGGATCACCACCCCATCCTGGCACTCTCCGCCGCCGCTCGCGAACTGCCCGTGTCGCCCCGGTTCGGCGTCTACGGTGAGGGTTAGAGAAGATCGCGCGTGGGGTACCACCCGCAGCACGACGGACCCCGGCGTACGGCGGGGCGGCACACCCGAGGGAGTACCGATGGCACTCAACGATGACGACATGCAGACCACCGGCGGCGGTGGCGCGGAGGGTCCGGCCGACGGCGGTGCGACCCCTGGTCAGCACGACGGTGGCGCCGATGGCGGCGCGGAGGGTCCCGCCGACGGTGGTGCCACCCCGGGCCAGCACGACGGTGGCGCCGACGGCAGCGCGGAGGGTCCCGCCGACGGCGGTGCCACTCCCGGTCAGCACGACGGTGGCGCCGATGGCGGCGCGGAGGGTCCCGCCGACGGCGGTGCCACCCCGGGCCAGCAGGACGGTGGCGCTGACGGCAGCGCCCGGTAGCGGCTCGCCATGACCTACCTCGACCCGCCGGGCGGCCACCACGGCCGCCCGGCGGTTCCGTCCGCCGAGGCCACCGCGGCGCTGGCCCGCTGCGTCTCGGTCGAACCGGCCAAGTTCGCCGCCGCGCACTGGGGGCACACCCCGCTGCTGTCCCGCGCCGCCGAACTGCCCGACCCGGCCGGCTTCACCGACCTGCTCAGCCCCGCCGACGCCGACGAGCTGCTGAGCCGGCGCGGCCTGCGTACGCCGTTCCTGCGCGTCGCCAAGGACGGCCAGTTGGTCGCGGCGTCGCGCTGGACCGGCGGAGGCGGGGCGGGCGCCGAGATCGGCGACCAGGTGCTCGACGAGCGGGTCCTGGAGCAGTACGCGTCCGGGGCCACCCTGGTGTTGCAGGGGCTGCACCGGATCTGGCCGCCGCTCGTCGACTTCGCCCGCGACCTGGGCCTCGCGCTCAACCAGCCGTTGCAGATCAACGCCTACCTGACCCCGGCCGGCAGCCAGGGCTTCGCCACCCACTACGACACCCACGACGTGTTCGTGCTCCAGGTCGACGGCCGCAAGCACTGGCGGATCCACCCGCCGGTGCTGCCCGACCCGCTCGAGAAGCAGCCGTGGGGTGGGCGCGCCGACGAGGTCGGTGCCACCGCGCAGGGCCCGGCCGCGCTGGACGTGGTGCTCGCCCCCGGTGACGCGCTCTACCTGCCCCGGGGGTGGCTGCACAGCGCGCAGGCGCAGGACGCCAGCTCGCTGCACCTGACCGTGGGCATCCGCGCGCTCACCCGCTACGCCCTGGTCGAGGAGTTGTTGGCGCTGTCCGCCGAGGACCAGCGGCTGCGGGCCAGCCTGCCGTTCGGCACCGACGTCGCCGACCCGGACGCCATCGAGCCGGAGCTGACCGAGACCGTGGAGGCGTTGCGGGACTGGCTGCTGCGCGCCGACCCGGGCGCGGTCGCCGCGCGACTGCGCCAGCGGGCCTGGCCGGCGGCCCGTCCGGCGCCGATCCGACCGCTCGCCCAGGCCGACGCGCTGGCCACCCTGGATGCCGACTCCCGGGTCGCCCTGCGTCCCGGCCTGCGCTGGCAGTTGGTGCCGCACGATTCGGACACGGTGGCGCTGCGCCTCTTCGACCGCACCATCACCCTTCCGGCGAGCTGCGAACCGGCCGCCCGCGCCCTGCTCACCGGCACGGTCACCCGGGTCGGTGACCTGCCCGGCCTGCCCGACGACGCCGACCGGGTCACCCTGACCCGCCGACTGCTCCGCGAGGCCGTGCTCGTCCCGGCCTGAGCTACCCGGCTGTTGCCCCGACCAGCTCGATCCTGAGCGTGTTCGTGACCTCCTCGGTCAGCTCACCCTCCGCGCCGACCGAGATCGTGCCCTGGTCGGTGACGCCGAAGACGAGTTCCACAGTGGCGGCCTGCAACACCAGCGGGTCGTCACCCCCGGTGCCCGCGGTGACCACCGCGCGGATCGTGGTGATCGCGTCCACGAGGGTCGACTCGACCGCGCTGTGGCGCAGCTCGTGCTGATCCTGGAGATCCTCGGCGACGAGCGTGATGTCGATCGTGTGGGTCCGCTGGCGGGCGTGGCTGCCGCCCACCTTGACCTTCCAGCCGATCACCGGGACCCGGAAGTCCAGGCCACCGCCGAGCTTCGTGGTGACGACCGCACTCAAGATAAGTTGAACCGTGCCGACCCGCAGGTCCCGGCCCTCGTCGGTCGTGGAGATGCCGGCCTGCTTCACCGCGTTCTTCACCGCCGACACCAGTTCCTCGACCGGCACGCTGTAGTCGATCACGTCCATGCCGTACGTCCCCTCCTGAGCGAGTTGAGTTGCCGACCGGTCAGACGGCGGCGGTGGCGAACGGGTCGCCGTACACGGTGTAGGCCAACCAGGTCGGATCGAGCGGGTCGTCCTGCTGCTCGACCCGTGCGGCGAGGGCCGCCGCGCCGAGCGTGGCGCCGTCGGCGAGGGACCGGTAGAACGCGGTCGCGAAGCGGGCCGAGCTGTCCGAGCGAACCGCCCAGAGCGTGCCGACGAACGCGCCCGCTCCGGACGACATGAACTGTTGCGCCCAGCCGAGCATCTTCGTGTACGTCGGTGCCACGCCCGCGCTCCGGCACGCGTTGATGAACACGAGGGGGCCGGTCTCCGCCAGCAGCTTCCGGATGCTGGCCTCGGCGAGCAGGGCCGGCTTGAACCGGCCGCCATCCATGTCGATGAACGAGCCGTCCGACGAGAACGTGTTGTGGCAGGCGAAGTGGATCGCCCCGAGCGCCCCCGCATTGATCAGGGCGAGGAGTTCGTCGGCCCTGGTGATGGGCTCGCTGTCGGCCGCTCCGAGGATCGCGCGGATGGTGGCGATCTCCTCGTGCGCGCCGGTGGGAGCCTTCGGTGGCACCACGAAGCGCGGGTTGCGCAGGCCGACCCTCGCGTTGCGGCGCTGCCCGTAGGTGCGGCGTACCACGGGGACCTGCTCGACGAGGAAGCCGGCATCGCGTTGGGCGCTGAGCGGATAGAGCAGTTCCCACGGGACCACGTCGTGGTCGGTGGCGATCGTGAAGGCGCTCATGTCGGCGCCGACCTGCCAGAACTGGTCCCGCACGTCAGCCGGCACCAACTCCGACCACAGTTGGATGCCCGCCGACCGGATGACCTCGCGGGTCATCGTCGCGTTGTACCGGGAACCACCCCCGGCGAGCTGCTGCAACTCCTTGATCGCGTTCTCCACCGCGGCGGTGGGCGGGTTCGTGATCGACTCGACGACCGGGGCGAACAGCGCCGCGTCGGAGCGCAGTTGGAACGTGTAGCGGCTGCCGTCGAATCGCACCTCCATGGTGACCTCGCCCGGCCGGGCTTGCGCGGCATTCAGCGGTGCCGCGTGTAACTGGCCGTCGCGGAACGGCCCACCGTCCGCGACGGATACCTCGACGGACACCTCGCCGAGGAACGTGCCGCCGGCCCAGGCCGTCACGTCGATGCGATGCAGACCCGGGGTACGCGCCCCGAAACCGAACCGGATCGGATCCGGGTCCTCGTCCGGCTTGACCACCACGGTCTGCTGAAGCGGGCCGTCGGCGTGCAGGCCGACGGGCGCGTGGACGGTCACCGTCACCGGTGTGCCGTCGTCAGCGACGAGGAGGTTCTCCAGCCGGGCGGTCACGGCGTCCGAATGAACCGGCCGTCCCTCGGTGACGAGCCGGACGTCCACGCTCAGGTCCTGGCCCGCAGGCACCTGCGCGGGCGCCCGCGCCACCAGCAGCCGCTCCGGGGGCCGCCTGGCACCCACAGAGGACGAGCCATCCCGCCACGCAAGGGACGGTATCGCGCCGGCAACTGGCGGAAACCCGTGGAACTCCACCCGAGGCTTGGCTCGCTCCTGCAGGTAACGTCTCGCGCGTTGCGACTCACGCTCTCGCACATAGTTCCTCGCGTGATCGTCAAGGCGCAGTCGCGTCCCTCTCGTGTAGAGGGTGATGCCCTCGGGGACGAGAACCTCCCGAGCGAGTCGCCCGTCCAGGGCCGCCGCGGCCTCGGCAACTTCTTCGGGACCGAACTGCCTGGTGACCGGCCTGCAGATCTCGAGCAGGAACTTGAGGATCAAGCCCGCGGCGTCCGTGATCGCGCGTCGGACGATCTGCGCCGGGTCGGTCACCCGGAAGCGGACGGAGATCGACGCCTCGAAGTGGTAAGCGCCCCCCTTCGCGGGCAACCGGACGTGGAAGTCGGCCCCGTGGTCGCTGGTGTCCACCTCGTAGCGGGTCACGAATCTGGCGACGATCGCGGGGTTCCACCACCGTATCGGCCGGCTGCTGTCGGCGACCACCCAATCACCCTGGCGGGTCGAGTAGACGATCGTCACCGCTGGTCGCCGCTTGGGAGGGGGCATGAACAACCGAACCGGTTCCGCGCTGAGGATCAGTCGGATCGCGGGCACCGGCCCAGCATTCTCGCTCTTCGCGCCGAAACTTCTCGCCAGGTCGTCGACCAGATGACGGATGTCCTCGCGGAGGGTACCTGCGTGGAGCCGCCGGTACTGCTGTCGAGCGAGTGGCCCGAGCGGTTCGGGTAACTCCGTCTCGAGTGGCAGTTCAGCGCCCCCCACCAGCACCGGTATGATCGGGATCTGCAGTTCGAAGGCGGTTTCGATCTCCCGACGGGTGATGTCCGGAAGGTTTCTCGACGGCACCTCGGGCACGCCAGGGATGTGTGGTCCGATCACGACGATGAGTGCCGCCGAGGCAGCCAGACGCCGCCGAAGATCGGCGGAGCCCTCCACGGCGCCCGCAACGCCGACGAGGATGTTCTCGCCACCGAATCGGGTGGTCAACGCATCGTCGAGCAGACGCGCGGCGTCGCCACCACGGTCGGTGGGGTAGCTGAGGGAGAAGCTGACCATTTCTCGTACCGTATCGAAGATCTGGCCCCGGGACTCGCCGCGCCGACGGTCGACTATGCGACAACCTCGACGGCTGTTCCGGTCAGCGCGGTCAGCGGCCGAGCGCCAGCAGCAGCCCGGTGGCGACCACCCCCGCACCGAGGACCACTGTGATCGGTCGGGGGCCGAGCACCGCGTGCCGGCGGTCGGCCAGCACCCGGGCCGGCACCAGGCCGACCAACGGCCCGAGCAGCGTCACCACCAGCGCCAGCACCGGTAGTCCGACCGCCAGGTCCCCGCCGTACCCGACGCCGAGCGCGCGGGCACCGGCGCCCAGCGCGTACGCCAGCACACCGCCGGCCACGCCGCAGAGCGCCAGCAGCGGGTTGACCGAGCCGGGCAGCTCGCCCGGCTGACCAGCCCGGTCGAGCAGGTCCCGGGCCTTGGCGAGCAGCAGCACCGGGTCGGTGGCTCCGACGCCGTTCGCCGGGGCGGGTGGGCCGCCGAGGCGGCGGGCGCCGAGGCGCGAGCGGACCTGCTGCCACAGGTGAGCCACCTCGGCGTCCACCTGCTTCTGCTGCTCACGGGCGGCGACCAGCTCCTCCTCGGCGCTCTGGAGCTGCTCGGCGGCCTCGGCGACGGCCCGCTCGGCGGCAACGCACTGCCGCTCGTGCCAGGTGTGCGCCTCGGCGCGCTGCTCGCGCACCCGCGCGGTGAGGTCGGCCAGCCGCCGCAGCTGCGCCGCGTACGTCTCGCTGGTCACCGGTTCGTTCATCGTGTCGGTCCATACGGGATGATCACCTGTCCGGTGCGGTGCACCGCCCGGTCGAAGAAGAGCCCCCGCCAGGGGCGGGGATACCAGTCCGGGCCGCCGGTGCCCGGATAGAGCGACGAGCCCAGCTCGTCGCCGTGCGCGTCCAGGGCCACCCAGGCGCCGATCTGGTCGGTGCGGGTGCCGGCCCCACCCAGGTCGACGCGCATCCGGGCCACTCCCCGCCACCAGGCCAGCACGTGCGTGCGTCGTTCCGGCCCGTCGTGCAGGATCCGACGTAGCTGCTCCAGGCCGGTACGCCGACCCGCGCGAGCGGCCAACGCACCCGCTGCCGCGTCGACTGCGAACAGCAGCAGGTAGTGCGGGCTTCCCGGGCCGCTGAGCCCGTCGGCCGTCTCGGCCATCAGCTCGCCGATGGTCTCCTCGTCGTACCAGGAGGCGTCGTCGGCCAGGTCGTCGTAGAGGGCGCGGGCGATCGGGTCGGCGTCCGGGTCGAGGCAGGCGATGGAGAACCGGGCGGTGCCCGGCGGGTGCTGACGGGCCAGCGACCGGGCCGCCGCGTCGAGCACCGCGCAGGCCTCGTCGACGCGGGTGCCGAGCACCGCGAGGTTGCGGCCCGGGGCGCGCGGCAGCCGTAGCGACCCCGAGCGGGACTGCACGTCGATGATCTCGCCGAGCAGGGCCACCGGGTTGCGCGGCACGGTCCCGTCCGGCGGTACGGCGAGCGCCCGGAAGTCCGGGGCGTCCGCCAGCCGGGGGATCGCGTCGCCGTCGAAGAGCCGGGCCGGCGCCGCGTCGGGGGCGCGCATCCGCCACAGCCGGTGCTGCAACCCGCTCCAGGTCTCCCAGTCGCTGGCCGACGGGATGCGGGCCACCTCGTTGCCCTCCACCATGCCCGACTCGGCGTTCACCACCGCGTGCCAGCGCGGCAGCGACTGCGCCGCGTCGTTGCGTTCGGCGAGGATGCGCAGCGCCTTGGGCAACGCGATGCGCAGGGTGAACTGGGCGACCAGCGCGGGGCGCCCCCACAGCGCCTCGATGCCCCGCACGTCCTGCGAGGCCAGGACCAGGTGGATGCCCTGGGACCGGCCGCGGCGGGCCAGGTCCTCCAGCAGGTCGGCCGCCTCCCGGGCGACCACGTCCCGGCCGGCCAGCAACATCTGGAACTCGTCCACCACGGCGACGATGCGTGGCCAGTGCCCTGTCGGGTCGACCGCCCGCAGCTCGGCCAGCTTGGTCACCTCGTGTTTCTTGGCCGCGTCGGCGCGTCGGCGCAACTCCTCGGCGAGGAAGCGCAGCAGCGCCAGCCCGAACTCCCGGTCGGTGTTGACGTTGATGCCGACCAGCCGCATGTGCGGCAGCCAGCTCGGGTCGCGCCGGCCCTGCGCGAACCGCGCGAAGGAAACCCCCTCCTTGAAGTCCAACAGGTAGAACTCCAGCTCGGCGGGGGAGTAGCGGGCGGCGAGGGCGCCGATCCACGCGAAGATCAGATTGGTCTTGCCGGTGCCGGACGGCCCGCCGATCAGCGCGTGCGGTGGATAGTCGCCGAGCGTCAACCGCACCGGCCGACCGTGCGGGCCTTCACCGATCGGCGCGGTCAGCCCGTCGGCGGAGTCCTCCCGCCACATCAGCTCGGGCGGGGGCAGCAGGTCGGTGAAGGGGGTCGGCGGCGGGCCCGCGTTCACCTGGGCGGCGACGTCCCGGCAGGTCTCGGTGACCAGCGCCGCCGGTGGCGGCGGGTCCAGCCGGACCGGCAGTCCGGCCGAGCCGCCGATCCGCGCGCCGGACACCCCGGCCACCACCCGGGTCACGGTCGAATCCTCCGGCAACGGCACACCGTGCACCACCAGGTGTACGCCGCAGGCGGCGCCGGCCCGCACCACCCGGTCCAGTTGCCCGCGCTCGTGCCGGTTCAGCTCCTCCCCACCGAGCAGCACCGCCACCCGCCACGGCTCGGGTCGTCGGCCGGTCGCCGCCGCCAGTTCGCGCAGCGACGCGTACTCGCCGGCGAGGACCGTCTCGTTGATCCGGCGGATCTGCTCCACCAGGTCATCCAGCAGCGGGCCCAGCCCGCCCGGGCCGACGAAGGTGAGCAGCCCTGCCGTGCCCAACGGGGCGAACCCGGCCAGTCCGCCGCCGAGCTGGTCCGGGTCGTACCCGATCAGTCGTACCGCCCCGGGGTCGGCGCGGCCGACGGCCCGCAGCAGCAACGCGGACACCACCGCGTCGCAGCCGGCGCGGTCGTCGCCGGAGAGGTGGACGTGCCCGGCGTCGAGCAGCGGCACCAGCGCGGGCACCGGGTCGACCCCGTCGATCCGGACCGTGCCGACCCGCAGCGCGCCGGGCGGTTCGGCCCGGCGGGCGGGTGTCGGTGCCCACCCGGCCCAGTCGGCCCCCGCGCAGCCGGGCGCCTCCTGCCGGGCCGCGTCGGCGGCCCGCCGCGCCAGCTCCGCGATCCGGGTGGAGTAGCGGGCGTCGATCTCGGCGATGCGGCGGTCCCGTTGGGCGCCCACCCGCGCCGGTACGGCGGCCGCCGCTCGCTGGACCCGGGCCAGTCGTTCCCGCCCGGCGGTCAGGTCGGCCTGGGCGGCGGACAGCCGGGTACGGGTGGCGCCCAACGCCTGGGCGAGGGTCTCCCGGACACGGCTGGCCAGCTGACCGCGCCGGTCAGCCATCGGTGCCTCGGCGCGTCGGCGCGTCCCGCCACGGGCTGCCCGAGCGTGGGGGCAGCCCACCGGGGCGCGCCGTCGGCCCATCCGAACGCGGCGGCAGGCCACCGGAGCGTTGCGCAGCCGCGCTGCCCGGCCGCTGCACCGCACCGCCGGCACGGGGAACCGCGCCAGGTCGCACGGTCCCACCCGGTCGCTGCGCGCCCGCCGGTTGCCCCGCGTCGCCTCGCTGCCCCGCGCTGCCCGCCGGTTCTTTCGCGCCCGCCGGTTCCCTCGCGCCGCCGGCCGGCAGGTCCCGGCCGAGGCGGGCGAGCAGCAGCCCGGTCGCCACCCCGGCGGTGACCGCGGAGTCGGCGGCGTGCGGTGGTTCCCCGGAGGTGCGTGGCGGCGGCATCCGGCACACCCGGGTCAGCAGCGTCTCCAGCACCGGCGGCGGCAAACCGGGCAGCAGGTCGCGGACGCGTCCGTCCAACTCGCCGCGCAGCCGCCCGAGGTCGGTGGCGCGTGGCGGGTGCCCGAGCAGCTCACCGGCGAGCTCGCGCAGCAGCGGCGGCGCCAGCGCCGCCATGCCCAGCCCCACGTCGGCCGGGGCTCGGCGCAGCTCCTTGCGGAGCCGGTCCCGGTCGCCGGAGCGGACACCGCCCACCACTCGGCGCAGCAACTCCTGGGAGTCGTCCACCCGCTCGTCGGGTTCGTCGTCGGTGCCCTCGCGCCCGCCGGTCAGCTCGGCCACCCGCACCGACCACCAGCGGCGCATTCGCACCTGCTCGGCCGGCTCCGGCGCGACCGTGGCGGGCCCGGACGCCGGTGGCGTGTCGTGTCGGGGAGCGCGTTGATCAGGGCGGGGTGCCGGGGCGCCGTCCGCGCCGAGCCCGATCGCCGTCAGGTAGGCCGACAGCTGTTCCTGGGCCACCCGCAGCGCGTAGCCGGCGCTCTCGGCGTGTTCGGTGGCGGCCGACAGCTCGGGCACCCCCATCGGGTTGGCCGACTCCTGTCGTACCCAGCGCAGCCGCTCCGCGGCCAGGCCGAACTTCTCCAGCGCCTGCCCGAGCAGCGCCAGCGGGAACTCCTCGGTGGCGGCACGGACCTGCCCGCCGACATCCTCGATGATGGACATGGCGGCCTACAGGGTGGAGACGTAGAGCTGCGCCTGCTCCACCGCGACAAGTGTCGCGGCGAGACACTCCTCCAGCTCCTGGCTGGCCTGGGTCAGCGACGCCTGGGCCGCCTCCACCGTCTCGTGCCCGCTGCCCTCCAGCGCCCCGGCCAGGGTCTGCTGTGCCTCGGAGAGCTTCTCGCCGGCCGCCTGCACGGCTGTCTGCCCGTCTCCGATCTGTTGGAGGGCGACATCGATGGCAGCCTTCAGCTCGGCGACGCTCGCCACGGCGGAACCTCCTGGGGGCGGGGAGATCTCCATTAGAGCCTATCGGCGGTTCCGAAAGAACATCCGCCCTGTCGGTGTTCCTGCCCGCCTGTCCGGAAGGCCCTCGGAAGTGCCGGGAGTCCGATCTGTGGGAGTCCCAGTGCGAGAATTTCTCAGTTGCTGGTCGGGTTCTCGCGGAGCCAGCGCGGGCCGTACACCTCGGCGCCCAGCGCCGTCACCCGCCCGCGCAACTCCCGGTCGGCGGTGACCACCAGCCGCCGACGCCGCGGCGCGCCCTCCACCAGCTCGACCACCGTGTCGTCGCCGGAGCCGGCGGCGGAGACCACCCGCACACCCTCGGTGCCCGGCACGTCCCGCGCGGCCCCCTCGACCACCAGGACCACCTCCACCGGGGCGGTCAGCCGGGCCGGCAACCCGATGGTCGCCACCGGGGCGAGCGAGTCGCGCAACCGGGCAGCGGCCCCGGCACGGTCACGCCACCACCCGTTCGGGCGCGAGCCCACCACGTTGGCGCCATCCACGATCAGCAGCGGGGTCTCATCCATCCCGTCAGCCTGCCACCATCGGCCGGCCCGGACCCGACGCCACTCCCGGAACGCCCGTCCTCCGCCACCTGCGGCGTTTGTCGGGGCGCGCGCCGGGTAGCCCCTGCCGACCGTGCCGAGCCCTACTGCGGAGGACAGACATGATGGGACCCGGTGACATCGGCTCCGACCCGTGGGACGAATTCCTGGCCAGGTACTTCGGCCGGGGCGAGGGAGGGCGCCGACCGCCGCACCGGGTCGACATCACCCGACTGATGACGGCCGACGCCCGGGAGATGCTGGCCGACGCGGCCCGGCGGGCCGCGCAACGGCAGAGCAGCGACCTGGACACCGACCACCTGCTCTGGGCGGCGCTGCAACGCGAACCACTGCGTGACCTGGTACGCCGGGCCGGTGCTGACGCGGACACCCTGCTCAACGCCCTCGGCGGGAAGGGCGACGGCGCGCCGCGCGGGGAGGTGCCGCCCAACCTGTCGTTGACCCCTGCCGCCAAGCGGGCGCTGCTCGACGCCCATCAGTTGTCCCGCGCGATGGGCGCCAACTACATCGGTCCCGAGCACATCCTGATGGCGCTGCCGCTCAACCCGGAGTCGCCGGCCGGGCGGATGCTGGCCGCCGGCCGGATCCAACCCGAGTCGTTGCAGGCCGCCAACGCCGAGCGCGGGCCGATGACCGGGCCGAAGCCGGACCGCGGCACCCCCACCCTGGACCAGTACGGGCAGGACCTCACCGACCTGGCCCGCAACGACCAGATCGACCCGGTGATCGGGCGGGCCGACGAGATCGAGCAGGCCGTGGAGATCCTGTCCAGGCGGACCAAGAACAACCCGGTGCTGATCGGCGAGGCCGGCGTCGGCAAGACCGCCATCGTCGAAGGGCTGGCCGAACGGATCTGCGACGGCGACGTACCGCAGACCCTGCTCGGCAAGCGGGTCGTCCAGCTCGACCTGGCCGGTCTGGTCGCCGGCACCCGCTACCGGGGCGACTTCGAGGAACGGCTGAAGAAGGTGATCGACGAGATCCGGGCGCACCGCGACGAGCTGATCATCTTCATGGACGAGATCCACACCCTGGTCGGGGCCGGTGGCGCCGGCAGCGAGGGCGGGATGGACGCGTCCAACATGCTCAAACCCGCCCTCGCCCGCGGCGAGCTGCGGGTGATCGGCGCGACGACGCTGGACGAGTACCGCAAGAGCATCGAGAAGGACGCCGCCCTGGCCCGGCGCTTCCAGCCGGTGCTGGTGCCCGAGCCCAGCGTCGACGACACCATCGCCATCCTGCGCGGGCTGCGCGACCGGTACGAGGCCCACCACCAGGTGCGCTTCACCGACGAGGCGCTGGTCTCGGCCGCCGAGCTGTCCGACCGGTACGTCACCGACCGGTTCCTGCCGGACAAGGCGATCGACCTCATCGACCAGGCCGGCGCCCGGGTGCGGCTGCGGACCCGCACCCCCGCGTCCGACGTGCGGGAGCTGGAGCAGGAACTCGACGAGGTACGTCGGGACAAGGAACAGGCCGTCACCGACGAGCAGTACGAGCGGGCCTCCGCGCTGCGTGACCGGATCTCCGAACTGGAGGAGGCCATCCGGCGGGCGAACGGCGAGGACGGTTCGTCCAGCTCCCAGGTGCCCGAGGTGGGCCCCAAGGAGATCGCCGAGGTGGTCTCCCGGGCCACCGGAATCCCGGTCAGCCAGCTCACCGAGGAGGAACGCGACCGGCTGCTGCGCCTGGAGGGTCACCTGCACCAGAAGGTGGTCGGTCAGGACGACGCGGTCACCGCGGTCGCCGAGGCGGTGCGCCGCTCCCGGGCCGGGCTGGCCGACCCGGAGCGACCGATGGGCAGCTTCCTGTTCCTCGGCCCGACCGGTGTCGGCAAGACCGAGTTGGCGCGGGCCCTGGCCGAGGCGTTGTTCGGCGAGGCGGACCGGATGGTCCGGGTGGACATGAGCGAGTTCCAGGAGCGGCACACGGTCAGCCGGCTGGTCGGCGCGCCACCCGGATACGTCGGCTACGAGGAAGCCGGTCAGCTCACCGAGGCGGTGCGTCGCCGCCCGTACGCGGTGGTGCTGCTCGACGAGATCGAGAAGGCCCACCCGGACGTGTTCAACATCCTGCTCCAGGTGCTCGACGACGGGCGGCTCACCGACAGTCAGGGTCGCACTGTGAACTTCAAGAACACCGTCCTGATCATGACGAGCAACCTCGGGTCCGAGCTGATCACCGGCGCCCAGCGCTCGGTCGGCTTCGGCACCGGGGACGTGGGCAGCGAGCAGGAGAGCAACGAGCTGCGGGAGCGGCTCATGCGCCGCCTGCAGGAGAACTTCCGCCCGGAGTTCCTCAACCGCATCGACGAGGTCATCATCTTCCGCCGGCTGGAGGCCGAGCAGCTGCGCGACATCACCGCGCTGTTGCTGGAGGAGACCCGCCGCCGGATGCACGCCCAGGACCTCCAGGTGGAGTTCACCACCGCCGGCATCGACTGGCTCGCCGAGCACGGCTACCAGCCGGAGTTCGGCGCCCGCCCGCTGCGCCGGGTGATCCAGCGGGAGGTGGACAACCACCTGTCCCGGATGCTGCTGGAGTCGGCGATCTCGCCGGGGCAGAAGGTCACGGTGGACGTCCGCGACGGCGCACTCACCTTCGACGTGACCGCGGGCGAGCGGGGGTACACCGCCGCCACGACCACACACCCGCGATGAGCGGGCCGGCGCGAAGGGACGAACACGAGGACCCGCACCATTCCGCGGAGTCCGCGAAACCCCGGGACGAGGACGACCATCCCGACCCGATCCTGGCGCCGCCCACCGCGAACCCCCGCCGGACACGGGTGCCCGCGGAGGGCCTGCATCCGAAGATCGACCAGGACGACCCGGAGACGTCCGGGCCGCCGCCTGCGAGAGGAGACCTGATGGTACGCGAAGCGCGGCTCGACCCCGAGGTGGAAGTGCTCTGGGAGGACTTCCACGCCGAGGTCAACGTCCCGTCGGAGCAACTGCGGACGTGGCTGCTGACCCGGGGTTCGGGGGAGGAGTCGTTCAGCCCGAACCCGAACCTCGACCTGCCCCAGCCCGGCCGGGAAATCCTCAAGGTGCTCAACAAGCGCAAGGTGGACCTCACCCCGGAGGACATCGAGGTGATGCGGGAGGCGGTCGAGCGGATCCGCGAGCTGATGGACGCCAAACCGTCGCGCGGCAACGCCGACGACAGTTGGCGGCACTCCCTGCTGGACCTGGGTCACGACCCGCTCGTCGAACGCTGATCGACCGCACGACGGTGCCGTCCCGGGCAGGGACGGCACCGTTCGGCGTTCTGCTACTGGCCCTTGTCGGATTCCAGGCTCGCGATGGTCAGGCCGGCCGCGTCGGCGGCGGCGTCCCGGTCACCGCGGGTCTGGTCCTCCCGAATGAGCAGGTTGGCGTACTCGGTCACGTCGGCCGGGTCGGGCACCGCCGGTAGGCGGCGCAGGAAAGCCTCCACCTCGCGGGTGGCGGCGGTGTGCGCGGCAGCCGCCTGGCGCAGCAGTTCGCGGTCGTCGGCGGGCGGGTAGAGGTCGGTCATGTCCGCCAGATACCCGGCCCACGGCGGTTCGCACCGCCAGCGGCCGGGAATACCGGCCGCTCAGCCCTGCCGCACCCCGCTGGGGTGCCGGACGCCGAACCCCGGGTTGCGGGGCAGCCAGGCCAGGTAGGCCGGGTGCGGCGCCAATGAGTCGACGTAGGCCGCCTTGGCCGTCTCCAGCACCAGCTGGGCGCCCTGGGCGGCGGGGGAGTCCGGATGCCAGCCGAGCAGCAGCCGCCAGCGTAGCGGCGTCCCGGCGAGTTGACGGGTGACCAGACCGCTCACCGGGCGGAACGTCGCCTGGCACAGGGCCACCGCCACGCCGGCTTCCACCAGGTCGACGCAGCCGCGGATGTCCGTCTCGTACACTTTGCGGGGGGTGAAGCCGGCGCGGGCGCAGGCGGCGGCGAAGCAGTCGGCGAAGCAGCCGTCACCCGGCGCGGCGACCCACTGTTCGTGGCGCAGGTCGGCCAGACGGACCTCGTCCTGGGCCGCGAGGGGGTGGGTCTCCGGCAGCAGCACCAGCACCGGGTCGACGGCCACCTCCTGCCAGCTCAACCCGAACCCGGCCGACGGGCTGGCGTCGCCGCACACACCGGCCAGCGCGAAGTCCAGCCGACCGCCGGCCACCAACTGCGCCAACTCGTCCACCGACCAGGACGCGTACGTGGTGATCTGGGCGGGCGGCTGCTCGGCCGCCAACCGGTGCACCAGCCGACCCAGGATCGGGCTGTTCACCCCACCGAACCGGTAGCACGGCGGTGTGTCGCCCGCCCCGGCCAGCCGGGCGGCCTCGTCCTGCAACCCCTTCATCGCCGGCAGCAGCACCCGGGCGCGGGCCAGCACCAGTTCACCGAGCGCGGTGGGTCGTGCCCCGCGCCGGTCCCGGTCGAACAGCGGGCCGCCCAGCGTCCGTTCGATGCGTTGAAGCTGGGCGGTGAGCGCAGGCTGGGCCAGGCCGAGGGCCGAGGCCGCCTTCGTCACACTTCCCGTCTCCGCGATCGCGCAGACCACCCGCAGGTGACGCAGCTCCAGGTTCATATTGTGACGGTAGGACTACGCGTCTGCTGGCGGAATAGCCCGAGCGGATCGGTGATAATGAATGCATTGCCGGCGGGCGTCGGTCACCGGTCGCGCGGTGGCTCCGGCAGGTCCGCCAGGTACGTCGGCCGGCGGGTCACCGCGTCGAGGACCTTGTCCACCACCCCGACCGCCGGCTCGACGATCCGGTTCCACGGCGGGGTGGCCGGCGTGCCCGGGTGCGGCCGGGTCGGCGCGGCCTCCTCGGCGATCTCCAACCGGTTGCCCAGCCGGATCAGCTCCTCCTCGGTCGCGACCGCGCGCAGCTCGGTGACCAGCGCGCCCACCCCGTCGACATGCCGGCGGACCCGCTCGGCGATCTCGGTCAGCGCCTCGTCCGTCAGCCCCTTCAGGGCGCTCAGCAGGGCCGCGTCGGCGTTGATCTCCGCGTCCACCCGCTCGGTGGCCTCCGGCAGTGCCGCGCGGACCGCCGGCAGCAGGTACTGCTCCTCGGCGGACAGGTGCCGCGACAGCGCGGCGGTGAGCACCGCCAACCCCTCCTGCGGCGTGGTGCCCGGGCCGGAGAGCTGGTCCAGCAGCGCCAGCAGTTGCCTGTGCTCCCGGTCGACGGTGTCGGCGATGCTGCGACCGGCGGGTCGGTAACCCTCCTCGGGTGCGGGCGTGGGCGGCAGCGGCGGCAGGGGAACAGCGGACATGGTGCCCTCCTCGACTGGCGGGCGGAAGCTCCGGCAGGGACGTACGGTCGTGGGCGGCGGTACCCGAACGCGGCCAACGCGAAACCGGCCCGTCGATGCGTCCACCCGCGCCGGCCTGTCGAGCGGCCCGGGCTGGTATGAAGAGGCGATGACGAGCGATGCCGCCTCCGCCCTGCCCGACCCCACCGCAGAGGTCGTGGACCTCTGCCGCGACCTGCTGCGCATCGACACCACCAACACCGGTGACAACGACACCAGCGTCGGCGAGCGCCGCGCGGCCGAGTACGTGGCGGAGAAGCTCGCCGAGGTGGGCGTGGAGTCCGTCCTGCACGAGTCCGCGCCGGGCCGGGCGAACGTGGTGGCCCGCATCCCGGGCACCGACCCGAGCCGGGGCGCGCTGCTGGTGCACGGCCACCTGGACGTGGTGCCCGCCGACGCCGACGAGTGGTCGGTGGGCCCGTTCTCCGGCGAACTGCGCGACGGCTACCTCTGGGGACGGGGCGCCATCGACATGAAGGACTTCGACGCGATGGTGCTCGCCGTGGTGCGGCACTGGCAGCGCACCGGCGTACGACCCCCGCGCGACATCGTGCTCGCGTACACCGCCGACGAGGAGGCGGGCAGCGACTACGGCGCGCGCTTCCTGGTGGACAACCACCGGGGCCTCTTCGACGGCTGCACCGAGGCGATCGGTGAGGTCGGCGGCTTCTCCTACTCGGTCAACGACAGCCAGCGGCTCTACCTCATCGAGACCGCCGAGAAGGGCATCGACTGGCTGCGGCTGCACGCCAAGGGCCGCCCCGGGCACGGCTCGATGATGCACGACGACAACGCCGTCACCGCGCTCGCCGAGGCGGTCGCCCGGATCGGCCGGCACCGCTTCCCGGTGGTGGTGACCGACACCGTGCGGGCCTTCCTGACCGAGGTCTCCGACCTGCTCGGCATCGAGTTGGACCCGGACGACCCGGAGACGGCCATCGCGAAGCTCGGCCCCATCGCCAACATCATCGGCGCGACCATTCGTAACACCGCCAACCCGACCCGGTTGAGCGCCGGCTACAAGGACAACGTCATCCCCGGCCGGGCCACCGCCACCATCGACTGCCGCAGCCTGCCCGGCCAGTCCGAGCTGCTGGAGCGGCAGCTGCGTGAGCTGGTCGGCCCGGACATCGCGATCGAGTACGTCCAGCGGCAGCCGGCGCTGGAGACCACCTTCGACGGTGACCTGGTCGAGGCCATGTCGGCGGCCCTGCGCGCGGAGGACCCGGGGGCGCGGCCCGTTCCGTACATGCTCTCCGGGGGCACCGACGCCAAGGCGTTCTCGCAGCTCGGCATCCGCTGCTTCGGGTTCGCCCCGCTGCGGTTGCCCGCCGACCTGAACTTCTCGGCGTTGTTCCACGGCATCGACGAGCGCGTTCCGGTGGACGGACTACAGTTCGGCGTGCGGGTTCTCGACCGGTTCCTCCGCACCTGCTAGTCGTGTCCGGCGGTGGCCGCCGGCGCGCAACCTCCCCATCGTGAAGGGACTGCCCCACATGACCGACCAGCATGGTGAGCTGGACGCCGCTCTCGAGCGGGTGATCGAAGCGGCCCGCCACCACCTGGCCGCCGTACGCGCCGCGCAGGGCCGCGTCGACGACGACGACGTCTGGCAGGCGTACGTGGCGTTGAACAACGCCTCCTTCGCGTACGACGAGCGACTGCTCGACGCCTTCGGCGAGGTGACGCCGTGGGATGTCGACTCGATCGACCCGGACGAGGCCGACGAGCGTTTCGGCGGCGGCGAGGGTGCCGAGGCCAGCGACCCGCACCCCCGGGTGATCTCGGTGCGTCAGCGTCGTGACTACCGGGTGCCGAGCGTCGCCGCGCTGCTGCGGGTGGCCGAGGCGGCCCGCCGCGAGGGCACCCCGGAGGACGACGAGCCGGCGCCGGTGGAGGGCGTCGGCGAGGCGGTGCTGGAGCTGCTGCAGAGCGGTGACGGCTCGCTCGGCGCGTTGGACGTCCCCGAGTTGGAGCCGCTCGACGGGGTGGTCATGGTCAGCGAGGTGGGCACCCCGGTCGATCTGGAGTCGTTCGACGACGACGACGCGGTCGGCCCGTTCCAGCCGGCGGCCGACGACCGGCTGGTCGGTCGGCTCGACGAGCACCCGTTCCTGGAGCTCGACGACGACCACGACCACGCGGGGCACCAGCACTAGGCCGGCTGCCGTCCGGGGCCGGCTCCGGCCTCGGACGGCGCCGCCCGGTCGTCAGTACGACAGACCAGGCTGCGGCTGGTTGACCCGCCGACGACGCAGCACCACCTGCCGCGTGCCGTCCCGGTACAGCCGCACCCGGGCCAACTCCCATCCGGAGAACTCCGCCTGGATCGCCAACTGCGCCGCGGCGGTCAGCCGGTCGACGTTCGGCGGCAGCCGCAGTGGCGCGTATTCGTAGTCCATGCCTCCATGCTGCCCAGCCCAGCGGGCGTTCGCCACCCCCTCCGGAGTGACCAACGACGCCGCCGCGGGCGGTTAGTGCCGCCCCGTCCTTCCTCGCTGCCCCGCGTCCCCGTCGCGCCGATCTTGCAGTTTCTGTCGCCGAGATGAGTGGGACGTTCCCTATGTCGCGACAGAAACTGCAAGATCGCGGAAGAGGGTGCGTCGTCCCGGTTGGGCAGGGGCGTCAGGCTGTGGGGACGTTCGCCGTCAGCAGGGCGGCGAGGGCCGAGGCGGCGAGGGCGACCGCCCGAGGGCTGCCCGGGTCGACCGTCAGCCCCCAGGACGAGTCCGGCCAGTCCTCGAACAGGTCGGCGCAGGGCAGCGCGACGAACGGCACCCCGTCCCCGGCGAACGCGGCGAGCGCCCCCGGCGAGGTGAAGACCGGCAGCAGCGGCGCGCCGGTCGCGTCACCGACCACCATCCACGGGAAGTCGGCGTCCGGCGCCGGTTCCCCGGAGAGGGGAACGCACACCGTGGCGCCGGCCAGCGCTCCGAGGTAGCCGGGCAGGTCGCGCTGGCCGACGGCGGCGGCGAGCCGCGCAACCACCGCCGGCTCTGCGTCGACGGGTGTCGCCTCGGCGGGTGCCGCTCCCGTCGGAGCCGCCCCGGCCGGAGCCGCCTCGACCTGGGGCACCTCGACGGGCGCCGGCCGATCGATCGACAGCGCCGCAGGGCCGGGGCGCGCGGCCGGCGGCACCCCAGGGCCGGGACCGGTGGTCGGTGGCACCGGCTGGCAGGAGAGCGCGCCGGGTTCGTCGGTCAACACCTCGGCGGCGGTACGGGTCACGAGCACACTGAGCCGCTCCACCTGCTCCGGAGTGCGCGCCGCCTCGTACCACCAGCCCTCGTCGCCGGTCGGGCGGTGCCAGCCGAGCGCGGCCAGGCGTGCCTCGTCGTGGCCGGGGCAGATCACCCGCACCACCTCGCGGCGCACCAGCAGCCGGATCCCGCGCGGACCGGCGGAGAGCTCCAGGTCGGTGTCCCGGTCGCAGCGGGAGACGCTGTCCCGCAGCCGAGCGGCGATCTCGGGCCAGGTCGGCGCCGGCGACGTCACGCCGGTGCGCCCGGCAGGCGGTCGTCCAGCCGACCGAGCCGGGCCACGGTCTCCTCCAGCCGGCCCAGCGCCGAGAAGTCCCCCGGAGTGCCGAACAGGTCGCCGAGCCCTGCGCCGAGCGCGACGTCCAACCCCTCGGTGTGCTCGTCGACGTGCCCGGAGGCAACCTCCCGAGCCCGCCGGTACGCGTCGAGCACCAACTCGGCAACCCCCTCCGTGCCGGCGCGCAGGGCGGCGGGCGCGAGGGTGAGGCCGGTCAGCGCGCCGGTGGCGTCGACGGTCGCCGAGACCAGCCCGCTCTCGTCGACCGCGGTGCCGGACAGCTCGGCCAGGTCGTCGCGGAGGCCCGCGAACCGGCGTTCGATGTCGGCGATCCGCCCGGCGAGCGCGTCGAACGCGGACGTCGGGTCCGTCATGAGAATCCTCCCCGTGGATTGTGCGACCGGGTGGTGCCCGGCGGCCGGGAGATCGTATCGTCGGTGCGCTCGACTCATGGGGGAGGAACGGCATGCCGCCGGATATCGATGTCGACGTGCAGGCGGTCCGTCGACTGGAGACAGCCGCCAAGCAGGTCGCCAGCTCGCTGGCCGCGCTGGAGCGGCAGATCGTCTCGGCCGGCGACGTGCCGTCGGACGCCTTCGGTCACCTGCCGTTCGCCAGCGACATGCTCCGCGACAAGTACGCCGAGCAGGTCACCGGCGGCAAGGAGTTGTTCGCCGCCGCGAACGCCGCGTTCGGCCGGGTCGCCACGGCGCTGGCCGACACGGTCGAGGCGTACGAGCACAACGAACGGGACCTCGACGCCGGGTTCAAGGCCATCCAGTCGGGGCTGCCCGGATGAGCGGCCCGGCCGGCAGCGCCGTCCAACTGTGGAACGGCCTGGACAGCGCGCTCTCCGGGGTGCAGGACGCCGTCGACAGTGTCTGCCGGACCCTGGCCTGGCCACTGATCCAGCTCGTCGACCTGGTCGACGGCGAGCCGGCCGTGCTGCGCGCGAAGGCCGCCGAGTGGGACGCGCTGGCCGCGCAGGTGCGCGACCTGGCCCAGGGCCACCGCGGCACCCGGGAGTCCGCGCAGGCCGGCTGGCGCTCACCGTCCGGTGTGGCGTACGGCCAGCGGTTGGCCGAGGTGGAGCAGCAGCTCCTCGACGTCGCCGAGCAGTTCGCCGCGACCGCGGAATACCTGCGCAGTGTCGCCGACGGCCTGCAGACCGTGCACGACGTGCTCGTGGACCTCTGCGTGGAGTTCGTGAACTTCCTCCTGGTGACGCTGGTGACGGCGTTGCTGATGGCGCCGGTGACCATGGGGGCGTCCTGGGCGGTCGGCGTGGGCGTGACAGTGACCAGGGCCCTGGTCGTGGTCACCCGGATGCTGAAGGTCATCCGGCCGCTGGCGGTGCATCTGCAGAAGGTCATCCGCCTGCTCCAGCGGGTCATGCTGTACCTGCGCAAGCTGCAGGCACACCTGGACAAGTTGG
The DNA here is from genome assembly GCF_003857035.1 of Micromonospora arida. Classification (GTDB taxonomy): domain Bacteria; phylum Actinomycetota; class Actinomycetes; order Mycobacteriales; family Micromonosporaceae; genus Micromonospora; species Micromonospora arida. The sequence goes on from NZ_QGSY01000137.1 coordinate 28,618, forward strand.
TCAAGATGCAGGACAAGCTGCGTACCGGCAAGAAGTACGCCGACAAGCGGCACGCCGCCGGCAAGGCCGACAAGTGGTTCCACAAAATTTTCGACCCCACGAAGGGCACCTACAAGCTGGGCAAGTCCGGTTCCCCGTTCGACATGGGCGTCCTCGACCGGGCCGCCGCGCTGCGGGCGCACGGGGTCGCCGACGGGGCCCGGGTGATCGCCCGGGACTGGGCGACGAACCTGCCGTGGAACGTGCCGAACTCGGTCGTGCACGGCGTCACCTGGGGGACGGTCGCGTTGACCAGCGGGCTCTCCGTTCCCGGCAGCGAACAGGTCGGCGACCAGATCGACCAGGCGGTGCAGGGCGGCGCGGACTGGATCGACCAGAATGTCTTCGGGCAGCCGCCGGCGGGTCAGCCGGCGGGCCGCTAGGAGGAACGCGTGATGTCAGAGGAGCGAGGCCGGCTCGGTCGGTTCACCGACGCGGTGCTCGGCGGCGCGCGGGCCGCCCGGGACAAGGCCCGCGAGCTGCGCGACGAGTTCCGCACCAGCGACGAACCCGAACGTGCTCTCGTCGCGCCACTGCTGCCCGGTCAGGAGTTGCGCTACGTGGGGCTCGGCCCGGTCCGCGCCCCGCAGACCCACAAGGCCGGTCGGCAGCTCGCCGATGTGATGGCCGACGAGTTTGTCGACTCGCTCGACCCGAAGGTGCTGTTCGGGCTCCTCAACATCGTCAACCCGGTGGTCTGGGTGGACGCGGTGCTGACGCCGGTCCGGCTGGCCGCGGGCGTGCTGCTGCTGCCCGGTAAGGCCGGTGCCATCGCCGCCGGTGTGCCGGAGGCGGCCGAACCGGAGCCGACTCCACCACACCAGCGGGTGCAGCGCGATCCCATCCCGCTCACCGAGGAGCAGGAGGCGTTCCGCGCCCTGTTCCGGCTCAGCCTGTACCGCCCGCTGGCCGAGCAACTCGCCGAGATCGCCTACCGTCGCCGGTTCGTCTTCAGCGGCGACCTCGCCACCCTCGCCGGCAGCCTGCTGCTCTTCCTGGAGCGTTACAGCGGCACCCCGCTGGCGGTGACCGACACCCACCTGCACCTGCTGCGGATGGGCCCCCGCCCGGACGCCGACCGGCCCGACCGACGGCAACCGCGGGTGCTGTGGAGTGTGCGTCGCGACCGGGTCGCCCGGGTCGACTCGGAGCGCGGCGCGACCGGGCTCGTGCAGCTGACGTCCACGATCGTCTTCGACGACGGCTCGTGGATCCGGCTCACCCAGCCCGCGCTCCGCGACGACCAGTCACGCTTCCTGACCGCGATCCACGACCTCCCCGGGCAGCGCCCTCAGCCGTGATCCGGCGTGCGGGGCCAGCCGTGATCCGGCGCGTTGGGCCAGCCGGGACCCGGCCGGCTGGTCAGCCGTCGCGTTCGGGGTAGCCGACCGGTACCGCGGAGACGTCGTCCAGCGCGGTGGTGATCTCCTCGGGCAGGGTGATCCGTTCCACTGCGAGCGCGCCGAGGAGTTGCCCGACCGTGCGCGCGCCGAGGATCGGCGCGGTCACGCCGGGCCGGTCCCGGATCCACGCCAACGCCACCTCCAAGGGCGACACCCCCAGGCCACCGGCCGCGGTCGCCACCGCCTCCACGATGCTGGAGCAGCGCGGCTCCAGGTAGGTCGAGACGAACCGCTCGAAGTGCGGCGACGCGGCCCGGGAGTCGGCCGGGCGGCCGTGCCGGTACTTGCCGGTGAGCACGCCCCGGCCCAGCGGCGACCAGGGCAGCACGCCGAGGCCGAGCGCGTCGCACGCGGGCAGCACCTCCCGCTCCACGCCCCGCTCCAGCAGCGAATACTCCACCTGAGAGGCGACCACCGGCGCCCGCCCCGGCCAGGCGGTCTGCCAGGCGGCGGCCCGCGCGGTCTGCCAGCCGGAGAAGTTCGACACCCCGACGTAGCGGACCTTGCCGCTGGCCACCGCGTGGTCCAGGGCGGCCAGGGTCTCTTCGAGGGGGGTGTCCGGGTCGTACCCGTGCACCTGGAACAGGTCGACGTGGTCGGTGCCGAGCCGGCGCAGCGACGCGTCCAAGGTGCGCAGCAGGTGCCCCCGGGAGCCGTCCCGACGTCGGCCACTGCCGGGGCGCAACCCGGCCTTGGTGGCGATCAGCAGGTCCTCACGGGGGACGAGGGAGCCCAGCAGCGAGCCGATCACCGACTCGGCGTCGCCGTCGCCGTACACATCGGCGGTGTCGATCAGGTTGCCGCCCGCGTCGAGGTAACTCTTCAGCTGAGCGGCCGCATCGTCGGCGTCGGTGTCCCGGCCCCAGGTCATGGTGCCGAGCGCGAGCCGGGAAACCGCCAGCCCGCTTCGGCCGAGCGGTCGCTGTTGCATGGGTGAACCTTATTTCGAACCTGCCGCCACGGATATCCTCGCTCCCGTATCTCTGCCGGTTCTGCCGGTTCCGCCGCCCCGGGCTGCCCCGATGGAGGGGGGATCAAAGGGGTCGAGCCGGTGATCGAGTCCGTTATCGGCATTGCGTAACCTGGGGCGACCTGTGCCACGGATGGGGGAGGACCAGTGCGACTCGGGCTCAGTCTCGGATATCAGACGGCGTGGAGCACACCGGCCGACCACCTGGCGCTGGCTCAGGAGGCGGACCGGCTGGGCTATTCGGTGGTGTGGGCGGCGGAGGCCTACGGCTCCGACTCGCCCAGCATGCTCGCCTGGATGGCCGGCCAGACCGAACGGATCGACGTCGGCGCCGCGGTGATGCAGATCCCCGCCCGTACGCCGGCGGCCACCGCCATGACCGCCGCCACCATCGACGCGCTCTCCGGCGGTCGGTTCCGCCTCGGCCTGGGTGTCTCCGGCCCGCAGGTGTCCGAGGGCTGGCACGGCGTGCGCTTCGCCAAGCCGCTGGCCCGGACCCGCGAGTTCGTCGACATCGTCAAGCTGGCAATCGCCCGCAAGGAGGTGGCGTACGACGGCGAGCACTACACGCTGCCGCTGCCGGACGGCCCGGGCAAGGCCCTGCGGCTGGGCTTCCACCCACCCCGCGAGCACATACCGATCTACCTGGCCGCGGTCGGCCCGAAGAACCTGGAGCTGGCCGGCGAGATCGCCGACGGCTGGCTGGCCGTGTTCTACGCCCCGGAGTTCGCCGAGGAGCAGCTCGCCTCGGTGCGCGCCGGGCGGGCCAAGGTCGGCAAGGAGTTGGCCGGGTTCGACGTGGTGCCGTCGGTGCCCGTGGTGGTCGGCGACGACGTGGCCTCCTGCGCCGAACTCGTCCGCTGGTACGCCGCGCTCTACGTGGGTGGCATGGGCAGCCGGCAGCAGAACTTCTACAACCAGCTCGCCACCCGGATGGGCTACGGCGACGCCGCCCGCGAGGTGCAGGACCTGTACCTGGCCAAGCGGCAGCGCGACGCCGCCGCCGCGGTGCCCATGGAGTTCATCGACCGCACCTCGCTGCTCGGCCCGAAGGAGCGCATCGCCGAACGGATGCGGGAGTACGCCGCGGCCGGCGTCACGACGCTGTCGGTGACCCTCTTCGTGGCCGACCGGGACAGCGGTGTGCAGACCCTGCGTACCGTCGCCGAGGCTTTCGACCTCTCGGGAGTCGGCGAGTGACCTGGGTCGAGGCCATCGTCCTGGGCATCGTCCAGGGACTGACCGAGTTCCTTCCGGTCAGCTCGTCGGGGCATCTGCGGATCACCTCGGCGATCTTCTTCGACCGGGACGCCGGCGCGTCGTTCACCGCGGTCACCCAGCTCGGCACCGAAGCGGCCGTGCTGATCTACTTCGCGAAGGACATCTGGCGGATCACCCGGACCTGGCTGGTGGGCATCCGGGACAAGTCGGTCCGCTCCAGCCTCGACTACCGGATGGGCTGGTACGTGATCGTCGGTTCGATCCCGATCGGGCTGTTCGGTTTCGTGTTCAAGGACCAGATCAAGACCGCCGGGCGCAACCTGTGGGTGGTGGCGACCACGCTGATCGTGTTCGCGTTCGTGTTGGCGTTCGCGGAGTACTGGGGGCGGCAGACCCGCACCCTGGAGAACTTCCGGATGAAGGACGGCATCGTGATGGGCTTCGCCCAGGCCATGGCGCTGGTCCCCGGGGTGTCCCGCTCCGGCGGCACGCTCACCGCCGGCCTGCTGCTCAACCTGACCCGGGAGGCCGCGGCACGGTACTCGTTCCTGCTGGCCATTCCGGCGGTGGTGATGTCCGGTGTGTTCAGCCTCGGGGACGTCTTCGAACCGTCCGCCCCGGGCACGTCCGTGCCCACCGTGGCCCAGACGATCGTGGCCACCGTCATCGCGTTCGGCATCGGCTACGCGGCCATCGCCTGGCTGCTGCGCTATGTCGCCCACCACACCCTGTACGTCTTCGTGCTGTACCGGGTCGCGCTGGGCACCCTGGTCCTGGCTCTGCTGATGACCGGCACGATCAGCGCCACCTGATCCGCCCGCACCGGCCCCCGCCCCTCGCAGAGGGAGCGGGGGCCGTTTCGTGTCCGGGTCGGGAGGAGCTGGCCGTTTCCGTTGTCCCGCACAATGAGGACTTAGTGGCTCTATTCTCCTGATATCGGGCTGTCTCTCGGGTGGGATCTGTCGGTGGCTCGCGTCGGAGGGGGCGACCGTGACTGCCAGCGCTGGCCCGAAGCCTGGCCGGGGGCGGCCACCGAGACGCAACCTCGTCGCGGTCGTCTCGATCGTCGTGCTCTCCGGTGCGTTCTTCGGCTACGACCAGGGTGTCATCAGCGGTGCGCTGCGCGACATTCGCCAGACCTTCCACGCGGACACCTTCGCCGTCGAGGTGGCGGCGAGCTGGGTGACCCCCGGAGCGTTGGTGGGTGCGTTGCTCGGTGGTCACCTCGCGGACCGGATCGGTCGCCGGAAGGCGCTGTGGGTCGCCGCCGCCACGTTCGCGGTGGGCACGATCCTGCAGGCGGTGGCACCGGTGATCGGGGTCATGTTCGGTGCGCGGTTGATCCTGGGGCTGGGCATCGGGGTGGCCTCGGTCGCCGGGCCGATGTACGCGGCGGAGGCCGCGCCGGAACGGATCCGCGGCAGTCTCCTGGCGGTCTACCAGTTCTCCACCACGTTCGCCATCTTCATCGGTTACCTGGCGGACGAGTTGTTCGAGGCCGGGAACTCCTGGCGTTACCTGCTGGTGGCGGCGGCGCTGCTGGGTCTGGCCCTCGCCCTGGTCACCACCGTGATCCCCGACTCGGCTGTCTGGTACTTCGGACGGGGGGACCGGCGCCGGGCGGAGGCGTCCCTGCGAGCGACAGTGCCGCAGCGGAAGGTGCCCCAGCGGCTGCACGCCATCGAGGAGAGCCTCTCGGCCGGCAAGGCGGGTTGGAGGGAGGTGCTGTCGCCACAGTGGCGGCGCCCGTTGGCGCTCGGTGTCGGCATGGCGCTGTTCCAGCAACTGACCGGGATCAACGGGATCATCTACTACGCCGACGAGATCTTCTCGTCCGCCGGGTTCCACACCCCGCAGGCGCAACTGGCCGCGACCACCTGGGCCATCGGTGGGGTCGACTCACTCTTCACGCTGGTCGCGGTCGCCTTCCTGGATCGGCTCGGTCGCCGGCCGCTGCTGCTGGTCGGGCTGCTGGGCATGGCGGTCTCGCTCGTGGTGGTCAGCGTCAGTTTCGCCGGGATGGCCCCGGCGGCGCGGACGGCCGGAGCGGCCGGGCACCGTCCCACCGACGCGGGCATCTTCCTGCTGATCGGTGTGGTCATGTTCGTGGCGTTCTACGCGATGTCGATCGGGCCGACCGCCTGGACCGTGATCAACGAGATCTTCCCGGGCCGCATCCGGGGCCGGTGCGTCGCGATCGCCTCCGCTACCCACTGGGGGACCGAGTACCTCATCACGCAGTTCTTCCTGAGCATGCTCGACGCTCTGGGGAGATCGGGGGTGTTCGCCCTCTTCGCCGGCACCTGTGTGCTCGGCTTCCTGTTCGTCTGGCGGTACCTGCCGGAGACCAAGGGCAAGACCCTGGAACAGATTCAGCGGATGTGGCAGACCGACGCTCGTGCTCGGCACCCTCACCGTGCCGACGACGAGTCGTCCGGTACTGCGTGATTCTCGGCTTCTGACCCGCGACGCAGCGGGCCCGGCGTACCGTTCGCTTGAAGTCGCCTAAACCGGATCTATTGGACAAAGAACCTCATTCGGGTTGAGCTGAGTGCTCACCCTGTGGCGAGTCCTCCCGGCGGAATGGCGGCTCCCGACCGACAGTCGCGAAGGACCAGGACGTGCATCTGACACCAAGGGAATTCGACAAGCTGACGATCCTCTCGATGGCGATCGTCGCCAACGCCCGCAAGGCCAGGGGGATCAAGCTGAACCACCCCGAGGCCGTCGCGGTGATCTGCGCGGCGGCCCTGGAGGGGGCCCGGGAGGGCAAGACCGTCGAAGAGGTCATGAACGAGGCCCGCAGCACCCTCAGCGCCGACGACGTGATGCCGGGCGTGCCGGACATGCTGCCCATGATCCAGGTCGAGGCGGTCTTCACCGACGGCTCACGGCTGGTCACCGTGCACTCACCGATTCGATAGGCGCAGCCAGCCCAGAGGCGATCTCCAGGAAGGTGGAGCAGGAAATGGCCAAGCAACATCCCGGTCCCAACTCGAAGCACGTGCGACCCATCGGGGGTTACGTGCTGAGCGACCAGCCGCTGGAGTTGAACGCGGGGCGACCGGTCACCGAGGTTGTCGTCCACAACACCGGTGACCGACCGATCCAGATCGGCTCACACTTCCACTTCTTCGAGGCCAACCGGATGCTCGCCTTCGATCGTGAGGCCGCCTTCGGCAGGCGCCTGAACATCCCGGCGACGACCTCCATCCGCTTCGAGCCAGGCGACAAGAAGACGGTCGAGCTCATCCCCTTCGGTGGGCAGCAGCGCGTGTACGGATTCAACGGCCTGGTGCAGGGGTGGAGCGGCAGCGAGTCGACTCCCAGCTACCGACCGGACCGCACCGAGGCGATCCACAACGCCAGGACCCGGGGGTTCAAGTTCGCCCCGGAGCAGCAGGACAGCCCCAAGGGCAAGAAACAGTAGATCCGCTATCCCGCAGGGCTGCCAGCCTCGGGCAGGAGAGATGATTCGATGAGCCAGATTTCACGGCAAGAATATTCCGGAATGTACGGCCCGACGACGGGCGACCAGATCAGGCTCGGCGACACCGACCTGTACATCGAGATCGAGAAGGATCTCCGGGTCCTCGGCGACGAGGTGATGTACGGCGGGGGCAAGACCCTGCGCGACGGCATGGGGGTCAACAACCAGTACACCAACGCGCAGGGTGGCCTGGACCTGGTCATCACGAACGTGACCGTCGTCGACGCGACCCTCGGCGTGATCAAGGCCGACGTCGGGGTCAAGGACGGCAAGATCGCTGGCATCGGCAAGGCCGGCAACCCGAACGTCATGGACGGGGTCACCCCCGAGCTGGTGACCGGTCCGGGCACCGAGGCCATCTCCGGCGAGCACCTCATCCTGACCGCCGGGGGCATCGACACGCACGTGCACCTGGTGACGCCGCTGCAGGCGTACGCCGCCCTGAGCAACGGCGTGACCACCCTCTGGGGCGGCGGCACCGGCCCGACCGACAGCACCAACGGCGTGACCATCACCCCGGGTCCGTGGAACATCCACGCGATGATGCGGGCCTTCGAGACCATCCCGATCAACATCGGCCTGATGGCGAAGGGCAACAGCACCGGCCGTGCGCCGCTGGTGGAACAGATCATGGCCGGCGCGCCGAGCTTCAAGATCCACGAGGACTGGGGCGCGCCGCCGGCGGTGATCCGGGCCTGCCTGGACGTCGCCGACGAGTTCGACGTGCAGGTCAGCATCCACACCGACACCCTCAACGAGAGCGGCTACCTCGAGGACAGCATCGCCGCGTTCGAGGGCCGGACGATCCACACCTTCCACACCGAGGGCGCCGGTGGAGGGCACGCGCCGGACGTCATCAAGGTCGCCAGCCAGATGAACGTGCTGCCGAGCTCGACCACGCCGACGGTGCCGTACGGCATCAACAGCCAGTCCGAGCTGTACGACATGATCATGGTCTGTCACAACTTCAACCCGCAGGTCCCCTCGGACGTGGCCTTCGTGGAGAGCCGGATCCGGACCGAGACGATCGCGGCCGAGGACGTCCTGCTCGACGAGGGCGTCATCTCGATGATGCAGAGCGACTCGCAGGCCATGGGGCGGGTGGGTGAGACCTGGCTGCGGACCATCCAGCTCGCCGGGCAGATGAAGACCGCGCGCGGCAAGCTCGCCGAGGACTCCAGCGCCAACGACAATTTCCGGGTGCTGCGGTACGTCGCCAAGATGACCATCAACCCGGCGATCACCCAGGGGATCTCGCACGTGCTGGGCTCGGTCACGCCGGGCAAGATGGCCGACCTCGTGCTCTGGGAGCCGGCCTTCTTCGGCGCGAAGCCGAAGCTGGTCCTCAAGGGCGGCATGATCGCCTGGTCGATCATGGGTGACCCGAACGCCTCGCTGCCGACACCGCAGCCGGTCTACTACCGGCCCTCGTTCGCCGCGTACGGCAGCCAGCTCGCCCAGACCTGCGTGACCTTCGTGTCCCGGGCCGCGCACGAAGCCGGCATCGCCGAGCAGCTCGGCCTGCAACGGCAGGTCATGCCCGTGTACCGGACCCGTGGGCTCACCAAGCGGGACATGGTCCGCAACGACCGGCTTCCCAAGCTCGAGGTCGATCCGGAGACCTTCGCCGTGAAGATGGACGGCGTCCACGCGACGGTGCCGCCGGCCCGGAACCTGCCCCTGAGCCAGCTCTACTTCTTCAGCTGACCCCGTCGGGACCGCCTCGCACGTGCCTGGTCCCGGCACACCGACCGAAAGGACAAGCCGTGCTCGTCGAGACGGTGCTCGGGAACATGAACGAGCCGGACTGGACGCTCCGCCTGAAGGAAGCGCGCATAGACGACCTGGTCCTCGACCAGTGGGACGCCCAGAAGAGCCGCATCCGCAAGATGACCAGCTCCGGGGCGGAGCTGTCGGTCGCGCTCGCGCGTGGCGTCCGGCTGCGCGACGGTGACGTCCTGGCCTGGGACGACCTCACCGCCACCGCGGTGGTGGCCCGGGTGCAGCTGGGCGAGGTGATGGTGGTCCACCTCGACAAGCTGCGCGGCGAGTCGGCCGAGCTGCTCATCCGCTCGGCCGTCGAGCTCGGTCACGCCATCGGCAACCAGCACTGGCCGGCCGTGGTCAAGGGCACCAAGATGTACGTCCCGCTGACTGTGGACCGCAAGGTCATGGACTCGGTGATGCGCACCCACGCCTTCACCGGGATCACCCACGAGTTCGTTCCCGGCACCGAGGTCATCGCGTACCTCGCGCCGCACGAGTCGCGGCGGTTGTTCGGTGGCGCCGACTCGACGCCGCACTCCCACCTCCCTGCCGACCTCAACTGAGCGGGGCCGGACGGTGCGCACCATGGCCGAAACCCTGAAGCTGCTGCAGTTCGGCGACTCGGTCTTCCCGGTCGGCGCCTTCTCCTTCTCCGGCGGCCTGGAGATGGCCGTCCAGCACGGCGTCGTCCACGACCGGGAGACCCTCCAGGACTACGTCCGGACGGTCACCCGGCTCGCCGCCACCGGGGACGGTGTCGCCCTGCTCGCCGGGCACCGTGCCGCCACCGCGGGAGACCTCGACCGGATCCGGAGCGCCGACGAGGCCGTCCACCTGCGCAAGATCAACGAAGAGATGCGGACCATGTCCGTACGCATGGGGCGCAAGCTGGCGGAGGCCGCGACCCGGATCGTCGGGGAGACCCTGCTCAAGAAGCGGCTCGGCGAGTCGGCGACCGGCGCGCCGGTCACCTATCCGGTCGCGCTCGGGGTGGTCTTCGCCGACCTCGGGGTGCCCGAGGAGGACGCCTTCGCGGCCCACCAGTACGGCGCCGCGTCGACGGTGCTCAGCGCCGCCATCCGGTTGATGCGCGTCGACCACCTCGACGCGCAGTCGATCCTGTTCGCGGTCAACGAGAAGGCCACCGACGACTACCGCGACGTGCGCACCGCCGACCTCGACGACATGCAGACCTTCGGGCCGCACATCGACGTCCTGGCCGGCGCGCACCAGCACATCCACGTGCGGATGTTCATGAGCTGAGCGCTGACCTCCGCGATCCACACGTTTCTGACCCTCAACACGTCTCCCAGAAGGACCGGTCACATCATGAAGTCGGCAAGTCGTATCGGCGTAGGCGGCCCCGTGGGCAGCGGCAAGACCGCGATCATCGAGGCTGTCGTGCCCCGTTTCGTGGACAACGGGCTGCGCGTACTGGTGATCACGAACGACGTCGTCACCACCGAGGACGCGAAACACGTCCGGCGCGCCCTGACCGGGGTCCTCGTCGAGGAACGGATCCTCGGGGTGGAGACCGGGGCCTGCCCGCACACGGCCGTGCGCGAGGACCCGAGCATGAACCTGGCGGCGGTGGAGGACATGGAGTCCCGGTTCCCGGACAGCGACGTGGTGCTGATCGAGAGCGGCGGCGACAACCTCACCTTGACGTTCAGCCCCGCCCTGGTCGACTACTTCATCTACGTCATCGACGTGGCGGCCGGCGACAAGATCCCGCGCAAGAACGGTCCGGGTATCTCCAAGTCCGACATCCTCGTGATCAACAAGACGGACCTCGCCCCCTACGTGGATGCCGACCTCGACCTCATGGCGCGCGACGCGGACGTGATGCGCAACGGCAAGCCGGTCGTGTTCACCAACTGCAAGACCGGAGAGGGCATCGACGAACTGGTCTCGCTGATCCGCCGCAACGCGCTCTTCGACGCCGAAGTGGTCGCATGATCACACTGGACGGCGCGCGGGAACTGGAGGCGTACCAGGACCAACCGGCGCAGTTGCCCGCGGCGTCCAACGGCAAGGTCGGCGTGCTGCGGCTCGGGTTCGAGCGGCGCGGCGATCGGACGATCCTGCACGATCTCTACCGGCAGTCACCCCTGCTGGTCCAGCGGGCGCTCTACTGGGACCAGGAGATGCCGCAGCTGCCCTGCGTCATGATCCTCACCACCTCCGGCGGTGTGCTCCAGGGCGACCGCCTGCACATGGACGTCGACCTGGCACCGGGCAGCCAGGCGCACCTGGTCACCCAGGCCGCCACCAAGATCCAGGAGATGGACGCGAACTACGGCTCGCAGATCCAGCGCTTCACCCTGGCCGAGGAGACCTATCTCGAATACCTCCCGGAGCCCGTGATCCCGTACCGGGGCAGCCGGTTCGTCACCGACACCCAGGTGCGGCTCCCGGAGAGCGCCACCATGCTCTACGGCGAGGTCCTTCAGCCCGGCCGGAAGTACTACCGCGACGGCGAACTCTTCGCCTACGACCTCTTCTCCTCCTCGCTGCGGGCGGAGCGACCGGACGGCCGGCAGTTGTTCGTGGAGAAGTTCGTGGTGGCTCCCGGGCAGTTCCCGGTGGCGCGGCTCGGCGTCATGGATCGCTTCCACATCTTCGGCAACGTCGTGCTCCTCACCAGGCCGGAGCGGGCGGCCCGCGTCTTCGAACGGACCTCGGCGCCGGTCTGGGACGAGGAGACGCCGCTGGCCAGCGCCGTCAGTCGACTGCCCAACGACGCGGGCCTCATCTTCAAGGTCCTCGGGCAGGAGACGGAGCCGGTGCGTGCCGCGGTACGTGCCTTCTGTGTGGCCGCCCGCGAAGAGGTGACCGGCCGGACCTTCCCGCCGGCCTTCAGTTGGCGATGACGGGCCGAGGAGATGCCGTGCCGAACGTGACCCGCAGTTGGGACAAGCTGAGTGACCACAACCCTCTGATCGGCTTCGTCGACGCCTGCCTGCGCGGGCCCGCACAGGTCGTGCTGCAGAACAACCCGCTCACCGGGCTGCTCGTCCTCGTCGCGATCGCCTGGGGAGCGTTCGAGAACGGGCAGCCACGGATCCTCGGGGGAGCTGTTCTCGGTCTCGTCGTCGGCACCGCCACGGCCGTCGCCCTGCGGGTGGACGAGCCCTCGTTGCGCAAGGGACTGTTCGGCTTCAGCCCGCTGCTGACCGGGATCGCGGTTCCGACCTTCCTCGACGACCGGCCGCTGATGTGGCTCTACCTGGTGCTGGGCGCGGTGGCCACGACAGTGGTCACCCTGGCCCTGAACGCGATCTTCAAGACCTGGGGCCTGACCGCCTTCACCATGCCGTTCGTGCTGACCACCTGGGTGCTGCTGCTTGCCGCGTACCAGTTCGACCGGTTCACGGTGCTGACCAACCTGAAGCCGATGTTTCCCGGTGAGGGGCAGTTGACCGATGGTCGCTTCAACTGGGACCTGGTCCCCACCTTTCTACGCGGGGTGTCCCAGGTCTATCTGATCAACAGCTGGGTCACCGGGTTGATCATCCTGGTCGCGCTGCTGGTCAACTCCCGCTGGTCCGCGCTGTTCGCGGTGATCGGCACCGTCGGCGCGACAGTGCTCGCGCTCTGGTTCGGGGCCGACGCGACCTCGCTGGACAAGGGACTGTTCGGCTTCAACGCGGTACTGACGGCAATCGCCGTGGGCGCGGTGCTGCACCGTCCCGGTGCGCTGGTGACCGTGTACACCCTCTTCGGCATCGCCCTGACGCTCTTCGTCCAGATGTCCCTGACGAGCATGCTCACCCCGCTGGCCATCCCGGTGCTGACCGCGCCGTTCAACATCGCGACCTGGCTGCTGCTGCTGCCCAAACGGCACTTCGCGCCGGTGCCCAACCACGAACGCGCCAAGGAGACCGTCGTCTCGGCGGTGAAGCACTCCGTCTGACCGTACCGAGAGGAAGAGGTGAGCTCCCGTGCTCGCTCAGGACGCGGTGAACCCGGGCGACACCGCCTGGGTGCTGGTGTGCGCCGGCCTGGTGTTGTTCATGACCCCTGGCCTGGCCGCCTTCTACGGCGGAATGGTCCGCACCCGCAACGTGCTCGCGATGTTGCAGCAGAACATGGTCGCGTTGGGGGTCGTCAGCCTGACCTGGGTGCTGGTCGGCTACACCATCGCCTTCGGGGACGACGCCGGCACCGGCCTCTTCGGCAACCTCGAACTCTTCGGGCTCAACGATCTCCGGGTGCCGCCCGCGCCACACCTGCACGTGGTCACCGGCCAGGTGACCATCCCGACCCTGGCGTTCGTCGCGTACCAGATGATGTTCGCGGTGATCACCCCCGCGCTGATCACCGGCGCCACGGCGGGCCGGCTGAGGTTTGCCGGCTGGGTCGCGTTCCTGGCGATCTGGTCCATCGTGGTCTACGCGCCGGTCGCGCACTGGCTCTGGCACCCCGACGGCTGGCTGGCCAAGTTCGGCACCCAGGACTGGGCCGGTGGCATGGTCGTGCACGCCTCGGCGGGAGCCGCCGTGCTCGGCACCCTGCTGGTCGTCGGGCGCCGTCGAGGCTGGCCACGCACCGCCTCCCCGCCCAACTCGATCCCGCTGACCATCCTCGGGGCGGGCATCCTCTGGTTCGGATGGTTCGGCTTCAACGGCGGGGACGGACTCCAGGCCAACGGGCTCGCCGCCCAGGCGTTGATCAATACCCATCTCGCGGCCGCCGCCGGCATGCTCGTCTGGCTGGTGGCGGAGCGGTTGAAGGACGGCCACAGCACCGTCGTGGGCGGCGTCTCCGGTGCGGTCGCGGGGCTCGCGACGGTCACCCCCGCCGCCGGGTACGTCAACACACTCTCCGCCATCGCCATCGGAGCGATCGCCGGATTCGTCTGCCACTTCGCGTTGCGGTTGAAGTATCTGCTCCGGCTCGACGACGCGCTGGACGTCCTCGCGGTCCACTTCGTCGGCGGCATGCTCGGCTCGCTGCTGGTCGGCTTCTTCGGCGACAGCGGCGTCAACCCGCTCGGCAAGGACGGCCTCTTCTTCGGCGGCGGCGGATCCCTGCTCTGGCACCAGATCGTCGGCGTGGTCGCCGTGGTGGCCTTCTCCTTCGTGCTCAGTTGGGCGATCGCCGCCGCCGTGCAGGCCGTCCTCGGGCTCCGTGCCCCCGCCGACGAGCAGGACAACCTCGACCACACCCAGCAGGACGCCGACGCGTACCACCTGGGCGGTGTGGCGGGCCTCAACGGCACCGGCGCACCGCAGCGTCGGCGCGAACCCGGGCGGGAACGCGGCGCCGAACGGCCCGCCGGGCCGGTCCAGAACGCCCGGCTGGTCACCGCGACGGTCAATCCGACGCTGCTGCCGACGACCCGGGAGCTACGGGACGCCCTGGTCGGTGCGGGAGCCACCTCGATCGTGCTCTTCGACGCCACGGTCTCCACCGCCGAACCGACCGCACGTTCGCTGCCTCGGGGCTACTGGCAGGACCAGGATCTCGTGGGCCGCGCCCGGGTCGAGGTCGTGGTGGAACGAGAGTCGGTGTCCGCCGTGCTGGACGTGCTGGGTCGTTACGGTGCCGAGCGCTCGGAGTGCTTCGTGCAGGACGTCCAGCTGGCGACGGACCTCCGCTGAGCTGGTGGGTGCACGTCGGCGGGGGGTGATTCCGGCCTCGGTCACCTCCTGCAGCGGCGGGAACGGACCAGGAACGACAGGGTGGCCAGGGCGAGCGCCCCCCAGGCCGGCACCCATTGTGGTTGTTCCTGCGCCACTGTTCCGATGCCGCCCCCGGTGGCGTAACAGATCAGCGCCAGGAGCCCGAGGAAGGTCCCCTGCCGGGCCCGCTTCCGGCGGGTGTCCGGCCCGGCGAGCCAACGCCCGACGCGTTCGCCGATCTTCGCCACCGTGCCCGACTGGTAGGTGATGGCGGTGGTGATCCCGGCCGTGCGAACGAACAGGGTCGCCAGCGCGCCCATGGCGAAGCCACCTGCGGCGGCCAGCGCGATCCGCGACGGCCCGCCCTGCCGGCCGTGGTGGAGCAGGACGTTGAGCACCGCCCAGAGCGCCAGCGTGACCACGGCGCAGGCGAGCCCTCGCAGCGACGGCGACCACCGGCTCCGTGCCGCGCGTACCTGTGAGACCACGCCCGTCCCGGCGGCGAACGCGATCAGGGAGGCCGCGGACTCGGGCCAGGCGGCGTGTCGTCCGGCCAGTCCGATGCCCAGGAGGACGGCGTTGCCCGACTGGTTGGCGACGAATGCGCCGTAGCGCAGGAAGGCGAAGGCGTCCACGAAGCCGGCGATGCCGGTGGTGAGGGCGAGGACCAGGAGCGGCTGCCGGAACTCCCGGTACACGTCCTGCGGGTCCGACGTGATCGAGGGCCGCGCGGATGCCGCTGAGTCGCCCATCGTGTTCCACACCCTCCCAGCGGAACCCGGACAAGCCGGGCATCGGGAATTTTACCGATCCACCGGTCTGCCATGCCGCTTTCGCTCCGGGACGGCGCCCGGCGCGGACAGTGCGTACACCGGAGGGCCGCGCCCCCGGTCGGACGCAGGTCATAGGGTGGTCCCCGTGGCGACCCTTCTGCTTCTGCGACACGGCCGGACCACCGCGAACGCCGACGGCGGCCTGGCCGGCCGCCAGCCGGTCGAGTTGGACGAGACCGGGCGCGCCCAGGCCACCTCGGTGGGCGAGCGGTTGCGGGCGGTGCCGCTGGCCGCCGTGGTGACCAGCCCGCTCATCCGGTGCCGGCAGACCCTGGAGTTGGCGCTTCCGCAGGCCGCCCCGGTGGTCGAGGACGGGCTGATCGAGTGCGACTACGGCAGCTGGGAGGGGCAGCCGCTGAAGAAGCTCGCCAAGGAGCCGCTCTGGCCGGTGGTCCAGCAGCACCCCAGCGCGGCGGTCTTCCCGGGTGGGGAGGCGATGGCGGCGATGGCGGCACGTGCCGTGGCAGCGGTGCGTACCTGGGACGCCCGGGTGACCGCCGAGCACGGGCCCGAGGCGGTCTGGTTGGCGTGCAGCCACGGCGATGTGATCAAGGCCATCGTGGCGGACGCGCTCGGCGTGCACCTCGATGCCTTTCAGCGGATCGTGGCCGACCCGGCGTCGGTGACGGCGATCCGGTTCACGCCGCTGCGTCCGTTTCTGGTGCGACTCAACGACACCGGTGGCGACCTGGCGGCGCTGGTGCCACCGCCAGCCAAGCGGCGTCGGCGCGCGAACCGCGTGGCCGACTCGGACGCGGCCGTCGGCGGTGGGGCGGGTGCGTCGCGGTGAGGCGCGTCACGACACCGCCCCCGGCCGGAGCGTCGGCGCACGCCAGAAAGGCCGCCACGCCCGGGTGTAGGCCCTCGTACGCCGGGCGCGCCGCCGCTGCGGCGATTCGCGTCGGTGGGGTGCGCGATGCCAAGGCGGGCCGGATAGGGTCGTGGGTATGACCCACCAGGTGCACGCCTTCGAACCGCCGGAGCGGTTCGTCGCCGGGACTGTCGGGCCGCCGGGGGAGCGCGCGTTCTTCCTACAGGCCCGAGGCGGCGGCAGGCTGGTCAGCGTCGCGCTGGAGAAGGTCCAGGTGTCCCTGCTCGCCGAGAAGCTTGAGGAGCTGCTCACCGAGGCGCAGCGTCGCTTCGGGGTGGACCTGCCCGAGCTGGCGCCGGTGATCGGCGACAACGAGCCGCTGGACACTCCGGTCGACGAGGAGTTCCGGGTCGGGACGCTCGGGCTGGCCTTCGACGTGGACACCGCGACCGTGGTGATCGAGGCGATCGCGGCGGGCGAGGTGGAACCCGAGGTCGAGCTCGGCGACGAGGACGACGACGAGGACGACGACGAGGACGAAGAGCCGGACGAGGACCTGGATCGGCTCCGGGTCCGGCTCACCCCGCAGGCGACCCGCCAGTTCATCGAGCGGGCCCGGCGAGTGGTCAACGCGGGCCGGCCACCGTGCCCGCTCTGCGGCCAACCGTTGGACCCCGCCGGGCACCTCTGCCCGCGGCACAACGGTTATCACCGGTGACCTCGTCCGGCCTCCAGCCTCGCCAGGACGGCGACGCCGCGCTGCGGCTGCTGCGTGACGGCGTCCTCGACCTGGAAGGTCGGCTGGTCGACGCGTCGAACACGACGCTGCGCGGCATCCTGACCCTGGACGGGTTGACCGCCCGCTGCGTCTACAAGCCGGTCCGTGGCGAGCGGCCACTCTGGGACTTCCCCGACGGCACCCTGGCCGGTCGGGAGGTCTCGGCGTACCTGGTCTCCCGGGCCACCGGATGGGACCTGGTGCCGCCCACCGTGCTGCGGGACGGCCCGTTCGGCCCCGGCTCCTGCCAGCTGTGGATCGACGAGCCGGAGGACGCCGAACCGCTCGTCGGTTTCCTGCCCGCCGGGGAGTTGCCGCCACGTTGGATCCCGATCGCCGCGGCCCGGGACGACGACGGCGCCGCGTACGCCCTCGCCCACGCCGACGACCCACGGCTGGCCCGGCTCGCTGTGCTCGACGCGGTGCTCAACAACGCCGACCGTAAGGGCGGTCACGTGCTCGTCGGCGCCGACGACCGGATCTACGGCGTGGACCACGGGGTCAGCTTCCACGTGGAGGACAAGCTGCGCACGGTGCTCTGGGGTTGGGCCGGTAAGCGGCTGCCCGCGGACGCCGTGGAGATGCTCGACGCACTGGCCGGGCAGGTCGCCGGTGCGCTCGGCGCGGAGTTGGCCGACCACCTGACGATCAGCGAGGTGGCCGAGGTGGCCGCCCGGGTCGACCGGCTGCGCGAGACCGGCTGCTTCCCCCAGCCTCCGGAGGACTGGCCGGCGATGCCCTGGCCGCCCATGTGACCCGCTGTCATCTTGATCACCCGTGGGGTGCTCCGGCGTCGTCGCCGGGCTGGCTAGGCTGATCCCATGGAGTCTTGGGCGGGACACGAGGTGCCACGGCTGCCGGGCAGGGGCGAGCCACTGGCGTTGTACGACTCGGCGCGGCAGGGTGTCCACCCGAGCGAGCCGGCCGACGCGGGAAGCATGTACGTCTGCGGCATCACCCCGTACGACGCCACGCACCTCGGTCACGCCGCCACCATGATCACCTTTGACCTGGTGCAGCGGATGTGGCGCGACGCCGGCCGCCCGGTGCGCTACGTGCAGAACGTCACCGACATCGACGACCCCCTGCTGGAGCGGGCCGCCCGCGACGGCGAGGACTGGGTGGTCCTGGCGATGCGCGAGACGGCGCTGTTCCGGGAGGACATGGAGGCGCTGCGGATCATCCCGCCGGCGCACTACGTGGGCGCTGTGGAGTCGATCCCGGACATCGCCGACAAGGTCGAGGTGCTGCTCAAGGACGGCGCCGCGTACCGGCTCGACGACGGCACCGGTGACGTCTACTTCGACATCTCCGCCACGCCCCGCTTCGGCTACGAGTCGAACCTGACCCGCGAGCAGATGCTGGAGATCTTCCCCGAGCGCGGCGGCGACCCCGACCGGGCCGGCAAGCGGGACCCACTTGACCCGCTGCTGTGGCGCGGCGCCCGCGAGGGCGAGCCGTCCTGGCCGGGCGGCGAGTTGGGCCCGGGCCGCCCCGGCTGGCACATCGAGTGCGCGGTGATCGCGCTCAACCTGCTCGGCGACCGGATCGACGTGCAGGGCGGCGGCAACGACCTGCTGTTCCCGCACCACGAGGCGTCCGCCGCGCACGCCGAGCGGCTCACCGGCCAGGCGCCGTTCGCCGAGCACTACGTCCACGCCGGCATGATCGGTCTGGACGGCGAGAAGATGTCCAAGTCCCGAGGCAACCTGGTCTTCGTGTCCCGGCTGCGCGCCGACAAGGTCGACCCGATGGCGATCCGGCTGGCGCTGATCTCCGGGCACTACCGCAGCGACCGCACCTGGACCGACGACCTGCTCACCGCCGCGTACGAGCGCCTGGACCGTTGGCGGCGGGCCGCCGCCGCGCCCGCCGGGCCGTCCGGGGCTGAGCTGCTGTCCGAGGTACGCGCACGCCTGGCCGACGATCTCGACACCCCGGGAGCGCTGGCGGTAGCCGACCGCTGGGCCGAGGCGACCCTCGCCGGCGCGACGGACGACCCCGAGGCGCCCGCCCTCTTCGCGAAGACGGTGGACTCCCTCCTGGGCATCCGCCTCTAGCCCACGCGCGTGCGCGTGCGCGGTTGATCGACTCGGTTTCCAGCAAGTCGCGGTGTCCCGACCAGTGCGATGCCCCGACTTCCAGAAAGCCGAGTCGATCACCCCCAGACACCCGATCGACCCCGACAAGACGCCGCGCAGCTCACCCAGACCGCGTTGATCATGAGGTTGGCGGGCATTTCGATCTCTGCCGGACCTGTCAACCTCATGATCGACCGGGGTGGGCGCGGGTCGCGCCGGGGTCGTGGTCCGTCGGGAACCTCTCAGCCGAGGATGAGGCCGGGGTCGGGCTCCGGGTCGGGGGTCGGGCCGGGGATCTTGTACTCCTCGGTGAGGGTGGTCATGGGGCCGGGCCAGGTCGCCTGGGACACCTCGATCGGCTTGCGGTGCGCGTCGTACGCGACGTGCAGCAGGTGCAGCACCGGGGTGTCCGGCCGGATCTGGAGGGTCTCGGCCTCCTCCCGGCTCGGCTGGCGGGCGCTGATCGTGTCGGTGGC
Source organism: Micromonospora arida (assembly GCF_003857035.1). Lineage (GTDB taxonomy): Bacteria > Actinomycetota > Actinomycetes > Mycobacteriales > Micromonosporaceae > Micromonospora > Micromonospora arida. Next base: position 48,114 of record NZ_QGSY01000137.1, read on the forward strand.
CGAGACGTAGCGCCGTCCGGTCGCCTCCTCGGCCTCCTGGTAGAGCGGCCGGCCGAACGCCTCGGTGCGCTCCAGCGAGGTGCCGGCGGTGTCGCGGGGCAGGAACCAGGAGGCGCCGACCTCGACGGGGGAGTCGTCGGTGCGGACGAGGTGCCGGCGGCAGAGCAGGTTGGTGCCGTCGGACACGCCGAAGGCGTCGGCCACCTCGGCGGGGGCGGGGGCGTGCCCCACGGAGACGAGCTGTTGACGGTATCGGGCGGCCAGGTCGGTGTGGTAGCCGCGGAATCCGCCGTACCGGCCTCGGGAGAGGCGGTTGAGGCGGCGGCGGGTGCCCCGGACGTACGTACCGGAGCCGGGTTTGGTGATCAGGATGCCCTCGACCCGCAGTTGGTCGACGGCGCGTTGCACGGTCTGCTTGGCGACGCCGAACATCTCGGCGATGGCCGGGATGGACGGTAGCCGCTCGCCCGGTCCCCAGTCGCCGCGACGGACCTGGGCCTTGAGCTGCGCGGCGATCTGTCGGTGCGGGAACTCCGCGGCCCCGGGATTGATCTGCACACCCGCCTCCTTGATCACATCTAGGTTCCTAGGATGCCCCAGCGGGTGTGACGGCGCCACCCTGGACACGCGAAAACGGGCCCCCGGACCACGAAAGGTCCGAAGGCCCGCAGCGAAACGGTGCTACCAGGAGCCGGCGGTGGGGCCGGCCGAACCGCCCCGGCGGCGCAGGTACTTCTCGAACTCCTGGGCGATCTCGTCACCGGTCAACGGGGTGATCCCCTCGTCGCCGACCCGTTCTTCCAGCTCGCGGACGTACTCGCCCAGCTCCGCGTCCTGCTCGGCGGCGCTGCGCACCCGCTGCTCCCACTCGGCGGACTCCTCGGCCAGGTCGGCCATCGGCACCGGCAGGTCGACGACCTCCTCGACCCGGTGCAGCAGGGCGACGGTGGCCTTCGGGCAGGGCGGGTTGTTGGCGTAGTGCGGCACGTGCACCCAGAACGAGACGGCGTCCACCTCGGCGCGGGTGCACGCGTCGTGCAGCACGCCGACGATGCCGGTCGGCCCGTCGTACCGGGTGGGGGTGAGCTGGTAGCGCTCGGCGGCCTGCGCGTCGGAGGCGCTGCCGCTGATCGGCAGCGGCCGGGTGTACGGCACGTCGGCCAGCAACGCGCCGAGCAGCACCACCCGTTCCACCTCCAGGCTGTGGCAGATCTCCAGCACCTGCTCGCAGAACGTCCGCCAGCGCATGCTCGGCTCGATGCCGCGGATCAGCACCACGTCACGGTCGGTGCCCTCCGGGCTGGCCACCATGAACCTTGTGGTCGGCCACTCCACCCGCCGGGTCTCCCCGTCGGCCATGGTGATGGTGGGCCGGCTGACCTGGAAGTCGTAGAAGTCCTCCGGATCCAGCTCGGCGATCTGCCGGGCGTTCCAGACCTGCTCCAGGTGCTCGACCGCGGCGGTGGACGCGTCGGCGGCGTCATTCCAGCCCTCGAACGCGGCGATCGCCACCGGGGACCGCAGCACCGGCAGTCCGTCGAACTCGGTCACGCCGTCACCTCACCCTGCTCGTCGCGGCTGGCGCCGGGACCGCGCCCGGTCGTCATACCGTGTGGCACGGCGGCGTCCCTGTTGTCCTTCACGTCCGTCAGCCTACGTGCAGGGCGAGGGTGCGGCCCGTCGGCCGCGCCGGTCGGCCGCTCCGGCAGCAGGTCATAACCGAACGAACCAGACAGCGTGATCCCCGTGACACAATAGGGGATCGCTCGAGGATGGTCGTGGAGTCCGGCCGAATCGCACTAACCTGAACGGGTGCGGACTTCATTGATGGATGTGCTGGCTGATCGCATTCTCATCGCCGACGGCGCGATGGGCACGATGCTTCAGGCCGCGGACCTCACGCTCGACGACTTCGACGGGCTTGAGGGGTGCAACGAGATCCTCAACGTCACCCGCCCCGACGTGGTGCGCGGGGTGCACGACGCCTACCTGGCCGTCGGTGCCGACTGCGTGGAGACCAACACCTTCGGGGCCAACCTCGCCAACCTCGCCGAGTACGACATCCCGCACCGCATCCGCGAGTTGTCCGAGGCGGGCGCCCGGATCGCCCGGGAGGCGGCCGACGCGGCCAGCACCCCGCAGCGGCCCCGGTTCGTGCTCGGTTCGATCGGGCCGGGCACCAAGCTGCCCACCCTCGGGCACGCCGCCTACTCGACCCTGCGCGACGCCTACCAGGAGAACGCCGCGGGTCTGATCGTCGGCGGCGCGGACGCGCTGATCATCGAGACCTGCCAGGACCTGCTTCAGGTCAAGGCGGCAGTGGTCGGGTCGAAGCGGGCGATGGCCGAGCTGGGCCAGTCGGTGCCGATCATCTGTCACGTGGCCGTGGAGACCACCGGCACCATGCTGGTCGGCAGCGAGATCGGTGCGGCCCTCGCCGCGATCGAGCCGCTCGGCGTGGACCTGATCGGGCTCAACTGCTCGACCGGCCCGGCCGAGATGAGCGAGCACCTGCGTTACCTGTCGCAGCACTCCCGCATCCCGCTGTCGGTGATGCCGAACGCCGGCCTGCCGGTGCTGACCGCCGACGGGGCGTACTTCCCGCTGACTCCCGTGGAGCTGGCCGACGCCCTGGAGCGGTTCGTCACCGAGTACGGCGTGGGGCTGATCGGCGGCTGCTGCGGCACCACCCCGGAGCACATCCGGGTGCTGGCCGAGCGGCTGCACGGCGTCACCGCCCCGGCCCGCGAACCCCGGCACGAGGCGGGCGTCTCCTCGGTCTACCACCCGGTGCCGTTCGCCCAGGACGCGTCGGTGCTGATGGTGGGGGAGCGGACCAACGCCAACGGCTCGAAGGCGTTCCGGGAGGCGATGCTCGCCGGCGACTGGCGGGCCTGTGTGGAGATTGCCCGCAGCCAGGCGCGCGACGGCTCGCACCTGCTCGACCTGTGCGTGGACTACGTCGGCCGCGACGGCACGCAGGACATGCGGGAGCTGGCCGGCCGCTTCGCCACCGCGTCCACCCTGCCGATCATGTTGGACTCCACCGAGCCGAACGTGGTGGAGGCCGGCTTGGAGATGCTCGGCGGCCGCTGTGTGGTCAACTCGGTGAACTTCGAGGACGGCGACGGCCCCGAATCCCGGTACGCGCGGGTGATGCCGATCGTCCGAGAGCACGGCGCGGCGGTGGTGGCGCTGCTCATCGACGAGGAGGGCCAGGCTCGTACCCAGGAGTGGAAGGTCCGGGTCGCGGCGCGGTTGATCGACGACCTGACCGGCCGGTGGGGCGTGGACCGCTCCGACATCCTGATCGACGCGCTGACCTTCCCGATCGCCACCGGCCAGGAGGAGACCCGCCGCGACGGCATCGAGACGATCGAGGCGATCCGGGAGATCTCCCGCCGCTACCCGGGTGTCAACTTCACCCTGGGCATCTCGAACATCTCGTTCGGGCTCAACCCGGCGGCCCGGCAGGTGCTCAACTCGGTCTTCCTGCATGAGTGCGTGCAGGCCGGCCTGACCTCGGCGATCGTGCACGCCAGCAAGATCCTGCCGATGTCGAAGATCCCCGACGAGCAGCGCGAGGTCGCCCTGGACCTGGTGTACGACCGGCGTCGCGAGGGGTACGACCCGGTGCAGCGTTTCCTGGAGCTCTTCGAGGGCGTCGACGTGACCAGCGCCCGGGCCAGCCGGGCACAGGAGTTGGCCGCGCTGCCGTTGGACGAGCGGCTCAAGCGACGGATCATCGACGGTGAGCGCAACGGCCTGGAGGCCGACCTGGACGAGGCGATGGCCGGCGGTCGGTCCCCACTGTCGATCATCAACGACATCCTGTTGGACGGCATGAAGGTGGTCGGTGAGCTGTTCGGCTCCGGCCAGATGCAGCTGCCGTTCGTGCTTCAGTCCGCCGAGGTGATGAAGACCGCGGTGGCCTATCTGGAACCGCACATGGAGACCATCGAGGACGGCGGCAAGGGCCGCATCGTGCTCGCCACCGTGCGCGGCGACGTGCACGACATCGGCAAGAACCTGGTCGACATCATCCTGTCCAACAACGGATACGAGGTGGTGAACATCGGCATCAAGCAGCCGATCAGCGCCATCCTCGATGCCGCCGAGCAGCACCGCGCCGACGCGATCGGCATGTCCGGGCTGCTGGTGAAGAGCACCGTCATCATGAAGGAGAACCTGGCCGAGATGGCCACCCGCGGGGTCGCGGAGCGTTGGCCCGTCCTGCTGGGTGGGGCGGCGCTGACCCGCGCGTACGTCGAGGACGACCTGCGGTCGACGTTCCCCGGGCAGGTGCACTACGCGCGGGACGCGTTCGAGGGTCTGTCCCTGATGGACAGGGTGATGACCGCCAAGCGCGGTGGCGCCCCGGTGATCGACCCGGAGCGGGAGGCGGCCCTCGCCGCCCGGCGGGCACGCCGGGAACGGCAGCGCTCGATGGTGACCACGTCGCTGCCGGAATTGCACGACTCCTCGGTCCGCTCCGACGTGGCCGCCGACGTGTCGGTGCCCACGCCGCCGTTCTTCGGCACCCGCGTGGTCAAGGGCGTGCCGATGGCCGACTACGCCGCGCTGCTCGACGAGCGGGCCACCTTCTCCGGGCAGTGGGGGCTGCGTGGCGCCCGGGGCGGCAGCGGCCCCTCCTACGAGGAACTGGTCGAAACCGAGGGCCGGCCGCGTCTGCGGTACTGGCTGGACCGTCTGATCGCCGACCAGGTCCTTGAGGCAGCCGTGGTGTACGGCTACTTCCCCGCGTACTCCGAAGGCAATGACCTGGTGGTGCTCGACGAGAACGGGCACGCGGAGCGCGCCCGGTTCTCCTTCCCCCGCCAGCGGCAGGAGCGGCGGCTCTGCCTTGCGGACTTCTTCAGGCCCCAGGGCGACCAGCTCGATGTGGTCGCGTTGCAACTGGTCACCGTCGGCCAGCCGGTCAGCGAGTACGCGGCGAAGCTGTTCGCCCGCAACGAGTACCGCGACTATCTGGAGGTGCACGGCCTCTCCGTGCAGCTCACCGAGGCCCTCGCCGAATACTGGCACCAGCGCATCCGCGCCGAGATGACCCTGCCCGACGGCCGTCCGTTGGGGCACGACGACCCGGCGGACCTGGCCGGCATCCTGCACAACGACTACCGGGGCTGCCGGTACGCGTTCGGCTACCCGGCCTGCCCCGACCTGGAGGACCGGGCGAAGATCATGGATCTGCTGGGCGCGGACCGGATCGGGGTCGAGCTGTCCGAGGAGTTCCAGCTCATGCCGGAGCAGGCCACCGACGCGATCGTGGTCCACCACCCGGAGGCCAACTACTTCAACGCCAAGTAACGGGCGCAGGGTCGCTGAACTGCGCCTGAGCCGTCCGGAAGGCCACTGAGCCTTGATCATGCCGTCTCCAGGCCTTCACGGCCCCCGGGCCGTCGTCGGCGGCCTGGTCTTCACCGAACGCGGTGTCGATGGCGCGGCGCGTTCGGTCCTCGCTGGTCGGTAGGAGATGCAGCTTTTGAGCAGCACGGCGATTTCCTGCCGTTGGTCACAGACACCGTCGTCGGTGCGGCGAGAGCTTGCGATATCGCGACAGTCCACACGGTCATGCTTCTCCCCGCCAATCACCACCAGAATTGCCTGGTCTCGCATGATGTTTGACGGAACGGCGTCGCAGGACGTTTGACGTCAGGTCGAGATCGATAGGTTATGTGCTGAGCCGATGGTAGGGCGCGGTCGTGCCGGAGGGGGACTATTCGGGTCTCGGGGTTCCGGACGTGGGATGGCACGATGCGTGCTGTGAGTTGGTCTCTGCTGGTGACGCCCTTGCACTGCGCGGCCGAGGACGGCGTACTCGAGTGGGCAGCAGACGCTGAGTCTTCCTTTGGTCTGCCCGATGAACCACCGGCCGCCCGTGAACTTCCGACGGTGGCGCAGGTTCTGTCCACATTCCGGGGGGCCGGCTGTCACGGCGTGCCATGGTTCCAGGTCGCAGGGTTTGACGTGACCAGCGATCTCTCCGGCTGCCCGGACCCGGCCACCTGCGCGTCGGTCGGTGGCCTGGACCTCGGCGAGGTCAGCCTGGGAGTCGAAGGCGCCGACGGTGACCAGCTGGTGAAGTTGGACCAGGCCGTGACCGACATCGGGTTCCGCAAGCCAGCCAGCAGTGCCGTGTTGGCCGCGACGGTGGCGTTAGCGTCGCAGGCCGGCCCGCTGCTGGTGTTCAATGGCAGCGGCGAGCACGTGTTCGTGGTGTCGCCAGGCGATGATCCGACCCATCTCGCTCAGCACTGGCCCTGGTAGCCACACCACCGTAGCGACGGCCCCCGATACGAGGGCTCATCCAGCAGGGAAAGGTCCAGAGAGCGAACGTGCCCGTTGGTCTGCCCGACGTAGCGGTTCAACACCAGCAATCAACGCTGGGCGGACGACGGCAACTCGGACTCCCTGTGCTCCGCATGCGAGGTCGCGGAGGGCGTAGATCAACGGGTTTCCCAAGCTGAGGTTAGGCACCTGAGCGTCCCTTGGTAGCTCTGAGGACGATCTGCGCGGCGACTTGGGCGGGAGTCAGGTGCGTGGTGTCCACGACCTCGGCCTCGGCATGCAGCCACGTGCGGGCCGCCTCGGCGTAGGGCTGAAGGTACTTGAGACGGAACGGAGACGGAATGGGGTGTTCCCCCTCGATACGGCCGCGGAGGGTGTCTTGGTCAGCGTGGAGGACGAAGTGCCTGACCGGGATGGCATGTTGGGCCAGGCCCGTACTGATTTCGTTCCAGTACTGCTCGACCAGGACAGTCATCGGCACTACCAGCGTGCCGCCGGTGTAGTCGAGAACACGGCGGGCGGTCTCGACGACGAGTTGCCGCCATGGCGGCCAGTGCTGGAAATTGTCCGTCGCGGGCAGTCCCGGCGTGATGTCCATGAGTGTCTCGCCGACCTTCTCGGCGTCGAACACTCGCGAATCTGGGATCAGTTGCTGCATGAGCATGCTGGTCGTCGTCTTGCCCACGCCGTGGGTGCCGTTGAGCCATACGATCACGGGCCACATCCTCCTTCTTGCTGCGGTATCCACACCTCGGCCCATGCGCGCATGCCTGCGCCTCCGCTGTGGTCGGGCATGCACCTTCTCCACCGGGCGGCGGCGTTATTGGTCGGTGCCGGTCGCGTCAGCGGGTACTCACGTACTCGGTGGCGGGCTGGCAGCCCGCAGGGCAGGATGACTTGGTGGCACCACCCGAGATGGTCCTCTCCGATCTTCCTGAAGCGTGGGGTCCTGCGCTGACCGGCAGGCTTTTGGGCCTGTACCTGCACGGCTCGCTGGTAGCCGGCGACTTCGCCGCAGACCGCAGTGATCTTGATCTGCTCGCGGTACTCGACGGCGACCCGGACGAGGGCCTTCTGGCCGTGCTCGCCGGACTGCACGCGGACCTTGACCGGCGGCACCCGCAGTGGGCCGGCAGGATCGAGGTGGAATACGTATCCCTGGACGCCGCGCGCCACGCAGCGCTCGGCGATGCCCGCCGGGACCACGTCATTGCCCGGGTCAGCCCCGGGGAATCCTTGCACCTGCTACCCGCGACCACTCACCGCGTCGTGACCTGGTCCGCCGTCCACGACCACGGCCGCAGCCTGCTGGGACCCCCGCCCGACATGCTGCTACCCGCCGTCGACCCCAACCTCGTCCGCTCGGCCCTGCTGGACCACGTCCGCGACTGGCCGACCTGGGTGATCCAGATGACCACCCCCGGAGCCGAGTCCTACGCCGTGCTCACCCTCTGCCGGGCCTACCAACGCCTTCAGAGCGGCCGGCAACTATCCAAGCGGCAGGCCGCCGACCAGACCATCACCGCCTACCCTCGATGGGCAGGCCTCATCATCTGGGCACGTGACTGGTGGTACGACTTCGGCCAGGACACCGACACCGGCAGAGCCGATCACGTCCGGGCATTCGTGGACGAGATAAGCACCGCCATCCTGGTTTCAGAACGCGACCCGCACGCGCTACGCACGTGACGGCTGAGGGAGCGCCAGCCACCCGGTCGCAGCCCAGCCTGCTGTCCTGCCGTCCTTCGCGCTGCCCGAACTGGCCCGGCCCGCCGGCCTATTAGGAAGAACGGCCCCGCCCAGTGAGGTGAGACGCTGGATGGATGCGACAGGTCACAGTGCTTGGCAGTTGCGGTGCCTTCCCCGAGCCAGGCCGTGCCTGTAGCGGCTTCGCGGTGGACTGGGACGGCTACCGCTTGGTGCTTGATCTGGGCTACGCCACGCTGCCGCGGTTGCTCCGGCACTGGCCTGATGGTGCGCTGGACGCCGTCGTCATCACCCATGAGCACCCGGATCACTGCGTCGACCTGCACGGTCTGTTCAGGATGCGGTTCTACGGCCAGCCCGGGGGGCCACGGCTGCCGTTGTTCTGCCCGCCCGGCGTGCTCGACCGGCTCAGCGGCCTGGAGCCCGATGTCGACCTGAACTCCGTATTCGATCTGCACCCACTGCCCGGCAGCTACCGGGTCGGGCCGTTCGACCTGACCGGGCTGTCTCTCCCACACTTCGTGCCCAACGCCGGCGTCCGGATTGAGGCCGACGGAATCGCGGTGGCCTACTCCGGGGACACGGGGCCGACTCCCGCGTTGGCCGAGCTGGGACGTGACGCCGACCTGTTCATCGTCGAGGCGACGGACCGCGACGGCGAGACAAGCCGTCGCACCCGAAACCTGTTGACCTCCACTGAGGCTGGTCGGTGGGGTCGTCGGGCGGGCGCCCGCCGCCTGATGCTCACCCACTTCTGGCCCGGCAACGACCGGGAGGCGGCAGTGGCCGCCGCGCAGGTGGAGTTCGGCGGTGCCGTGCTGGCGGCTGAGGAAGGACTCATCCTGATGCTTTGACCGCGAGACGGCGGATGCGCCTGTCGCCGCGGAGCCAAAGCTTGACAGGGCAGCAGGTAGGCGCGCAGCAATTGCCGCCTGGAGGTCAAGGGGTCGCCGGCCCACACGGGCACCGGCACTGGTAGTGCGCGGGGGCCTGAAGTTCCCGCTACGGTGTCGCCGTGTCCCGATTCAGCATGATGGCCCGCGTGGACATCCCCGGCGAGGTGGCCGACGCCGAAGCCTGGATCGCGCGATATCGCGAGTCGCTGACCTCAATAACGGAGACCGGCTGCGGCTGTTGTGTACGTGCGTGGCAGATCGACGGACCGCAAGAGCTGGTCGACACGATCCCGCTGGTGCTCAGCGCCTCGACGGAGTGGGACCGGGACTAGTCACCGCAGGGCAGCAGCTCGGCCAGGGGCCTCAGGGTTGCGGCGTACTGGTCGGCATCGAACGTCAACGTGCCGAGATCTCCCAGGTCGGGCACCTGGCGACCGATGTCGGTCCACTGCACGCGGCCGCTTCGTCGCAGCAGCCGGGCAGACAGCACGCCGCAGCCCCCGGTGCCGCAACTGGGGCACATGAGTAGCGCGACATGATCTGGCGGATCATCGGCGGCCAGGTCCGACGGCGCTTCGCCGAGCAGTGCCCGGGCATGGGATTGCAGGATTCGCGGATAGCCGACCCAGAGCGGTGAGCGGAGTGAGTAGCCGGGTCGTCGCGCGTGAACCATGTCGAGGAACGGAGTTCCATCGATCAGCAGTTCGAACACGGTCAGTGTTGGGCGGGGACGGTCCTTGGGCCAGCGCGCGGCGGCCCGGGGCATGAGTAGCTCGTGGGTGCGTTCTGCCAGGCCCAGCACGTTGAGCGTCTCGTCCACGTCGGCAAGGATGCCAGAGGTCGTCCGCATCGTCCGCCGGTGTTCGCGCCAATCGGCCCTGAACGCACGGACGGCTGCTGGCACCGGGTTGCGGCAGAATGCTCGCATGCTCAGCGATCCCACCGTGGAAGACCTGTACCCCGAAGTGGCGGCCGCAGGCAGCCTTGCCGCCGCCCTCGACGCCGTCGCCGCTGATCATGGCCTCTCACTCGGATCGGCCCGAACATTGGAATGGTCCTCGCCCCTGACGTGGGCGAGTGTCCCCAGTGGGTCTTCGGTTCGTGACGATCTCACGGTTAGTGCGAGCACCGATGAACGCCGCTTCAGAATCGAAGGATGGGGGCAGGGAATCCAGTTGATCGCTGGCACCACCGGCGACCTGGTCGAGGTCGTCCGAGCGGCGCACAACTGGCGTTCCGGCATGCCATTGCACGACATCAGGCGTTCGGTGCCATTCGTCGTGCTGACTCGCCGAGGCGAGGTCGTCGAGCAAGGCCCGGCGGGCGTGGTGGCGGCCGAATGGCAGTGGCTCAGACAGAGCACCACAGAGACCGATGGGCCAAACCACAGGGCGCTGATCGAGGCGGCCCACAACGAGCCGATGCTACGGCAGCTGTACCCGTACACGACTCACTCCGTCTTGAACTTCTCCACCACCACGGGATATCCGTTCTCGCCCAGCCCGGTCAGTCTCAGCACGCATGGTTCGCCCTCAAACTTCCGGGTCCGGGGACGGCGTGAGGTGCTCGGCGAGACCGCGACCGCCACGGAGGCAGTGGCGCTGGCCGTCGCCCACCTCCCGGCCGACCTGGGCCCGGCTGTCGCTGGGCGATACGAGGGGCAGCGCCGCTAGGCCATGCCAACCTTGCCCTCGTCTGCCGTACGAAGTGACGCCGGAGGCTGGCGTGCAAGGTGACTGCGGTGACGATCTCAGTAGGATGCTGAGATGTCTCGACCAGTGGTTTTCGACCTCTTTCACACCCTGGTTCAGGGGGCCGACGAGGCGCGTGACCGGGTAGTCGGCGAGATGGCGATCATGGTCGGGGTGGCTCCGGCCGAGTTGGTCGCCGCGTACCACGCCACCTGGCGGGACCGGCTGGTCCGGTGGGACGTGGAGGAGACCATCCGCATCCTCGCCGGACGCCTCGGCGGCACACCGACCAACGAACAGGTGACACGGGCCGGTGAGCATCGGCGAGCCCTTGCGCGCCGGGTGCTGGACAGCGTCTCGACCGCCACCCTGGACGTGCTCGACGCGCTTCGCGGCGACGGGCATCCGTTGGCCCTCATCAGCAACGCCACCTCGGAAACTGCCCAGGCGTGGCCGCAGAGTCCGCTCGCCCAACGCTTCGATGTCGCGGTCTTCTCCTGCGATGTCGGGCTGGCCAAGCCCGACCCGGCGATCTATCACCTTGCTGCCGAGCGCCTGGGCGTTGGGCCGGCGGAGTGTGTCTTTGTTGGCGACGGTGCAGACGGTGAGCTGGCGGGGGCGGCAGCGGTCGGTATGACCGTCTTCCGGACCACCGAGCACAACGACACCGACCCGAGCTGGGGCGGGCCGCTTTTCGCCACCTTGGGCGACCTGCCCGCCAAACTTCGAGAGCCGTTCACGGCCATCGGGCCGTCCGCGGCACACCCGGGGCGCAGGGACAGCGTGAAGCAACGGCAATGACCTCTGGTTGCCAGTACGACGCGGCAGACAGTCCGTTCTGAATGTCGAGAACGGCCGAGTGGCTCCGTCCTCGGGGAGGATGCGGTCACTGCGAGCGCACCAGAGCAGGGAGATCCAGCATGGCGATCCAGCGGATGGACAACGTCCTCATCGTTGTCGAGGACCTCGACGCGGTCATCGCGTTCTTCGTCGAACTCGGCATGGAGTTGGAGGGGCGAGGGCCGGTCGAGGGACGGTGGGTGGAGCGGGTCATCGGGATCGACGACGTCCGGCAGGAGGTCGCGATGCTGCGAACCCCGGACGGCCACGGCAAGGTCGAGCTGGCGATGTTCCACCGACCGGCGGCGATCAGCGCGGAGCCGAAGGACGCGCCGGCGAACACGTTGGGGATTCGGCGGGTCATGTTCGCCGTCGACGACATCGAGGATGTGATCACCCGATTGCGCGGCCACGGCGCCGAGCTCGTCGGTGAGGTGGAGCGGTTCGAGAACATCTACCGGCTCTGCTACGTCCGCGGCCCGGAGGGCATCATCGTCGGCCTGGCCGAACAGCTCCGCTGACGGCCGCCGCAGTTCGGTCCACCCGCTACTTCGGGGATGTAGGGGCCTCGCGGGCCGCGGAGACCACTACACCCCTGAAGTAGCGCGGATCTTGGAGCGCGCAGACCCAGCGCGCAGCGCACAGGAGCAGTCGGGCTCAGGAGACCAGGGTGCCGCCGTCGACGGTCACCACCGTGCCGGTGGCGTAGGTCGCCCGCAGGAGGTAGACGAACGCCTCGGCGACCTCCTCGGGTTCGCCCACCCGGCCGAGCGGAAGCGATTCGCTGAGCTGCGCGTACATCTGCTCCCGGGTTTCCTCGGGCAGGGAGTCCCAGAGCGGTGAGCGGATCACGCCGGCGGAGACGGCGTTGACCCGGATCGGGGCGAGCTCGACGGCGAGCGCGCGGACCAGCGCGTCGATCGCCCCGGTGATGCTGGCCGCGACCGACCAGCCTGCGCTGGGCCGGTGGTTGGCGGTGCCGGTGGTGAGGGTGATCGACCCGCCGGGGCGCAGGTACGGCAGTGCCATGTTGACCGCCGACAGGGAGCCGAAGTAGCGCAGGTCGAAGGCGGCCCGGGCGGCGGCGAGGTCGAGGGCGTCGACGGACATCAGCGCGAGGGGTTCGCCGGCGGTGTAGACGAGGTGGTCGAACGAGCCGAGACCGTGGAACAGCCGGGACACGGCGTCCGGGTCGGTGAGGTTGGCGAGGTACCCCTGGGTGGTGGTCGGCAGGGTCGTCAGGGCGCGGTCCACGCTGCGCTGGTTGCTGGAGGCGACCACGACCTGGGCGCCCTCGCGGGCGGCGCGGGCGGCGGTGGCGAGGCCGATCCCCGAGGTTCCGCCGAGTACGACGACGCGCTGGTCGATGAGGGTCATGATCGTGTCCTTCCGGATCGTGTGGTGGGAACGGTTACCACCGTGCTCCGCCGGGAACGTCCGCGTCCAAGACCTCTTTCACCTCCTGTGATGCCCGTTGGGCATCACTCCGCTCATACCCGGCGGGTATCATGGAACCGCCCGGAGCGGCAACCGGACGGGGGCAGGGTGGACGTCGATCTGCGCAAGCTCCGCTACTTCGTGGCGGTCGCGGAGGAGTTGCACTTCGGCAGGGCCGCCGCGCGGCTGCGCATCGCCCAGCCGGTCCTGTCGCGCCAGATCCGGGCCTTCGAGCACGAACTGCGCGCCGAGCTCTTCGTGCGGGACCGCCGTTCCACGGTGCTGACCGAGGCCGGTCGACAGTTGCTGACCGACGCCCGTCCGCTGCTCGCCTCGGCTGAGGCCCTGCGACGGCGAGTGCAGCGGGTCGCGCACGGCAGGCCGACGTTCACCATCGCGTTCATGCCCGGCCTTCTCGTGACCGCCGAGGCCCGCGCCATCGGCCAGCGGCACCCCGACCTGGCCGTCAACGTCGTCCGTACGTCCTGGGACGACCAGGCCGACATCGTCCGCGAGGGGCGCGCGGACGTCAGTTACGTCCGGCTCCCGGTCGACCAGCGCGGCCTGTGCCTGCGGCCACTGTTCACCGAACCCCGGGTCGTCGTCCTACCCACCGATCACCGGCTGGCCGGGAAGGAGTCGGTCGACCTCGCCGAGTTGGTCGAGGAACGGCTGTTGCAGGACCCGGACGCGGTGCCGGAGTGGCGGTACCTGCCGAACCGTCGCAGCGACCCCGATCCCCGACCTCGGCCCGAGCTGAACTCCGTCGAGGAGAAGCTGGAGCATGTTGCCGCGTACGCCGGGATGGTGATCCTGCCGCTGTCGACGGCGACGTTCTACACGAGACCCGACGTCAGCCACGTACCCGTCACTGACCTCGGCCACAACCAGGTGTGCCTGGCCTGGGCCGAGGACAACCGGTCACCTCTGGTGCACGAGTTCGTCGAGATCGCCGCCCGGCAGACCCCACAACCTGACGATCGACGCCAACGGGGGTCAGGCGGCGCCGCTCGGGAAGGTTTCGCGTAGGGCCGGGTCCAGCGGTCGACCGCTCGTCGGTTCGATGAACAGGTCCGCGAGCAGGAGGTCGGCGAGGTAGCTGGGGTTGACCCCCGACTCCTTGCGGCCGAGGGCCTGTAGCGCGCCGCCCAGTCGCAGCGCGGCCTTCGCGGCGCCGGACGGCATCCGCGCGACCCGGCGACGCCGACCGACCGCGTCGGCGATGCGCGCGATCATGTCGTGCCAGGTGAGGTTCTCGTCGGCGACCGGGATATCCGCGCCGCTGGCCTGCTCCAGGGCGTCGACCGCGACCTCGGCCACGCTGCGGGCGGAGGCCGCGGCGCTGCCACCGGTGGGGGCGACCAGCGGGGTACGCGAGCGGGCCCACCGGTCCAGCGGACCGGCCCAGTTGGGCAGTCGGTCGCCGGCCCGGCCGAAGACGAAGGGCAGTTCGAGTACGGCGACGGGCAGGCCCTCGCCGGCGGCAGCCCGCCCCTCCCGGGCCTGCTCCAGGCGGCACCGGATGTACGTGTGCCGTTCGGCGAGGCGCCACTGCGGGTGGAGCCGGTCGAAGTAGGTGTAGTAGGAGCCCATCACGACGCCCCGGGTGAGGCCTTCGAGTCGGGCGGCGGTGAACAGGCGTACCACCGGGTCGACGTTGTCGCGGCGGAACTCGGGATAGATCGGCTTGGGCAGCGGCCGTTGCTCCTCGGTGCGGGTGGCGTACACGACGCCGTCGTGACCGGCGAGCAACGGCCGCAGGTCCTCGATCGAGGCGGACCCGACGTCGAGCAGATGGTCGACGCCCGGCTGGGCGGTACGCGCCACGGTGGTCGCGGCATGGCCACGTTCCCGGAGCACGTCCACGACGTGAGCGCCGATCAGGCCGCTGCCACCCACCACAAGAATTCGCACGATGCATCGTCCACTCTGGAGCCGGCTCCTTGTCAAGCAGGCGCGGCGCGATTCGACCAGAATGGCACCCGGAGGTGATCAACCATGGTCGACCAGGAGAGCGTGCCCAAGCTGGGTTCGGTGGTGCTCGACTGCACCGATGCGAGGGCGCTTGCCGAGTTCTATCGACAGCTACTGGGCTTCGTCTACCGGCCCGGTGACGAACCGCCAGCGGCCGGCAAGGCCGACGAACGCGGCCGTGACTGGCTGGTGCTGCGGTCGCCCGGCGGCGGACCCCAGATCGCGTTTCAGCAGGTGGAGCATTTGCCGGAGGCGACGTGGCCGGCGACTACCGTGCCCCAGCAACTGCACCTGGACCTGACCGTGGAGTCCGTCGAGGAGTTGCTGGTCCAGCATGAGCGCGTGCTGCGCCTCGGCGGCCGGCTGTTGTACGACCGCATCGACGACCCGGACGAGCCTCTGCGCGTGTATGCCGACCTGGCCGGGCATCCCTTCTGCGTCTTCGTCGGCTGAGCGGGTTGCCGCGACCTCGCCGGAGCGCAGGTTGACAACGGGCGAGGCTGGCGCCCGCGACCCCGACATTCGCATAGGTTCGAGGTACGCAACACCATCGCTGTGAAACGGGGTTGAGGATGCCGGAACCGCGCGCCTTCTGGCTGGACGAGCAGTTCGACCGTGAGCACGGCACCGACGGGCGCGGCCGGTACGAGGCCGAGGTGTTTCGCCGGATCGACGAGTTCGCCGACACCTGGGGTGACTTCGCGCCCGTGGCGTTCGCGGTGACCGCCTGGCGGTTGGCCACCGAGCTGTCGCCGGGCTTCGTGCGCTGGCACCGGCGGATCATCTCGGCGACCTGCGCGCGCAGCCCGTGGGACGGCAGCCTGGTCTGCGCGGTGACAGTGGCCTCCCGCTGGCCGGCCGAGCTGACCTGGACCAAGCAGTGGCAGCGCGACCGTGGTTGGCAGGACTGGCCCCGGCTGTTCGGCCAGTTCACCACACCCACCGAGGAGGACCAGACGCGCCGCCCGCATCTGCGCGCGTTGCTTCAGGTGGAGGCGCCGGTCCCGCTCGACGACCTGCCGCCGACGCCCGACGGTCCGGACGACGAGGTCGCCGCGGCGGCGCGCCGCGCGGTGGCGGTGCTGGCCCGGGAGCTCAACGACCTTCTCGCGCCGATGATCGGGCAGCTCGACGCCGGGGTGCCGGCGGACTCCTGAAATGCCCGCCGGCCGGTAGGGTCGTCGGCGTGGATTTGGACGACATCGCGGCTCGACTCGGGGTGCCCGTCGAGGAGGTCGACCGCGTGCACCGGCTCGCCGGTGACGGGCCGTCAGCTCCGTTGCCAGCCAAGACCGACGCGCCCGCGCTCCTCGACCGGCTCGCCGTGCGGCCGGACGACGCCGCCGAGATCATCGCGGGTTGGCCGGACCCCGACTCTCCGCTGTGGACCCCGGAGCTGCGCTGGCTGCTCGACCGCTCGATCGCCATGGTCCGCGCCGACCTCGCGGGTTACGACTGGCTGTCGCCCGGCCCGGAGCTGCCGCGAGAGCGCGGGCCTGCCTGGCGCCATCTCTACGTGTACGCGTACCTGGCACTGGTCGACGTCGTGCGTGGGTACCACCGCGACCACGGCATCGCCGATGCCGTGACCTGGGTGACCCTGGCTGACCTGGGCCGCAACCTCGCCATCGACCGACGGATGCGCGGCGAGGGCTGGCCGATCATGCAGAGCTGGCTGACGCTGCACTCGCGCGGCAGCGTCTACGAGCTGGGCCGGCTCCAGCACCAGCGTGGCGACGGCGCGATCGGCCTGCACGTCCCCGAGTCGGGGCCGTTGACCCCGACGGCGATCGAGGCGTCGCTCGACGAGGCCCGCGTGTTCTTCCCTCGACACTTCCCCGACGAGCAGTACACCGCGTTCTCCTGCGCCTCGTGGCTGCTCGACCCCCAGCTGCGGGAGTACCTTCCCGAGGACTCCAACATCGTGCGGTTCCAGCGCCGGTTCGAGCTGGAGCCCTACGACGAGTCGGCGGGGCCGGACGCCGACATCGAGGTGCTGCGGTTCGGGTTCCGGACCCTGACCACGCCGCTCGACGAGCTGCCGCGCCGCACGGTGCTCCAGCGCGCGATCATCGACCACCTGCGGGCCGGAGGCCGCTGGCACTGGCGCCACGGTCGCTTCCCGATCTAGGCATCCGCGTCCCACCACGCGTCGTTGGCGGCGGTCTGGGCCGTCGGCTCGATGACTTCCCACACCTGCGCGATCAACCCGTCGGCGATTCGCAGGACGTCAACCACCACGATCTCCGGCCCTCCGTCGGGGAGTCGGCGTCGCGAGTGCACCACGACGTGGTCACCGTCGGCCAGCAGGTGCAGGATGTCGACCCGCATGCCGGCGGTCGGGCCCAGCGCGGCGCGGACCGCGGCGAGCCACTGCGCCCTGGTCGAGGTCGTCGAATCCGACCGGTGATGGGTGAAGTCCTCACTCAGGTACGAGGCGAGCGTGTCGACGTCGCCGGTGTCGACAAGCCCCGCCAACGCACGCCCCACGATGCTCTTGTTCTCGGTGGTCATGGCCGCAAGTGTTTCCCCGGCCTCGTGCGCTTGTCGATGACATCGCACTTCATGGCGTCCCGAGCGACGATGAGTAGGCTCATGATCGTGTATGCGGTCGGGGAACTCCTGCGGCAGTGGCGCAAGCGCCGAGGGCTCAGCCAACTCGACCTGGCGATCGCCGCGGATGTGTCGGCTCGGCACGTCAGCCTGGTCGAGACCGGCAAGTCCACGCCGAGCGCCGACATGATCCTCCGGCTCGCCGACCAGCTTCACGTGCCACTGCGTGACCGCAACCAGCTGTTGCTCGCCGCCGGCTTCGCGCCCCGGTACGCGCAGCGCCCGCTCGACGACCCCGCCCTGTCGGGTGCCCTCGACGCGGTCCGCAGGGTGCTCCAGGCGCACGAGCCGTATCCGGCGCTGGTCTTCGACCGCCGGTGGAACATTCTGATGACCAACCGCGCGGTCGACCCGTTCTTCGCGTACGTGGCCCCCGACCTGTTGCGACCACCGGTGAACCTGGTCCGGCTCGGCCTGGACCCGCGCGGGCTCGCTTCTCTGGTCGTCAACCTGGCGGACGTGCGGGCGGTGTTCCGCAGCCGGATCTCGCGCCAGCTCGCCGCAGCTCCCGACGCGGCGCTCGCCGCGCTCTACCAGGAACTGCTCAGCCCGCAGCCCGGGGAACCGACGAGCGAACGGGTCGACGCCGACGTGGTGCTGCCGATGATCCTGCGGGTCGGCGGGCGCGAGCTGCGGCTGTTCTCGACCATCACCACGTTCGGCACCCCGACGGACATCACGATCGAGGAGATCGCGGTCGAGTCCTACTACCCGGCGGACGCGGGTAGCGCCGCCTACTTCACGCGGTAGGGCCCGGCCTGGTCGGTTACCAGGCCGGGCCCCGTGCACATTCCCGGTCAGCCGGTGGTCAGGATGAACCTCTCCCAGGCCCCGACCGACGTGCGGTTGGCGATCAGGGATCCGGCCCCGGCGTTCTCGGCGCACACGATCTGGTTGTTGACCGTGGCGCGCAGGCTCACCGTTCCATCCGAGTTGGTGATGAGCTGGAACGTCTCCCACGATCCGATCGACGTGGCGTTGGCGACCAACGCTGCGGCGCCCGCGTTCGTGGCCGAGACGTAGAGCCCGTTGGCGCGCGACCGCAGGGCGATGGCGCCGTTGCCGGCGTCCACCCGGTCGAACTGTTCGGTCGTGCCACCGACACTTGCCTTGTTGGCGATCAACGCGGTGGTGCCAACCGCCGACACGTACTGGTTGTTGACCTGTGCCCGCAGCGTGCTCACCGGCGTGCTGCTACCGGTGCCGGTGGTGAAGGTGAACGCGTCGACATCGAACAGGTAGCCGGACCCTCCCTTGAACACCAGGTACAGCGTCGTCGACGCGGTGGGTGGGTTGCTGATCGTGCCGGACGCCTCGACGAAGGTCTCCCAGTTACCGGTGACCGGCACCGTGACGGTGCCCAGCAGAGTGCCGGTGGCCGACCCGGCCCGGACCTCGATCGTGCCACCGGCGCCGGCCGACGACGCCCGCACGGTGAGGCGGGTGGCGTTGGCCAGGTTGTACGGCTGGTAGGAGATCCAGTCGTTGTTCTCGATGAACCCTGCCGTGCGGCCACCCTCGGCGTTGGTGTGGTCGGTGGCCTGGACGCCGGACTGACCGCCGAAGTGTTCACCCTGACGGTGCTTCGGTTGCAAAGTCTTGATGCTGTGCGTGGTCAGCCCGCCGTTGTCGGTGTACGCGGCGTCGAAGACCCCGTAGATGTTGGCGGCCGAGTCGTGCTCACCGTCGGTCGGCACGGTGATCGAGCCACTGCACCCGGTCTTCGAGGTGATCTGGTGGGCGTGGCTGTCGTGGCCCAGCGCGTAGGTCAGGCTCACCTTGGAACAGTCGATCGTGCCGTCCTGCGGGTCGCTCACCGAGATCTGGTACGGCACCGTGTCACCGAAGTTGAACAGTTGCCCGTCGGTGGGGGCGGTGAGTGACACCGTCGGCGCGGTGTTGCCCACCGTGACGATCAGGCTCGCCGTGCCGGACAGGCCGGTCGGGTCGGTGACCTTCAGGGTGGGGCTGTACGAGCCGTTGGTGGTGTACGTCTTGGTGGGGTTGGCCGCCGTCGACGTGGTGCCGTCGCCGAAGGTCCACAGGTAGCTGAGCGCCCCACCCTCCGGGTCGGAGCTGCCGGCCGACGAGAAGTTGACCGTCAGCGGGTTGGCCCCCGACGTGGGGTTCGCCGAGGCGACAGCGATCGGGCTGCGGTTGCCACCACCGATGTACTCGATCCGGAAGAGGGCCTGGTTGTTCGAGCCGGTGCCGTAGTCCAGCACGTACAACGCGCCGTCCGGGCCAAAGGCCATGTCCATCACCTGGGTGCCGGTCCACGGGAAGTTGGAGATCTCCCCGCGCGAGCCGTCGGAGTTGACCGCGATGGCCTTGATCCAGCGGCGGCCGTACTCGCCGGCGAAGAACTGACCGTTCAGCGAGGCCGGGAACTTGATGCTGGAGTTGAGCGAGGCGTCGTACCGGTAGACCGGCCCACCCATCGGCGACTCCGAACCGCTGCCGAACTCCGACGGCGAACCGGAGTCGCCCGCGTACTTGATCCAGGCCGGCTTCGCCGCCGGCAGCGTGCCGAGCCCGGTGTTGCGGAACGAGTTGTTGGTCGGCCCGCCCGTGCAGTTGTACTTGGACTGCGACGGCCCGGACGGGAAGGTGTATTCATTGTATGTTTCCGTGCTGGTGTTGCTGCCCGTGCAGTACGGCCAACCGTAGTTACCCGGTGCCGCGATGCGGTTGAACTCCACCTGACCCTGCGGGCCACGGCTGGAGTTCGTGGATCCGGCGTCGGGGCCGTAGTCGCCGAGGTAGACGACGCCGGTGGCCTTGTCGACGCTCATCCGGAACGGGTTGCGCAGACCCATCGCGTAGATCTCCGGACGGGTGTTGGCCGTGCCGGGGGCGAACAGGTTCCCCGACGGGATGGTGTACGTGCCGTCCGCCTGCGGCTTGATCCGCAGCAGCTTGCCCCGCAGGTCGTTGGTGTTGCCCGCCGAGCGCTGGGCGTCGAACTGCGGGTTGCGGTTGGTTCGCTCGTCGAGTGGCGCGTAGCCGGACGACTCGAACGGGTTGGTGTCGTCGCCGGTGGTCAGGTACAGGTTGCCGGCACCGTCGAAGTCCAGGTCACCGCCGACGTGGCAGCACTGACCACGGTCGTTGGCGACCTGGAGCACGATCTTCTCGCTGCCCAGGTTGAGCGTGTCGTCGCTGTTGAGGGTGAACCGGGACAATCGCAGGTGCCCCTTCCACCGGTCCCAGTCGGACTGCGAGCCGGTGGTCGGGGCGTCCCCGGACGGGGTGCTCAGCGTGGGGGAGTAGTACAGGTAGACCCACCGGTTGCTCGCGAAGCCGGGGTCGACGGCGACGCCCTGCAACCCCTCCTCGTCGTGGGTGTAGACCGACAGGGTGCCGGAGACCTTGGTGTTGCCGGCCACGTCGGTAACCCGTAGGACACCGTTGCGGGCGGTGTGCAGCACCGAGCGGTTGGGCAGGACGGCCAGGGACATGGCCTCACCCAGCTCGCCCGAGCCGGTGGCGAGCTTGACCTGCTGATAGTCGGAGGCGGGAATCACCGCAGCCTGCGCGGTGGACGGTGCAGCCACAGCGAGGGCCGCGCTTGCGACGGTGAGAACCGCCGCGAAGAGCGCCCGGGGCCAGCGCCGGGGATACGAGAGCATGATCGTCCTTTCTCGACGACCGGGGGACGGGCGCGCGGGGGCGCACCACGACCATGTGGGGTGGTGGAGAGCGAGCGGGGGACCAGGTCAGTTGGTGGTGACCAGGTCGAACTTCTCCCACTGACCGATGGAGGTCCGGTTGGCGATCAGCGGGGACGCGCCCGCGTTGTCGGCGGCGACGTAGCGGTTGTTCACAGTGGCCCGCAGGCTCACCGTGCCGTCGGAGTTGCGGACCAGTTGGAACGTCTCCCATGCGCCGGCGGTGGCCCGGTTGGCGATCAGCGCGGCGGCACCGGCGTTCTCGGCCGCGACGAACTGCCCGTTGCCCTTGGCGCGCAGCGCCACGTTGCCGTTGGCGAGGTTGACCAGGTCGAACCGCTCGGTGGTGCCGACGGAGGTCTTGTTGGCGATCAGCGCGGTGGTGGCGTTGGGCGCGCTGACGTACTGGTTGTTGGCGCGGGCCCGCAGGGTGGAGCCGCTGGCGGTGGGCGGCGGGGTCGTGGTGCGCGGCGAGCAGTCGGCCGTCACGGAGCCCGCGGCGACCTGGAGGCCACCGAGCAGCATGCGGGTGAAGTTCGGGTCGGTGTACGACGCCTCGGTGTGTCCGAGGCCCGTGTACCAGGCACGCCCGCCGCCGTACGTCTTGCACCAGGTGATCGGGTGGTCGCCGCCCATGTTGCCGCCGCTGTAGGACGACTCGTCGAGGCTGGCCAGGACCCGCGCGCTGGACCGGGGGTTGGTGCGGTAGTTGTACCACTCGTCGGAGCGGACCCAGGTGGTGCCGAGGTGGGCGGTCGACGGGTTGGTCTGGTCCTCGATCTTCACGGTGGCGTTCTGGATCGCCGGGTGCGAGTCGAACCACGCTCCGACCAGCGAGCCGTACCACGGCCAGCTGTACTCGGTGTCGGCCGCGGCGTGCACGCCGACGTAGCCGCCACCGGCGGCGATGTACGACTCGAACGCGCTCTGCTGGCTGGCGTTGAGGACGTCGCCGGTGGTCGACATGAAGACCACCGCCTGGTACTGGGCCAGGTTGGAGGTGGTGAACTGGGCGGCGTCCTCGGTCGAGGTCACGGTGAAGCCGTTGGCCGAGCCGAGCTGCTGGATCGCGGCGATGCCGTTGGGGATGGAGGAGTGCCGGAAGCCGGCGGTCTTGCTGAACACCAGGACCTTGGTCAGGGGTGCCGCCGAGGCGGGGGTCGGCAGGGCGACCAGGCTGGCCAGCATGACGGCCAGGCCGGTGACGAGTGCCAACAGGCGGGGACGGGAACGCATGGTCTTGCTCCTCTGCTGAGCGTCGGCCCAGGCGCGCGTCACGGAGCTGTGCGGGCTCGCCGGGGCCGAGGTTGGCGGTGGTACGGAGCCGGGCCGCCGACGCTCGGCTGAGGTAGTGCGGGGTGGTGTCGTGCCGGTGGGGGTCGTCCTGCGGGGGAGCGCGGCGCTGCGCCGTTCGGGTTGCCGTGCGGGTGCTCCCCGCCCGCCGAGGGGGGAGCGTCGCGTCGCCGAGGTGCCCCGTTACCACAAAGGACGGTCAGGGCGCATCGACTTCTATCGCTGACGCAGTAAACCTCCGATGTCTGCGGTCCGTCAAGACCGCGCCTGTCGGCTACCACCCACTGGACGGCGGCACCGGGACTCGTCAGCCCAGTGCGGGTGCGAGTGCCAACTGTTTGGTCTGGCGCAGGAGCAGCGTCCGACACCCAGGACAGGTCGGCGGTCGACGCGTTCAGCGCTCGTGGGGGAACCGGAGCGGGGCTCTGCGGGGATCGGGGAGCGGCGCTAGGTGCCGGTGCTGGTCCGGTGGCCTCCGGGGGCCACGGCGGGAGCGGCCGCGACGAGTGCGGTCCGGACGGTTTCCGCCATCGGGTCGCCCGGGTGCTCGATCCAGTGCTGGACGGCGACCCGCAGGATGGCCAGGAAGGTCGCGGCCAGAAGGCGGGAGCGCAGTGCCACGTCGTCGTCGGTCAGCCGGTGGGCGAGTTCCGCGGCCAGGTCGCGCTCGATCGCGGCGTACGCCGCCACCTGGTGTGGGGCCAGGCCGGGGTGCCCGCGCAGCTTTCGGCGTTGGGCCAGCCAGGAAGGTTCAGAAGCGCCGAAGACCTCCTCGGTGAGACGCTCGGCTGCCCGGCTCAGGACGGTCCACGGCGCCTCGTCGACGGGCTGTTCCCGGATCAGCTGCAACAGCCGGTGCAGGCGCATGGTGTCGCCGTAGAAGAGGGCCTGCTCCTTGCTGGAGAAGTAGTTGGAGAAGGTCCGCCGGGAGACGTTGGCGGCGTCGGCGATCGCCTCGACGGTCACCGCGTCGATGCCCTCGTCGGCGGCGAGGCGTAGGGCCGCCTCGTGCAGGGCGAGGCGGGTGGCTGCCTTCTTGCGCTCCCGGAGGCCGGTCGTCTCGTCCATCGCACCGAGGGTAGTTGCCGGTGAGCGACTTCTCAATGAGCAAACTTGCCTGCTGGGCAAGATCGGTGAATGCTTGCTTGAGGCAACCAACTCTTGCGTGGGGGCAGACGTGGAAAGCGGCTCTCGTGAACTGGGCCTTCGCCTGTACGACCTGGTCAGAAGCGTTCGACTGCTGAAGCAGCGCCGGGCCGACGCACGCCCGGCGATTCCGCCGGGCATGCTCGGCATGCTCGTGCAGATCGAGCAACTCTCCAGCGACTGCCACGCCCGCGACCTGGTCGACCGCACTCGGCTGGACGCGTCGACCGTCAGCCGCTCGGTGGCGGCGCTCGTCGCGCACGGCCTGGTCGAGCGGCAGCCAGACCCGACCGACAAGCGGGCGACCTTCCTGGCGGTCACCCCGGCCGGCCGTGCCGCCCTGGCCGACAGCCACCGCTGGTACGGCGAGGTGCTCCAACGAGCGCTCGCCGACTGGACTCCCGGCGAGGTGGCGGCGCTCAGCTCCGCCCTCGGCCGATTCGCCGGCGACATCGAGGTCGCCCTCGCAAACAATGACAACGACAACCTGGAGGCCGCGCGATGAGCGCACCCACCATCACGGCCGGCGCTGAGCCGATGACCCATCGGCGGACACTGGAAGCGCTCAGTGGCCTGCTGCTGGTGCTCTTCGTCGCGATGCTGAGCAGCACGGTCGTCTCGACCGCCCTACCGAAGATCATCGGGGCTCTGAACGGCTCGCAGAACCAGTACACCTGGGTGGTCACCGCAACCCTGCTCACCGCGACGGCGACCACCCCTATCTGGGGCAAACTGGCCGACCTGTTCAACAAGAAGATCCTCATCCAGGTCGCCATCGTGGTCTTCCTGGTGGGCTCAGTAGTCGCCGGCTTCTCGCAGAGCGCCGGCCAGCTCATCGCCGCCCGCGCGTTCCAGGGCATCGGGGTCGGCGGTCTGCAGGCGCTCGTCCAGGTGGCGATCGCGGCCATGATCCCGCCGCGCGAGCGGGGCCGCTACAACGGCTACCTCGGCGGTGTCATGGCCGTCGCGACGGTCGGCGGCCCACTGCTCGGTGGCCTCATCGTCGACACGTCCTGGCTCGGCTGGCGCTGGTGCTTCTTCGTCGGCGTACCGGTGGCCGCCATCGCGCTGATCCTGCTCCAGGCCACCCTGCACCTGCCGACCGCGCGGCGCGAGAACGTCAAGATCGACTACCTGGGTGCCAGCCTGATCGCCGCTGGCGTCAGCGTGCTGCTGATCTGGATCTCCTTCGTCGACGGCTCGTTCGCCTGGATCTCCTGGCAGACCGCCGCCATGGTGGGAGGTTCGCTCGTCCTGCTCGCCCTGGCGGTCTGGGTCGAGTCGCGCGCGGCCGAGCCGGTCGTCCCGCTCGGTATCGTGCGCCAGCACACCACCGCGCTGGCCATCCTCGGAAGCCTCGCGGTCGGCATGGCCATGTTCGGCGGTGCCGTCTTCCTCGGCCAGTACTTCCAGATCGGCCGCGGCTACAGCCCGACCGAGGCGGGCCTGCTCACCATCCCGATGATGGCCGGAGTCCTCGGTTCCTCCATCGTCGCCGGCCGGCTGATCACCAAGAGTGGAAAGATCAAGCCGTACATCGTCGCCGGTTCGATCCTGCTCGTCGCCGGGTTCGCACTGCTCGGCACCATCGACCACGAGACGTCGCTCGTCCTGGTCGGCGTCGCCATGTTCACCGTCGGCGTCGGCGTCGGCATGACCATGCAGAACCTCGTTCTCGCCGTTCAGAACACGGTCTCGCTCAAGGACATCGGCGCGGCCAGTTCCAGCGTCGCGTTCTTCCGGTCTCTCGGGGGCACCATCGGCGTCTCCGTGCTCGGTGCCGTCCTCGCCCGCCGGGTCGGCGACCAGATCACCCGCGACCTCACCGCCGCCGGGATCCCCGCCTCCGGCGGCTCGGAGGGCAGCAGCAACCTCAACATCACCGCCCTTCCCGAGCAGGTCCAGGACATCGTCCGGGCCGCGTACGGCGACGCCACCGGACACATCTTCCTCATCTCCGCCGCCATCGGGGTCGTCGGCATCATCGCCGCGCTCCTGCTCAAGCCGATCACCCTGCGGACCAGCCTCGACCTGCCGGACGCCGCCACGTCGACGGCCGTCGCCGCCGACGCGGTCGACGGCGCTCCCGCCCTCGACCAGGTGCGCGTCGACACCACGCAGGACGGACCGACTACCCGACGCTGATCTCGGGCAGTCGGACCCGGGGCCGCCGCCGTCCGAAGACGGCGGCGGCCCGGTCTGTCCAGTCAGGGCCGGTTACGAGCGAAGGTCACCGAATCGAGGAAGCTGTGGATACCGCGGAGCTGCCAGCGGCACCCGCACGGCGAGCCGCCGCACTGCGCCGGGCTGTACGTGAGCTGGGGCTCGTCGCCGCACTGTTCCTCATCTACAAGGCGGCTCGGGTGGCGGGGGCCGACCGGGTGTCGACCGCGGTGGGAAACGGGGAGTGGATCTGGCGGGTGGAGCGCCTGTTCCACCTGCCCAACGAGGCCGCCTTCCAACGTCCCGTGCTCTCCCACGAGCTGCTGGTGCACCTGGCCAACGGCTACTACGCGTACGTGCACTTCCCCGCCACGATCATCTGTCTGATCTGGCTGTACGTACGCCACCCCGTGCGTTATCTCTGGACGCGTCGCATGCTCGCCGGGCTCACCGCTGCCGCGCTGGCACTGCACTTCCTGCTTCCGCTGGCACCGCCGCGACTGACCGCCCTGACCGGCATGGTGGACACCGGCAGCCGTTACGGGCCCGCCGTCTACGGCCCACCCGACACGGACGCGTTGAGCAACCAGTACGCCGCCATGCCCTCCCTGCACGTCGGCTGGGCTCTCGCCGTCGCCGTCGCGCTCATCGCGGTGACCGGCGGACGCCTGCGGTGGCTGTGGCTGGCGCACCCGCTCGTCACCCTGCTGGTTGTCGTGACCACTGGCAACCACTACTGGCTCGACGGCATCGTCGCGGCCGTGCTGCTCGCCATCGTCTACCTCGTCCTGTCCAGGCCCCGCACCGGCGACCAGCCCACCCACCCGCCGACGCGGCGCCCGGACGGGCGGCCCCGCCAGCGCCTCTCGCCAGACCGGGATGCAACCGGTGCTCTACGGGCTCCGCAGGCGCCGTCCGGTCACCCAGCCGGACGAGCCGACGCCGGTGATGTCGTGCGAACGCCATAACCGTTGGTGTGCTCGTCAACCGAGCGGCTCCGGTTCACGGGCCTGCCAGCTCAGGCGGTTGTGGTGCAGCCGTTGCACCGCTGTCCAGCCGAACGCGAACGGTATGGCACCCATGGCGACGAGTCCCAGGACGTCCGATCCGGTCACGTCGAAGACGGCGCCCACGTCGCCGAACAGTTGGGCGACGGTCTGGAAGGCCACGTGGAAGCCGATGCCCGCCCAGATGTCGCCGGT
This sequence comes from Micromonospora arida, assembly GCF_003857035.1. GTDB lineage: Bacteria > Actinomycetota > Actinomycetes > Mycobacteriales > Micromonosporaceae > Micromonospora > Micromonospora arida. The sequence goes on from NZ_QGSY01000137.1 coordinate 75,056, forward strand.
GGCGACCCGGAAGCCACCAAGGAGCAGAGCGAAGACGAAGAACAGCAGCAGTCTGTCTAGGGAGGTGGCGGCGCCGACGAGGAACCCGAACAGGGTGAACAACACGGACTGTCCGAGGACGGCCTGCCAGGCCGGTAACCGGGTGGCGAGGTTGCGCTGGAGGTAGCCGCGGAAGACGAGTTCTTCCGGCAGCGCCTCGTACAGGAAGACGAGGACGACCAGCAGCGCCGCCACGCCCAGGGCGTCCGCCGCGGAGGTGCGCAGGCGGATCTCGACCCAACCCAAGCCGAGGCAGAGCGCGAACCCCACGGCGGCGGGGATGAGCCAGCAGGCCATGCCGAGCAGCAGTCGTCGCCAACCGGTGCGCAGGGAGGGCAGCCCGAGACCGGTCCAGGGGCGACGGTCGAGCAGGCGACGGGCGGCCACCACCAGGGGCACGACGAGCACCGTCGTAAGGATGGCCCTGGCCACATGGGTCGGGCGGTCGTAGTCGCGATCGAGAAAAGCCCCGAGAAGCAGCCACACCAGCACAGCGCCGACGGACACGACGAGGACCCGCCAGGGCAGGGCGAGACGAGGTCGGGCGCTCACCACGCGCAGCGTAGCCAGCGGTGGCAAGGGTGACCGGTCAGCGACCGAGGACGAGGTAGGCGAGGCCGAGAACACCGCGGTAGCCGCCGACGTACTGGCGCAACCGGTCGTCGAGTTCCGCACGGACCTCGGCCGCACGGGGATCCTCCGGGTACGCCAGCAGCCACTCCTGCCGGCCGGCGAGCCAGGTGGACTCGAAGTCGTCCCACTCCCGCTGGTCGGCGGTGCTCAGGTGCAGCAACCGCCAGCTCCGCCGACGGGCGGCCTCGACCAGCCCGGGAAGGGTCGGGACCTCCGGGCCGAAGACCTCGGCGATCTCCGCCGTGGGGGACCGTTTCCAGTAGGCGTCGCCGAACAGCAGCCGCCCACCGGGCCGGACCACTGCGGCGAGTGCGTCGAGGGCGGCCTCGGTGCCGCCGAAGGCGTGTGCCGAGCCGATGCAGAGGACCCGGTCGGCCGGCTCCTGCCAGGCCGCCGCTTCCCCCATCACGAAGGCGACGTGCCGGTTCAGCGACCGTCCCGCGGCCAGCCGCCGCCCTCGGGCGAGCGCGGCCTCGTCGGTGTCGACGCCGACGCCGCGCGTCGCGACCGGGCCGGAGACACCGCCGGCGGCGACCGCCCGTAGCAGCAGCTCACCCCAGCCACAGCCGAGGTCGAGCACACGCGCGCCGGGACGGACGTCGAGCCGTTGCAACAGCAACGCGGCGTGCTCCGGCGAGAGCGGAGTGTTCCAGCGCATCCGCGCGTAACGGCTGGCGGCGAGGTGGTCGGTTGACTGCATCCGTTGAGGGTGTCAAGCCAGCCGCCGGGTCCGGCACCGGGGCGTACGGCAGGATCGGTGAAGTGGACGGGGAGCGTGCGGGGCCGGCGCGCCGGCCGACCCCGCAGGAGGTGGCGGCGGCGGCCGGCCGGGGTCTGCCGGACATCATCGGCCCCGGGCTGCGCGTGCTGTTCTGCGGCTACAACCCGGGCCTCTACTCCGCCGCCGTGGGGGAGCCCTTCGCCCGCCGGGGCAGCCGATTCTGGCCGGCCCTGCACGGATCCGGCTTCACCGACCGCCAGCTGCACTCCTGGGAACGCGACGAGCTGCTGCGGCAGGGTCTGGGCATCACCAGCCTGAGCAACCGGGCCACCGCCCGTGCCGCCGAGCTGACCTCGGAGGAGCTGGTGGCCGGGGTGACCGGGCTGGCGGTGAAGGCCGAGCGCTACCGGCCGCGCTGCGTGGCGATCCTCGGGGTGAGCGCGTACCGCATCGCCTTCGCCCGACCGAAGGCCGGGCTGGGCCCGCGACCGGACCGGCTGGGGCCGGCCCAGGTCTGGGTGCTGCCGAACCCCAGCGGCCTGAACGCACACTTCCCGCTGCCGGAGTTGACCGCCGAGTTCGCCAAGCTGCGGCAGGCCCTCGACCCTTAGGGCGTGGCGACCAGCCCCTGGTAGTACTGCTGCATGGCCGGGTGGTAGTCGTCGAACTCGGGGCGGGGCGAACCGTCCCGGGAGGCGACCAGCATGTCCAGGTAGTACTCCCAACCGGCGCCCACCTCGGCGATGCCCTCCACGCTGCTCAGGTGCTGCACGAACCGCAGCTCGGTGGTGCCATTGGTCTCGGTCAGCGACAGCTCCAGCAGCCAGCTGCCGTAGTCGTCGACCATCGACACGGCGAGGCGCTGCCGCGGTTCGCACGCGTCGATGCGCATCTCGCACCAGGGCTGCTGCTCCTCGTACGCCATCTGGACCCGGATGGTCCGTCCGGGGCTGGCGTCGCCCTCCCACGGGCCGAACCAGCGGGCCGTACGCTCCGGCTCGGTCAGGCTGGCCCAGACGTCCGCCGCCGGGGCGCGGAAGGTCCGGGTGAGGACGAGATCGTGGCCGGTGTCGGTGTGAAACAGGCGTCCGGCGGGTGTGCGGGTCATGCCGTGTGCTCCCTTCGGTGCTCCGCCGGGCCGCGGCTGCGGCTCTCTCGGCGGGTGCGATAGACCTCGGTCTCCAGCGCGTCGAGGTGCCGGCCCCACCGGTCGGTGGCCGCGAGTGCGGCGAGCCAGTCGACCAGCGGGGCGAGCGGGCGCGGATCGAGTCGGTAGATCCTCTGTCGGCCGACCATCTCGTCGTGCACCAGACCGCTCTCGCGCAGTAGCCGCAGGTGGCGGCTGATCGCGGGTCGGCTGATCACGAATCGCCGGGCGATGTCACCAGCGGACAGTGGCTCGTCGCGCAGCAGGGTCATGATGTGCCGTCGTACCGGGTCCGCGATCGCGGTGGCCACCTCGTTCACCTGGAAAGCGTAACCTCTGAGTTACGGGTTGACGTGGCGAAGGCCACGGACGGCCGCATGTCGCCGCGTCGATGGTGGGCACATGATCACTTGACCTGGCACTCTTTACGTCATGGCCGCCCTCCTTCGCTCCCGCCTGACCGACTGGACGTTCGTCGTACCTGTGCTCGCCGTCCTGATATTGATGGTCACCTGGGGGCGGAGCCTGCCTGGGCCCGTCATCGTGGTTGTCGCGGTGCTGCTGGGCGGCGCGGTGCTCGCGGCGGTGCACCACGCTGAGGTGGTCGCCCACCGGGTGGGGGAGCCGTACGGGTCCCTCGTGCTCGCCGTCGCGGTCACCGTGATCGAGGTGGCCCTGATCGTCACGCTCATGATCAGCGGGCCGGAGAAGACCCAGTCACTCGCCCGCGACACCGTCTTCGCCGCAGTCATGATCACCTGTAACGGGATACTGGGCCTGTCCCTGCTGCTCGGTGCGCTGCGCCGCCGAGTGGCCGTGTTCAACCCGGAGGGCACCGGCGGTGCGCTGGCCACCGTGATCACCCTGGCCACCCTGAGCCTGGTCATCCCCAGCTTCACCACTGCCCGCCCCGGCCCGGAGTTCAGCCCGGCCCAACTCGTCTTCGCCGCCGTCGCGTCGCTGGCCCTGTACGGGCTGTTCGTGCTCGTGCAGACCGGCCGGCACCGCGACTACTTCCTGCCGGTCGACAGCCGGGGCAAGGTCATCGAGACGGAGGAGCACGCCAAGCCGCCCACGACCCGCGCGGCGATGGTCAGCCTGGGCCTGCTGCTGGTGGCGCTGGTCGCGGTGGTCGGCGACGCCAAGACGGTCTCCCCGACCATCGAGGCCGGGGTCGCGGCGGCGAACCTGCCGCACGCGTTCGTCGGCGTGATCATCGCCCTGCTGGTGCTGCTGCCGGAGACCCTGGCCGCCGCCCGCGCCGCCCGCCGAGACCGGGTCCAGACCAGCCTGAACCTCGCGCTCGGCTCCGCGATGGCCAGCATCGGCCTGACCATCCCGGCCATAGCGATCGCCTCGATCTGGCTGGACGGCCCGCTGCTGCTCGGCCTCGGCGGCACCCAGCTCACGCTGCTCGCGCTCACCGCCGTGACCGCCGTCCTCACGGTGGTGCCCGGCCGGGCCAACGTGTTGCAGGGCGGCGTACACCTGGTGCTGATGGCCGCCTTCGTCTTCCTGGCCGCCAGCCCGTGATCCGCACGGTCGGCCGGCTCAGCCCGTGATCCGCACGGTCGGCCGGCTCAGCCCGTGACTCGCACGGCCGGCCGGCTCAGCCGTGATCCGCACGGGCCTGCGCGGGTCAGCCGGCGGGCGGCGGGTCGCCCGCGAGGCGCTCCGCGCGGGCGTTCAGGTAGCGCTGCTGCGCCAGGTTCGTCGAACGGGCCGCCGCCATCCGGTACGCCTCCCGCGCGGCGAGCCGCTCGCCCTCCAGTTCCCACAGGTGGGCGCGGGCGGCCGGCAGTCGCGGGTCGTCGGCGAGGCGGGGGTCGTCGGCCAGGTCGGCGAGCAGCGCCAACCCGGCCGGTGCGCCCCTGCTCATGGCCACCGCCACCGCGTGGTTGAGCGCCACCACCGGGTTGTCGGACATCCCGAGAAGCACCTCGTACAGGGCGGTGATCTGCGCCCAGTCGGTGGCCGCCGCGCTGGGCGCCTCGTCGTGCACGGCCGCGATGGCCGCCTGGAGCTGGTACGCCCCGACCACCCCGCGCGGCAGCGCCCCGGTGATCAGCTCGACCCCCTCGGCGATCTGCTCGGCCCGCCACCGGGAGCGGTCCTGCTCGGCCATCGGCACCAGCTCACCGTGCCGGCCGATCCGCGCCGGAGCGCGGGCGTCGGTGAGCAGCATCAACGCGAGCAGCCCGGTGACCTCGGGATCCTCGGGCACCAGCCGGCGCACCAGCCGGGTCAGCCGGATCGCCTCGGCGGTCAGGTCGGCGCGCAGCAACCCCGGCCCGGCAGTGCGGGCGTACCCCTCCGTGAAGATCAGGTAGAGCACGTGCAGCACGGCGGCGAGCCGGTCGGCGCGCTCCGGGCCGGTGGGCGGCGCGAACCGCAGCCCACTGTCACGGATCCGCTGCTTGCCCCGGCTGATCCGCCGGGTCATCGTCGTCTCCGGCACCAGGAACGCGCGCGCCACCTCGGCGGTGCTCAGCCCGCCCACCGCCCGCAGGGTGAGCGCGATCTGCGACGCCGCCGACAGCGCCGGGTGGCAGCACAGGAACAAGAGGATGAGCGTGTCGTCGGCGTCCGCCGGCGGACGGTCGGCGGCGGGGGCGCGCCACTGCTCCGGCAGCACCCACCGGGCCACCGTGTCCTCCCGCCGCATCCGGGCCTGCTCGCGACGCAGCAGGTCGGTCAGCCGACGGGACGCCACGGTGATCAGCCAGCCACGCGGATTCTCCGGTACGCCGTCGCGCGGCCAACCGTGCGCCGCGGTGATCAGCGCCTCCTGCACCGCGTCCTCGGCCGTGTCGAAGTGCCCGTAGCGGCGGACCAGCGCGCCGAGGACCTGCGGCGCCAGCTCGCGCAGCAGGTCCTCGGCGGGAGTCTCCGGCACCGGGTCAGCCGGCCAGGTCCTCGACACCGTCGAGCACCGGTCGTACGTCCACGTACCCACCGGGGGCGTCCGGGTCGACCAGGCCGGCGGCGATCTCGGTGGCCCGGTCGAAGCTGGCGCACTCCACGATGGTGTAACCGGCGAGGACCTCCTGCGTCTCCGGGTACGGGCCGTCGGTGATCACGGGTGCTCCCTCGCGCACCTGCACACGGCGGGCGTGCACCGGCTCGCTCAGGCCCCGGGCGTCGACCAGCTCCCCGGACTCGGCCAGCGCCTGGTGGAAGGTCTCCATGTGCTGGTGCATCGCCGCGATCTGCTCGGCCGACATCGCCGGCCGGTTGGAAGCCCGCCCGGACAGCACGTCGTAGTCCTGCTGCGACCCGTAGAGCAAAATCATGTACTTCACGGTTCTTCCCCTCCTCCTGCGAGGACACCACCCCGGCGCCCCCACAGGAAACGTCG